>NZ_JAVDUX010000003.1:0-390339 GCF_031456575.1 Ancylobacter sp. 3268
GCCCCCGGCCGCCGCCAGGCCAACCGCACCGCACACCCCAGACCGAAATCGCACCCACCCTACACCGCACCATACCGGGGGTGGGCGGGTGACGTTGCGGCACATCCGGTGATTGACAGAAGGTGTACCGTATACCAGAATTAGACAAAAGAATAAGATCGTGAAGACCGTGCAGGCACCGACAGGGAGAGGAACGCCATGCTCGTCGCAGATCTCATGCAGCTCAAAGCCGCACGGGTTCCCACCGTGCGCATGACCGAAAACGTTGAAATGGCAGCGACTTTGCTCAACCGCGAGCGCATCGGCGCCGTCGTGGTGAAGGACGCCTGCGGCTCGGAGGGTGACACCGTCGTCGGCATCTTCTCCGAGCGTGATGTGGTGCGTGCCGTCGCCGAGCGCGGCGTCGCCGCCCTTAAAGCGCCCGTTGCCGATCTCATGTCGCGCAACATGATCTCCTGCCAGATGGACGACAGCGTCGACCATGTCCGTGCGCTGATGGACACCCATCGCGTCCGCCATCTGCCGGTGCTGCAGGATCACCAACTGGTCGGGGTGCTCTCCATCCGCGATGTTCTCGCCTATGATGTTAGAAAGGCTGCGGAATCTTCCGCCCAGCCGAGCCCCGACCGCGTAAATGCGGAGCCATTGCGGCTTCAGGCCTGACGGCAAAAATCCGGCGCCCTCCCGGGAGGGCGCCGGTGGTTAGGTCAGTGCGCCGTGGCAATCTCGCGGGCCGTCGGCGCTTCTATCTTGTTGACCCGGTCGATCACCGCCTTCTGCACCTTCTCGAAGGCGCGGACCTCGATCTGCCGCACCCGCTCGCGCGAGACGCCGAATTCGGTGGCGAGGTCCTCCAACGTCATCGGATCCTCAGCGAGGCGGCGCGCCTCGAAGATGCGCCGCTCGCGATCATTCAGCACCGACAACGCGCCAGACAAAGCATTGCGGCGGTTATCAAATTCCTCGGTTGCCGCCAGCAGGGTCTCCTGGTCCTCGCGCTCGTCGGCGAGCCAATCCTGCCACTCGCCGCCGCCTTCGACGTCGCCGCGCAAGGGGGCATTGAGCGACGAATCTCCGCCGAGGCGGCGGTTCATCTCCACCACGTCCTGTTCGGTAACGCCGAGCTTGGTGGCGATCTGAGCGACCTGCTCGGGTCGCAGGTCGCCTTCCTCGAGGGCGGAAATCTGGCTCTTCGCCTTGCGAAGATTGAAGAAAAGCTTCTTCTGGGCTGCGGTCGTGCCCATCTTCACCAGGCTCCAGGAACGCAGGATGTATTCCTGTATGGAAGCCTTGATCCACCACATGGCATAGGTCGCGAGGCGGAAGCCCTTGTCGGGCTCGAAACGCTTGACCGCCTGCATCAGGCCGACATTGCCCTCCGAGATGACCTCGGAAATCGGCAGGCCGTAGCCGCGATAGCCCATGGCAATCTTTGCCACGAGGCGCAGATGGCTGGTCACGAGTTTATGAGCGGCATCGGGGTCGTTATGCTCGCGCCAGCGCTTGGCGAGCATATATTCCTCCTGCGGCTCCAGCATCGGGAACTTGCGGATCTCGGCCAGATACTGGCTGAGGCCGCCTTCGGCCGATGGGATCGTCATTGCGGAACGGGCCATGGCAGCGCCCTCCTTTCGTTTTGGTCCCCTGCGGGCGACCAGAGTGCTCGGCCGCATGTCGCCGGCCGAGAAGCTAGCATAGCAGCAACGCGCAGGTTTTGCGCAATGGCATCATGAAAACCGGTCACGATGACTTGAGCTGTACAGTCCGGTCCGTGCCGGCAAGTGTTGCCTCGAGCCGGGCAAGGTCAGGCGGCATCGGACTCACAAACCGCATGACCTGCCCGGTGGTCGGATGCTCAAAACCTAGCCGGGCGGCATGAAGTGCCTGCCCCGCAAGCGATTTCAGCGCCTCGCTTGCCGGCGCCGCAAGGCGGCTGGCCTTTGTGCGGAAGCCTTGGCCATAGACCGCGTCGCCGAGAAGCGGATGACCGATATATCCCAGATGCACGCGAATCTGGTGAGTTCGGCCGGTCTCCAACTGGCATTCGATGCGGCTCGCCACCGGTCGTCCGTCGGCATCGCCATAGATTGCCGTGCGCTCCCAATGGGTAATGGCGAAGCGCCCACCCGGCCGCACCGCGATGCGCTCGCGTGAGACCGGATGGCGGGCGAGCGGCGCATCCACCGTGCCCTGCGAATGTTCGGGCACTCCCCAGGCAAAGGCGACGTAAAGTCGCTCCAGCGGGCCGGTGCGGCCGTGATCGGCGAACTGCGCGGCGAGCGCCCGATGGGTGCGGTCATTCTTGGCGACGACGAGCAGACCGGAGGTCTCCTTGTCCAGGCGATGGACGATGCCGGGCCGACGCACGCCGCCGATGCCGGAAAGGCTGTCTCCGCAATGATATAGGAGCGCGTTGACCAATGTGCCATCGGGATTGCCCGGGGCCGGGTGCACCACCATGCCGGCGGGCTTGTCGACGACGATGAGGTCATCGTCCTCATAGACGATGGCAAGTGGGATGGCCTGTGCGATCGGCTCCGCCGGCTCGGGGGGCGGGAGGGTTAGGACGAAGCGGGTGCCGGCGGCGACGCGCGCCGCGCCACCGATGACAGGCTTGCCGTCGCGGGTGAGCCGGCCATCGGCGAGCAGCGCCTGCAGCCGGGTGCGGCTCATCTCCGGCAGATGGCGCACCAGAACGCGATCGAGCCGCAGGCCTTCATCCTCGGGCGCGGCGATGATATCGAGGCGCGTGCCGTCGGCCGCAGCGTCGTCGGCGTCCTCGAAATCCTCCAGCGGCTCTTCCGGCGGTGTGCCCATGCCTTCTCCCGATACAGACGACAAGCTCGATCCCCAACAGGAGCGCGTGCTCCGCAAGCTGCGCGGCTTCGCGGCATTCTCCGGCATCCTGATGGGCTTCGGCTTTCTCGCCCTGTTCGGGGCCATCGGATACAGGGTGATGGTCGGCTGGAAAAGCGTGCCGAAGGAAATCAGCGGCACAATTATGCTGCCGCAGGGTGCGCAGGTGGTGTCGAGCACGGTTTCCGACGGGCTGCTGGCGGTGACGGTAAACCGCCAGGGCGTTGTCGAGACGCGGCTGTTCGATATCGAGACGCGGGCGCCGCGCGGCATAATAAGCTACGCGCACGAGCCGTGAGAAGGGGATCGAGCGGATTGGCGGGCGGCTGTGGATGGATATGGCGAATATTCGGCGGGCGCTCTTGCCTTGAGCCGGCTTTCCCCTTAAGAGACGCCCCTGCCGCGCGGCTCCCATCGTCTAGCGGTCTAGGACGTCGCCCTCTCACGGCGAAAACACCGGTTCGATTCCGGTTGGGAGCGCCAAAGCCTTTGTAGATCAAGGTTTTGGGTTGCATACAGCTCTTGCCAACAGATGTTGCCAACAGCCGGGCCTTGATGGCAGCTTCCACCCATGGTGAAGAAGCCCTCATCAGATAACCTCTACCTTCAGCGACTCGGCACCCGCTGGTACGCGCGCATTCCCGTTCCCTATGCATTGCGTGGCGAGGTGGGGCCGTACTTCCGAAAGGCCCTTGGTACAGCCGACTTGCAGGAGGCTCGGCACCGCCGATGGGACGTTCTGGCGTTGGCGCGCGCGGAATTCGAAAAGCGCGCGCAACGGCCGGGAACGAAGAAGAAGGTTCGCTCCACCGACTATGATGCGTTCCGTGCTCGCTTGAAAGCCGCAGGGCCGCCCACCGTCGTCAATGCCCTTGACGGGGAGGAGATGACCAATCCCGGCTTGGACCTCTTGGCAGACGAGCTGGAAAGGGCAGAGGAGGCCGGCGCGGACGTGGGCGCCGCTTGGGACGCGTTCGGGGACCATGTGCACGGTCGAGAACCGATTTCCGAGGTGTTGAAGGACTACCTTCAGCGGAACCCGAAAGTCAGCCCTACGACGGTTGCCAACTACAACGGCACGGTGAGCCTCTGGATTGCGGAAAGGGGCGACCGCGCGCTCAACGGGACCACCCGAAAGGCGGCCACGGAATGGCTTGAGAAGGTCGCTGAGGGCAAGTCTCGGGAGACCATCAGCGGTACGTGAACCATATGGCGACGCTCTGGGCGTGGTCATTCCGCAAGGAGGAGGAGCGGCACAATATCGGCCGGCGCGAAACCCTGATCGGTATCCGCAACCAGCGACCTTCCGAGCCGGGGCTGGCTGTGCGCCGGACGGCAAGAGTAAGCTTCGCACCCTATGCGCTGGACGACGGATCGGCAGGAGACGGCTGGATCGCTTGCACGGTCGACACCCCCTCGGCGCGCTGGGTTCGCGACCACCGGCGGGCGCAGATCCGCATGGAGGTGTCCCATCCGCGCACGCTGCTCGATCTGGCCTTGGCCGGCGTCGGGCAGGTGGTGCTGCCCTGCTTCGTCGGCGCGGCCCATGAGGGGCTGGTCAGGACCGGCCCGGTCATCGAGGAGCTGTCACATGACCAATGGCTGGTCGTTCATGGGGAGGACCGGAACCGCAGCGGCGTGCGCGAGACGATCGACGCTGTCGCCAGCCTCATCGTCGCAAAGCGATCGATGTTCGCTCCGATGGAAGAGGCGTGATGGCGATGTCGCGCCAGCCGCCGCACTTCGATGCTCGCCAGGTGGCGGAGGTTCGAAGGCGGCGTGATCATTCGCTGGAGGAAGGCCACCCGCACATCCAAATAGCCAGCGTCAGCTTTTCCAGCGCTTTCACAGGGAAGTAAAGAACATTGGTACCCTTGCTGAGCGCCACATTCTTAGCCTCGAGACCATGGACTTGAGCAGGCTGTGCTTAAGAATGAGGACCGCTTCGCCTCGGGCGCGGCAGGCTCATGTCCGATAGAGAGAATGAGACTTCCGCCGCTTGATCGAAGATCGGGCGAAATCCAGCCGTATGAACAAAGTCAATCGCGCAGACATTGACCGCTTCCGGCAACGGTGGGTTAGCCGGAAGTCCCTTCCAGGTCACGGCAGAGCCGAGCGGCTTCGATCTGTGTCCTGATGCGAAGCGCCGCTTGGGCGGCTCCAAAGCCATTGTCGATGTTGACGCTGACGACGCCGGGCGCGCAACTCGCCAGGGCCGAATGAAGCGCGACATGGCCGTCGGCAGCGACTCCGCGTCCGACGGAAGTCGGCACGGCTATTACCGGCGCGGCGATCAGGCCCGCGAGCACGCTGAACAGCGCCCCTTCCATACCCGCCACCGCGATGACAACGCGCGCCGCGCGGATGTCTTCCAGCCGCTCCATGAGGCGCCAGAGCCCGGCGACGCCGACATCGGCGATGACGTTTGCCCGTACACCACAGAACGCCAGTGTTCGCACGGCCTCGCCAACGACCGGCATGTCGGCGAGGCCGGCAGCGACCACCGCGATGTCGGCGACGTCGGGCAGCGCCGGCGGCGTGCCGAGGATGGCAGTGCGCGAGAGCGCGTCATGATCGAGCCGCGCCCGCCACTCCGCCGGCAGATCGGCGAATTGTGCGACCTCCATACGGGTGAACAGCAGCGCTTTATCCCGCGCCGCCGCATCCTCCAGGATGGCGACGAGCTGGGGAACGGTCTTCACCTCGGCATAAACAGCCTCGGGCAGGCCGGTGCGCGCGCCGCGGTCCCAATCCATGCGGGGCGTACCGTCCCGGCTCATTCCGTGGCCTCGCGCAGGAAGGCGCTGCCGGTGCGGTAGGGCGCCATGCCGGCGAAAAGCCGGTTCTCGTCAGTGCAGAGGCACATCATGATGCCGGCGATCTCCGCCTCTCGCGCCGGATCGAGCGCCGAGCCGAGCTCAAGATGAACCCCGTCGCGGCGGAGGCGGACTCGTATGGTCTCGCCACGACCAAGGCGTTCGCGCACGCTGCGTTCCGCCCGGTCGATGAAGGCGAGGTCGCGCGGATTGATGGCGATGCCGGTCTCGACCCGGCTGGCGAGGCAGGGCTGAGCAGGCAGATCGGCGAAGGCGGTGAATCCCAGATGCCGCGCGATGGAGCGTATCGCCGCCTTGTCGATGCCGGCCAGCACGAAAGGATGCACCACGTCATGCGCGCGGGCCGCGTCCAGGCCGGGGCGGTGATCGGACAGGTCATCGAGATTGGTGCCGGATGCGAGCGTGCGGTCGGTCGCCGCGCGCATGGTGCCATACAGGTTTGACTTGCAGAAATAGCAGCGGTTGTAGGGATTGGCGCGATAGTTTGGGTCGTTCTGCTCGCCGGCATCCAGGAGGTGAAGGTTCCAGCCCTCCGCCTCGGCATGGCTCTCGATCAGTGCGCGGGCGGCGGACGGAACCGCCGGCGAGACGGCATGGATCATCATCGGCGGTGTCGGCGCCACACGATGGGCGAGCGTGGCGAGCGTCAAGCTGTCGATGCCGCCGCTGACCGCCACCGCAAGCGGGGGAAGGTCGGCGATCACTGTGGCGAGCCGGGCAAGATGCGGAAGTGCCGACACCGTCAATCCTCCGCCTTTGCGATGCGTCGCCGGACGGCAAGGGACGCGACGCCGGCCAGAGCATCGCTTTCCACCTTGGAGGTCCGCGTGCCGTCCGGGCGACGCGCGTGCTTCACCGGATGTCCCTGCGAGGTGACGGCCTGCTCGCGGGCGAGCACCCTGCGCTCGACCGTATGGAAGCGCAGGCCGAGCGTGGAGGTTTCCAGGAAGATGGTGTCGCTGACAAGGTCGAAGGCCTGCGGCTCGGCGAGCAGCGCGAAGGTGGTAAGCGGGCGGCCTTTCTTGCCGATGGCAGGAATGAGCCGCACGTCGCGTATGCCGGTGTGCGTCCTCAGCAGGTCCGCGGCGTGGGCGATCTCCTCGCCGGTCATGTCGTCGATGTCGAAGGCGATCTCGATCAGGCGCGTCTCGTCGATGCCCGCGGCATCGAGGGTGAAGAGGCTGGCGCGCAACACATTGGGCAGGCCGGGCAGCTGCCGGGTGCCGGCACCATAGCCGACCGTCCCAAGACGCGCGGCGGCGGGGCGAGGTGCGGGAGACGCGCCGACGAGGAAGCGCAGGATGGCGGCGCCCGTCGGAGTGACGCGTTCGCCGGCGATGCCGTCGTCGCGCCAGTCGAAGCCCTTCAGGATTTCGGCGGTGGCGGGAGCCGGCACCGGCAGCAGGCCGTGGGCGGTCTTCACCATGCCGCCGCCGAGCGGCAGCGGCGCGACGCTCCAGCTTTTCGCGTTGAGCGCGGCGATCAGGCTGCCGGCGGCCACCACGTCCATCAGCGAATCCCAGTCGCCGATTTCATGGAAGTGCACCTCCTCGATCGGCAGGCGGTGCATGCGCGCTTCCGCCTCGGCGAGGATGGTGAGGATGCCGACGGCGGCTTCGGCCGTGCCGGGGCTCAGCGCCGAGTCGCGGATGCGCGAGCGCATGCCGGCAAAGGTGCCGTGCGCGGTGTGCTGATGATGGCCGTGCCCGTGGTGATGATGCGCGTCGGGCTGCGAAGGCGCCGCGACGAGCGAGAAGTGCCGCGCGGCGATTCCGCCATTGACCACCTCGGCGAGCCGCGCCGCTCCCGCTTCCGCCGGCAGCACCGCCGCGACATCGGCGAGAACCCGCGCCGCCAGATCCGGCCGCGCATCGAGGAGCGCGGCGACGAACATGTCGCCGGCGATGCCGCCGACCGGATCGAGATGGATATGCACCGCGCTGCTCATCGCCGGATCCACGCCTCAGTGGCCGATAGGCCAGGGATCGAGGAGCCTGCCATCGGCGTCGAACCGCATCGGCGCCGGCTCGCTCATGATCTCGACGCCCGGCCGGCCGACGAGTTGCGGCAGCAGCGCCTCGGAGGCGTAGAGATATTCGAGGTGCAGCGTGTTGGGAATGCGGATCATGGTGATCGCATCCGGCGTGTGCGACTCGCAGGTCTTCACCGCCGCCTGGATCGCCGTCTTCTCGTCCGGCATCGCCATGGGCAGCGAGGCGGCGATCAGGACGCCGGAGGTCAGCGAATTGGTGTAGACCGACTCGCGGTCGAAGCGGTCGAACAGCCGCTCGGTGATGACGTCGGCCCGAGCCACGCCATTGGCGTTGCCCTGGCTCTTGTCGGTAACGTCGAGCACCACGATGCGCGAGACGGACGGACCGCCCTTGATGGCGGTGGTGGAGGGTCGGCCGGTGATGTTGGGGTCCATGCCGCTGCCGGAGAATTCCTTGCCGACATAGTCGACCAGCAGCACGTCGAGAGGACCGGAGGCGAGCGGCTGGTCGAGCGGGCCGAGCGGCAGGCGCGGCATGTTCCGCATCGCCTCGGCGAGAAAGACCCGCTCCTTCTCGATCATGCCCTCGGTGGGCAGCACCACCACCTTGGAGAGGCGGTCATAGGCATTCTCCACCGTGCCGATGCCGAACAGCACCTTGCAGGTGGCGAGCTTCACCCGCGCCATCTCCACCACGAAGCGTCCGACATAATTGAATCCCCAGGCGTGGCAGTTGTCGGCCCCGGACTGCTTGCCGAGGCCGATCGCCAGCATCTTGGCGAGGCCGCTCTCGTTCTCCCAGCGAAAGGCGCTGTGCGGCTTGATGCGGTTGAACAGCACGATGCCGTCCGCCTCATAGGCCAGCTTATCGATGCGGACCGACATGCCGTTGTCGAGCACGCCGACCTCCACCGTTTCCATGCTGGAGCGGATCGGGCAGCCGGCGCTTGCCTCAGTGACGCCGAGCTGGGCGAGGACTTTAACCTGCCCCTCGGCGGTGGCACCGCCATGGCTGCCCATGGAGGGAACGATGAAGGGTTCGGCGCCCAGCGTACGCAACTCGCCGACGATGGCGCGTACCAGTTCCGGCAGGCTGGCGAGGCCGCGCGAGCCGACCGTGAGCGCCACCGACATGCCGGGCCGGATGCGTTCGCGCACGAAGCCGGCGCCAGCGAGCGCGTCGTGGACGGCGTGTGCGGGATCGTCGACATCCTGCGCTGCGAAATGCTGCCGGACGAGGGCCATCCTCGGCAGCTTCACAGTCTCGACGAGCTTCACATAGCTCGGCCGCATCGTTGTCCTCCCGGCGTCTTCCGTCACTGCAAGCGGGCGCGAGCGCCCGCCTCACTCCTTGAACACCACCTCGCGCTTGCGCGAGACGTTCGGCAGCAGCACCACGATCAGGCTCAGCGCCGCGATCGCCAGCAGGCTTGCCGTCAGCGGCCGCGTGAAGAACTGCATGGCGTCGCCGCGGAACAGCAGCATGGAGCGGCGCAGGTTCTCCTCCAGCATCGGGCCGAGGATGAAGCCGAGCAGCAGCGGCGCCGGCTCGCAGTTCAGCTTGTAGAGGATGTAGCCGAACACGCCCATGCCGGCCATCACCAGCACGTCCGCCGTGCTGTTGTTGACGCTGTAGACGCCGATCGCCGAGAACACGACGATCGCCGGGAACAGGTAGTGATAGGGCACGGTGAGCAGGCGCACCCAGATGCCGATGAGCGGCAGGTTGAGGATCACCAGCATCAGGTTGCCGACCCACATCGAGGCGATGAGGCCCCAGAACAGGTCGGGCTTGTCGGTGACGAAGGACGGGCCGGGGGTGATGCCGTGGATGATCAGCGCGCCGACCATCAGCGCCATCACCGGATTCGAGGGAATGCCCAGCGTGAGCATGGGGATGAAGGAGGATTGGGCACCCGCATTATTGGCGCTTTCCGGTCCGGCGACGCCCTCGATGGCGCCCTTGCCGAATTCGCGCGGAGTGCGGGAGAGCTTCTTCTCAAGCGCGTAGGAGGCGAAGGAGGAGAGCAGGGCGCCTCCGCCCGGCAGGATGCCGAGGATGGCGCCAATGCCGGTGCCGCGCAGCACCGGCGGCGTGATGCGGCGAAACTCCTCCCTCGACAGCATCAGCCCGCCGACCTTGGTGACGGCGCTGGAGCGCGTCTCATGGCTCTCGAGGTTGCGCACGATTTCGCCGATGCCGTAGATGCCCATGGCGAGCGCCACGAATTGCAGGCCGTCGCTGAGATTTTCCAGATCGAAGGTGAAGCGTGCCTCGGTCGTGTAGATGTCGCGGCCGACGAGGCCGAGCAGCAGGCCGAGCAGGATCATCGCCAGCGCCTTGAGCAGCGAGCCGGAGGCCAGCGTGATCGAGGCGATGAGGCCCAGCACCATCAGTGCGAAATATTCCGGCGGCCCGAACTGCAGCGCGAGATTGGCGAGCGGCGGCGCGAAGAGGGCGATGAACACCGTCGCCATCGTGCCGGCGAAGAACGAGCCCAGCGCGGCGGTGGCGAGCGCCGTGCCCGCACGACCCTGGCGCGCCATCTGGTAGCCGTCGATCGCGGTGACGACCGAGGTGCTCTCGCCCGGCAGATTGATCAGGATGGCGGTGGTCGAGCCGCCATACTGGGCGCCGTAATAGATGCCGGCCAGCATGATCAGCGCCGAGACCGGCTCCAGACCGAAGGTGATCGGCAGCAGCATCGCGATGGTCGCGACCGGGCCGAGGCCCGGCAGGACGCCGATCAGCGTGCCGAACAGCGCGCCGATGAAGCAGTAGAAGAGATTGGTGACGCTCAGTGTCGTGGCGAAGCCGAGCGCGAGATGGCTGAGGATATCCAACGTGCGGATCCTTCGTCAGGACAGCCAGGTGCCGACCATGGCGATCGGCAGTCCGAGTCCGAGAATGAAGACGGCCCAGGTGAAGACAACAAGCGCCGCCGCCAGGATCACGGCGCCGCGCAGGCCGACTTGGCCGCTGGCGAGCGTGGCGAGGACCGTGCCGATCGCGACCGCGGGTCCGAGTCCGAGGCCGTTGAGGCCGAACCCGAAGACGAGCACCGCCGCGACGACGAGAATGAGGCCGCGCCAAGCGAACGGCGTCATCTGTCCGCCTTCTCCCAGAAGCGCGCGAATGAAGATGGCGAGGCCTATCGCGCCGAGCAGCCCCGACAGCAGCAGCGGGAAATAGCCCGAGCCCATGCGCAGCGCCGTGCCCAACGAGAGATCCTTCGCGAGAAAGGCGAAGCCACCGGCGAAGGCTATGAACATGAGGCCGGAAAGGGCGTCCTGGCTGACCAGGGCCCTAAGGAGGGATTTGCCATTCATCGAAGATATCCGTTCGAGCGGGCGGGAAGCGGGAGCGCGCCCCGCTTCCCGTTTGCGTGCGTCACTGCGGCTTGATGTTGCCGGTCACGATGACTTCCTTCCACTGGGCGGTCATCGACTTGATCAGATCGGTGAACTGCTCGGGAGTGGAGGAAACCGGAGTGATGCCGAGTTCCTGCATCTTCTTGATCGTCTCGGGCTGTTTCATGAACGCCTGGATCTCGGTCGAGAGCTTGTTGGTGACGTCGTCCGGCGTGCCCGCGGGAGCAAGGAAGCCGTGCCAGGCGGTCGCCTCGAAGCCGGGGACGAACTCGGCGACGGCCGGAAGGTTCTTGTCGAAGTCCTGACGCTCCGGCGTCGCCACGGCGAGCGCGACCAGCTTGCCGGACTTCACATGCGGCAGCAGAAGCGGCACGTTGTCGAAGGCGAGCTCGACATTGCCGGCGAGCAGGTCCGGCAGCATGGCGCTGGAGCCCTTATAGGGGATGTGCACCATCTGGGTGCCGGTCTTCTGCATGAACAACTCGCCGGCGAGGTGCTGCGTGGTGCCGGTGCCGGCGGAGCCGAAGCTCACCTTGTCCGGGTTGGCCTTCAGATAGGCGATGAGATCGGGCACGGAGCGCGCCGGGATCTTGTCGGGATTGATGACGAGCACGTTCGGCACCACGCTCACCTGGCTGATGGGCTTCAGGTCGCGCAGCGTCTGATAGGGGAACTTCTCGCCATAAAGCGTGGGATGCACCGCCAGGTTCGAGGTCGAGGCGAGCACGAGGGTGGACCCGTCCGGCGCCGACCTGACCACCTTCTCGACGCCCGAGACGCCGCCGCCGCCGCCGATGTTCTCGACGACGAAGGGCTGCCCGAACTTCTTCTGCAGGTGCTCGGCCGCCATGCGGGCGATGATGTCGGCGGTGCCGCCGGCCGAGAACGGCACGACGATCGTCACCGCCTTGGTGGGATAGGCGGTGTCGGCGAATGCCGGGCTCGCGACGGCGAGCGAAAGACATGCGGCGGCGAGTGTTGAGAACTTCACGGGTTCCTCCCTAAACATCTCGGGTGCGTCCTTGTGGCGGACGCTGATCTGCGCGGCCGGTTAACTCCGGCCTTGGGCGGACGCTCACGGGCGCCAACTGCCGCGGGAAACCTGTCTAGTTGTCCATTATTTGTCAAGATGTAATTGCGCTTGGGCTCGTGCCGCCGTTTCGGCGCACGCGACGACCGGTATGACGCGGGGGTGGCCGCCCCGCGCTGCCTTTCGAATGGCGGCGAATCACAGTGACAGATCGAGGGTGCGTCCTTCGAAGATCCGATCCCGCGAGCCCTCCAGATGACGGCGCATCAAGTCGCGGGCGGTTTGCGCATCGCGACGGCGGATGGCTTCGAAGATCGCCTGGTGCTCGGCGAAGACGCCGGCGAGACCGGGATTCGGGCCCATCAGCGAAACGCCGTGGAACTTCATGCCGACAGCGATGTGGTCCTTAAGCGCCTGCATCGACGAGATGTAATAATGGTTGTTCGTCGCATCGGCGATGGCGCAGTGAAAGGCGTAATCGGCGTCCTCGCGATGGCGTTGTGCCTGGGTGGCGTCGCGCATCATGCCGAGCGCAGCGGAGATCGCTTCGAGAGCCGGCTCGTTCCAGCGACGGGCCGCGTAGAAGGCATGATCCGGCTCGATGGCCAGGCGAAACTCATAGCAGCGCTGGATATCGGCGATGGTCTCCACTGGCGAGTAGCCGATGGTGCGCGATTCCTCGACGCGCACCTTTACGAAACTGCCGGCGCCCTGCCGGGAATAGATCAGCCCCTCGTCGCGCAGGCGTTTCAGTGCCTCGCGGATGATGGGGCGCGATACCAGGAAAGTGGCGGCAAGCTCATGTTCTCCCGGCAGTTTCTCGTCCGGCTGATAGTCGCCGCGGCTGATCTTGGTCAGGAGCATCTGATAGACGCGCTGGACCAAGGGAGTCCGCGGCGCGCGGTCGTCGGCGGTTTCCGTGGCGACCTGCGAGCCATGGTTTTCTGCCGGAGCCTCTTCAGATGCTTCCTCGAGGGTGTCGCGTTCAGCCATGACATATTTCCAGGTGTCGATTCGGTGCGAGGGCGGCCGCTCAGGCCATCCGCATGCCTGTCCGGGAGGACGTTTCTTTATAACAGATTGCGTCCGCAATCGTATTCGGCAAGCCCATCATGGGCGGTGCTATCGTTTCACTGCAAGGTCAACATTACAACATGTTGACATCACAATCAGCCGTGTTTAAGCAATGTTCCAAATTATGCGGCGGGCCCACCGTCGCGGGTGTGGAGGATCACGTCTTTGGTCATGGGCCTCATCCGTCCCAGATGCGCCGTTCTGGCGGAAAGGTGCGGCCGATGACGGGCGTGCGCCTGATCGCCGACGATCTGACGGGCGCCCTCGATGCGGCGATCGCCTTCGTCGAGGCGGGACGGGGCGTTCCTGTCTATTGGGGCGGCGTGCCGGTCCTGGAAGCCGCCGGAAGCCTCGCCGTCGACAGCGCTACGCGCGAGGCCGGGCCGGAAGAGGCGCGCCGCAAGGTTGCCGAACTGGCGCGGGCGATGCCGCGCGGGGACGGCGCCATCTGCTTCGCCAAGCTGGACAGCCTCCTGCGCGGGCAAGCGGCGGCCGAGATCGCCGGATGGATCGAGGCGTTCGCACCGGATCGTTGCATCGTGGCTCCGGCCTTTCCCCATCATGGTCGCATCACACGGGGCGGCCTCCAATATCTGCACACCGAGGCGGGCGAACGGGCGGTGGGCGCCAGCCTAGCCGCCGGCCTGCGCGCCGAAGGTGTGCCGGTGCGTCTGTGCCGCCCGGGCGACGCGGCGCCGGCCGGCGTCAGCCTGTGGGATGCGGAGAGCGACGAGGACCTGGCGTCGGTCGTCGAGGTGGGCAGGGCGTGCGAAGGCGTCACGCTGTGGTGCGGCAGCGGCGGCCTCGCGGCCGCACTGACGCAAGGGCCTGGACAGGCGGCGATCGATCCGGCCGCCCTGCCGCGGCCGATCCTCGGCCTGTTCGGCACCGACCATCCGGTCACAAGGGCGCAGCTGGCGGCGTGCGGCGATGCGGTGCTGGCGCTTGCCGATGGAGGGCGCGCGAGCGCGGCGAGCCTGTCGGCGAAACTCTCGGCCGAAGGCGCGGCCCTTGCCTGTCTCTCGCTGCCGGAGGGGCTGGCGCGGACGGAGGCGGCAGGGCGCATCGGCAGCGAATTCGCCCGTCTCGCCGAAGTTCTCGACGCACCAGGCACGCTTGTCGTCGCCGGCGGCGAGACGTTGCGCGGCCTGTGTCTCGCGCTCGGCGCCGACCATCTCGACCTCTACGGCCAGATCGAGGCCGGCGTGCCGTGCTCCGTCCTGCGCGGCGGCCGCTTCGACGGTGTGCATGTCGTGTCGAAATCCGGCGCCTTCGGAGCGCCTTCGCTGCTGCGGCGGCTGATTTTTCCAGTTCAGGGAGACCACACATGACGCCGCATCTGGCGATCACCATGGGCGATCCGGCGGGCATCGGCCCAGAGATCATCGTCAAGGCCTGTGAACGCCTAAAGGATCGGCTGGCGGCGGGCGAGTTGCGGCTGCTGATCATCGGCAGCAATCCTGCGCTGCGACGTACGCAGGCCGCGCTCGGCAGCGCCTTCGATATTCCCGAGGTGTCGGTCGAGGATGCCGCGTGGCCGGCGCTGGCCTGCCTCCAGGCCGGTCCCGAGGGCGAGCCGATCCTGCCCGGCGTGCTGTCGATGGATGGCGGCCGCTTCGCTTATCTCGCCATCGAGCAGGCGGTCCGCCTCGCCCAGGCCGGGCGGATCCAGGGCATGGTTACGGGCCCGCTAAACAAGGAATCGCTCAACAAGGCCGGCTATCACTATGCCGGCCATACCGAGATGCTGGCCGACCTGACCGGCGCGCGCGGCTCGGTGATGATGCTGGCGCACGGCAATATGCGCGTGAGCCACGTTTCCACCCATGTGGCGCTGGAGGATGTGCCCAAGCGCCTGACGCCGCAGCGTCTGCGCTATGTGATCGAGCGCACCGACGAGGCGCTGCGGGGGCTCGGTCTTGACCGTCGCCGCATCGCCGTGGCCGCGCTCAATCCGCATGCCGGCGAGGGCGGACTGTTCGGGCGGCAGGACATCGACGTCAGCGAACCGACCATCGCCCAGGCGGTTGCCGACGGTTTCGATATCGTTGGCCCGGTGCCGGGCGACACCGTGTTCGTCAAGCTGCGCGCCGGCCAGTACGACGCGGTGATCGCGATGTATCACGACCAGGGGCACATTCCGGTGAAGCTGCTCGGCTTCAATGTGAACCCTGAGACGGGGAGCTGGGACGCGCTGTCGGGCGTCAACATCACGCTCGGCCTGCCGATCATCCGCACCTCGGTCGATCACGGCACCGCCTTCGACATCGCCGGCAAGGGCATCGCGAGCGAGACCAGCCTCATCGAGGCGATCGACTACGCCGAGAAACTCGCCGCTTCCCGCGCCGCCTGAAGGAACCGAACAGCATGACCCTCGGGCTTTCGACCCCCATCGAACTGGTGCGCCCGCCGCGCATCGCCTTCGGTTCCGGCACGCTGCCGGCCGTGCAGCGCTGGCTGGACGAGAAAGGCTATCGACGCGTCCTCGTGGTGGCCGATGCCTTCAACGCGACACGCGTCGATCTGCTCGACCTCACCGGCGAGGTGACGGTGTTCGCCGAGGTGAAGCCCGAGCCGGACCTGCCGAACCTCGAGGCGCTCATCGCCCGTGCCGAACAGGCAAAGGCCGAGGTGGTGATCGGCTTCGGCGGTGGCAGCGCCATGGACCTCGCCAAGCTCGCGGCCGTGCTGCCCGGCTCGGGCCAGACGCTGCACGACGTCGTGGGGCCGGAGAAGGTCGCGGCCAAGCGCGCGGCGCTGATCCAGGTGCCGACCACGGCCGGGACGGGGAGCGAGGCGGGTACCCGCTCGCTCGTCACCGATCCCGCGACGCAGAACAAGCTCGCGGTGCAGAGCCTCCACATGCTGGCCGACCTCGCGGTGATCGACCCGGACCTGACGCTTACCGTGCCGCCCGCGGTGACGGCCGCGACGGGGGTGGACGCGCTCGCCCATTGCGTCGAAGCGTTTACTAGCCGCAAGGCGCATCCGGCCATCGACCTCTACGCGCTGGAAGGCGCTCGGCTCACCGGCCGCTATCTTGCCCGCGCCATCGCCGACGGCAGCGACCGCGAGGCCCGCGCCGGCATGGCGCTGGCATCCCTTTACGGCGGCTTCTGCCTCGGGCCAGTAAACACGACCGCGGGTCATGCGGTCGCCTATCCGCTCGGCACCCGCCATCACATCGCCCATGGCGCGGCCAATGCGCTGATCTTCCCGCACGTGCTCGCCTTCAACGCCCCGGCCGTGGCGGAGAAGACGATGCTTGTGCTTGAGGCGCTCGGCCTGCCGCCCTCGAGCGATCCGGCTGCCGTGCTCGATGCCGCCCATGGGTGGTGCAGGGGGCTGGGCTGCGAGATGGCGCTGTCGGCGTACAAGGTGCCGGAGGACGACCTGCCGGTGATGGCCGCCGAGGCGCATGCCATCCGCCGCCTGCTGGACAACAACCCGCGCAACATCAGCCGCGAGGAGATACTCGCGATCTACCGCGCCGCCCTTTGATGGGCGCTTCAAGAACACGATACGGAAAGGCCGAGGACATGAGCAAGATCAAGGGCACCTTCGTCGCCATCGTCACCCCCTTCGACAAGGACGAAGCCGTCGACGGCGCCGCGTTGCGCCGTCAGGTCGAGCGTCAGGTGGGCGCCGGCAACGGCATCTTCTGCGCCGGCACCAATGGCGAGTTCTATGCGCTCTCCTTCGAGGAGAAGATCGAGGTTGCGCGCATTTGCGTGGAGGCAGCGGCCGGACGTCAGCCGGTGCTTGCCCATATCGGCGAGATCTCTACCCACCAGACCATAGCGCTCGGCAAGGAAGTCCAGACGCTCGGGGTGAAGGCGGTCTCGGCCATCACCCCCTCCTTCATCGCCTGCTCGCAGGCCGAATTGATCGATCACTACCGCAAGGTCGCGGACGCGCTGTCGGTTCCCTTGTACCTCTACAATATTCCCGCCCGCACGGGGAACACCATCGAGCCGGAGACGGCGCGCATCCTCGCCGACCATCCGAACATCATCGGCATCAAGGACAGTGCCGGTTCGCAGGAGAGCCTCGACGGTTTCCTCGCCATCGCCCGCGAGCGCGACGATTTCGACGTGCTGGTCGGCCCGGATTCGCTGATCCTGCACGGGCTGAAGAACGGCGCCGCCGGCAACATCTCCGGGCTCGGCAATGTCTCGCCGGTCACGCTGAACGCCATCAGCTCCGCCTTCGAGAGGGGCGATCTCGCAGCCGCCGAGGCGGCCCAGACCCGCTTCAGCACGCTGCGCAAGGATCTCTATGCGTTCGGCTTCCCGCCGGCGCTCGTCAAGCGCGCCCTGCGCCATGCCATGCCGGAGGTCGGCGCCAGCCGGGCGCCGGTGCTGATCACCGACGAGGCGGATGCCCAGGTGGCGCTGATCTCCAAGGCCAACGCCGAAGCCGTGGCGTGAGGAGCGGAGTATGAGCTTCACCGTCATCAGCCTCGGCGGACCGGTTGCGCCCGAGGGCGAAGAAATGCTGAAGGCGGCGGGGATCACCTCGCTCGCCACCAAGCCCTATCCGTCTAAGGCCGAGACCGTCGACCTGCTATCGACCACACAGGCGGACGCGATCATCGTGCGCCTCGTCGAGCGCGTCGACGAGGAGATCCTGCGCGCCTCGCCGAAACTGAAGCTGGTGCACAAGCACGGGGCGGGCACCAACGACATCGACGTGGCGGCGGCCAAGAGCCTCGGCATCCCGGTGCTGGCGGCGGTGGGCGCCAACGCGCATTCGGTGGCCGAACACGCGCTGGCGCTGATATTCGCGCTCATCAAGGACATGCGTCGTCAGGATGCTTTCGTGCGCGGCGGCGGCTGGGCGAACAAGTCCTATCAGGGCCATGAACTGCGCGGACGCAAGCTCGGCCTCGTCGGCATGGGATTGATCGGCCGCAATCTCGCCCGGATGGCCGGAGCGATCGGCATGACCGTCGAAGCCTATGATCCCTATGCCCCGGACGAGGCCTTCGGTCCGGAGTGCGGGCGCGCCGCCGATCTCGATGCGCTGCTGGCAAGTTCCGATGTCGTCAGCCTGCATTGTCCGCTGACGGAGCAGACCCGCAACCTCATCAATGCCCGCACGCTGGGGCTCATGAAGCCAGGCGCGCTGCTCATCAATACGGCGCGCGGCGAGGTGGTGGACGAGGTGGCGCTCACCGAAGCCCTGCGCGACGGCGTGATTGCCGGCGCCGGTCTCGACACCTTCTCGCCGGAGCCCCCGGCCTCCGACAATCCCCTGTGGCAGCTCGACACTGTGGTGGTGTCGCCGCACGTCGGTGGCGTGACGGAGGAGGCGCGGCGCGAGGTGTCGCTCATCACCTGCGCCAATGTGATTGCCCTGTTGAGGGGCGACGAGGTTCCGCCGCGCTTCTTCGTGCGGGGCTGACGGCGTCGGCGCGGCTTTGCCCGCGCCGGCTTTTCCGCGTTCGAGCCGTCGTTTCGGCTGCCTGGGTGTGCCGCAAGGCTTGCCGCCACTCAAAGAAGGGCCCGGATTCCCAAGAAAAGACAGGACGATCATACGAAGACACGCCGGCCCATGTGGCAGCCCGGCGAACGCTATCCGGATCCCGCCAGCGAGGTGCTCGATGCGCGCTTGCGAAATGCGCACTGAATCGCGCCGCGGCCGAGCGTCTCGTCACCGGCATGCGCTGGACTGAGGGCCGGTCTGGTTCGGCGATGGCCGGCATTTGCTCTGGAGCGACATGCCGAACGACCGGATCATGGAAGGGGAGGAGGACACAAGGGGCGATCCGTGTCTTCCGCAAGCCGTCCAACGTCGCCAACGGCCACACGCGCGACCGGTAGGGCCGGCTCGTTCCTGCGAGCAGGGTGGCCGCCGGGTCGTGCGCACGCAATAGGACCGCAGCCTGCCGTCCTCGCCGACAGCTTCGGCGGCAAGCGGTTGAATTCTCCCTATGATGTGGTGGTGAATAGCGACGGCAGCGTCTGGTTCACCGAATCCCCTTCGGCATCCTCGGATAATACGAGAGGGACAAGGCGGATGCTGAGCTCCCAACCTCCACCTCCCCTGTTGGCTGGAGATAGCTGGCGCCAGTGCAGGCGGTGCCCCGAGGCGGACGTTCCCGACAGGGCAGACGGAGGTCCGCTCGCGAGCCATGCCCGTTGGGTCTCCGCCTTGCCGGCACTTGCTCCGCGCCGTTCTGCGCAAGGACGGCATCACCTATCCTCAATATGTCGCTGAACTTACCTATCTGCTCTTCTTGAAGATGATGCACGAGACCGGCGCGGAACGAGGGAGAGTGGCGTCGGGCCTCCGCTGGGGAACTTGGTCGCGGCGTCCTCTGCCGAGAAGCTCGATCTCTACAACGGGGTCTCGGTGGGCTTGGGAAGAGGATTGCCCCCTCACTCCGCCGGACGGGCGGCGGGCAAGCGGGGGCGTAGCCCGGTGCCGGCGGGGAGATAGCCGAGTTTCTCGGAGAGTTCGCCGGCGGCGGCGAGCAGCCGGTCGAGATAGGAGTCGCGATGGCGCAGGCCGTCCTCGCGCGGCGCGACGAGACACAGCGTTGCAATCACCGCACCATCGGCCTGATGCACCGGCACGGCGAAGCAGTAGGTGAAATTCTCGACCGTGCTGTTGAAGGTGAAGAAGCCGTCGGCGGTTGCACGCCGCACCTCGGCGAGGAACTGACCAGGCTCGAGCAGCCGGCCGTTCGGCAGCATGAAATCCTCTTGCGGTATGAAGCCGAGGATCTCCTCATCGCTCATATGGCCGACGAGCAGGCGGCCGGAAGCGGTCCACGGGATCGGCACGATCTCGCCGATATCGGATGAGATGCGGAATGGACGCAGGCCCTCGCGCATCATTGCGACAGTGTATTTGTTGCCGTCGAGCATGCACATCTGTGAGGTCTCGCGCGTCTCCTCGGCGAGGCGCTGCAGCAGCGCCGCGCTTTCGCGCATCAGGTCGAAGTGCCCGGAATAGGCCATGCCGAGGAAATAGAGTCGGCGACCGAGAAACACCCGGCCATCGCCGCCGGAATAGTCCAGCATCCCCTGGCGCAGCAGCAGGTTGACGAGTTCATAGATAGAGGAGCGCGGCCCGCCCATCTCGGCGGCGATCTCGTTCGGACGCATCGGCTGGCGACGGGCGCGCAGGAATTCGAGGATCTCGAAGGCGCGATCGAGCCCGCGGCTGCGCTTGGTGCCGCCAGCTGCCCCGTCCGCCTGCTCCTGCCCGATCTGCGGTTCTCTGGACGTCATCTCGCTGCTCCCGCTGGAGGGCGCCGCCCCGCCCGGTCGGACGGGACGGCGGCGGGCGTCACATCTTGTCGGCGCGAAAGGCGACGCAATCGATCTCCACCTTGCAATCGACCATCATGCGGGACTGCACGCAAGCGCGGGCCGGGGGATTTTCCGAGAAATACTCGGCATAGACGCCGTTGAAGCTCCAGAAGTCGCGCGGGTCATCGAGCCACACGCCGCAGCGCACGATGTCCTCGATCCCGTAGCCGGCTTCGTGAAGGATGGCGATCATGTTCTCGATGGCCTTGCGGCTCTCGGAGACGATGCCGCCGCGTACGATCTCGCCCTTCTCCATGGCCACCTGGCCGGAGACATAGAGCCAGCCATTGGCCTGGGTGGCGCGGGCGAAGGGCAGCTTCTGGCCGCCCGCGCCGGTCTCGCCGGCGCCGTATCGGATGATGGTCATGCGGTCCTGCTCTGCTACTGGAAACTGGAGGTCTTGAGGAATTCGGCGAGCCGCTCGGTGCGCGGCCGCACGAACATCTCCTTCGGGTCGCCCTCTTCGCCGATCACGCCCTTGTTCATGAAGATGACGCGGCTGGACACCTCGTAGGCGAAGCGCATCTCATGGGTGACGAGCAGCATGCTCATGCCCTCGGCCGCGAGGCCCTTGATTACCTGCAGCACCTCGCCGACGAGTTCGGGATCGAGCGCCGAGGTCACCTCGTCGAACAGCATCAGCTTGGGATTCATCGCAATGGCGCGGGCGATGGCGACGCGCTGCTGCTGGCCGCCGGAGAGCTGGCCGGGATAGTGATCGGCCCGCGCCGCCAGCCCCACCCGCCCCAGCCACTGCTCGGCGAGGGTGCGGGCCTCGTCGCGGCCCATCTTCTTCACCTTGACGAGCCCGAGCATGACATTCTGCGCGGCGCTCATATGCGGGAACAGGTTGAACTGCTGGAACGCCATGCCGGTGAGCGCGCGCTGGCGGGCGACCTCCTTCTCGCTCTTGCGACGGCGGCCGGACGGGTGCTCCTCATAGCCGATGGCCTCGCCGTCGAGCAGGATCTGCCCGCCCTGAAACTCCTCCAGCATGTTGATGCAGCGGAGCATGGTGGTCTTGCCTGAGCCGGAGGAGCCGATGATCGAGATCACCTCCCCCTGGGTCATGGTGCAATCCACCCCCTTGAGCACCTCGACGGCGCCGTACTGCTTGCGCAGCCCCTTGATTTCGAGAAGCGGCTTGTTCATCGGCGCGCGCCTTCAGGACGGAACGGCGGTCTTGCGCTCGACATATTTGCCGAGCCGCTCGATGCCGAAATTGATGAGGAAATAGAGGAAGCCGGCGAGGAAATAGAAGTGCAGGCTGAGGAAGTTGCGGGAGATGATCTCCTGCGTGCGCAGCAACAGTTCCGCCACGCCGATCACCGAGAGCAGGGTGGAGGCCTTCACCATCTCGGCGGCGGTGTTCACCCAGGTCGGCAGGATCTGGCGTAGCGCCTGCGGCCACAGCACGCTTGAAAAGGTCTGGCCGAAGGTGAGGCCGATCGCCTTGGCCGCCTCGGTCTGGCCGGGCGGGATCGCCTGCAGCGCGCCGCGGACGATCTCGCCGACGTGCGACGAGCAGAACACCGCGAGCGCCAGAACCCCGGCCTGGAAGGGCCCGAGATCGAGCCCGACCGTGGAAAAGATATAGTAGCTCGCCAGCACCAGCACGAGCACCGGCGTGCCGCGCACGATGTCGACATAGACGCGGATCGTCGCCCGCACCACGCGCGGGCCGTAGACGAGGCCCAGCGCCACGCCGACGCCGAGCACCGAGCCGGCGACGATGGCGAGCGCCGAGATGGACAGCGTGACGCCGAGCCCCCTAAGCAGGGCGTAGCGGGCGATCCAGATCTCATTGGCGAAGAGGGAGAGATCGTTGAATACGCTCAGATCCAGCATCGGCGCCTCACTTCGGAATGGCGAGGCGGCGCTCGAGGGCGCGCATCAGCGCGGCGAGCACGGCACAGGTGACAACGTAGAGTGCGGAGGTCACCATCCACACCTCGATGACGCGGAAGGTCTCCACATTGATCTTGCGCGCCTCGAAGGTGAGTTCCGGTACCGCGATGGCGGCGGCGAGCGAAGTGTCCTTGAACAGCGAGATCAGCGTCGAGGATAGTGAAGGCAGCACGTTGCGCAGCATCAGCGGCAGGACCAGCGAGGTGCGGATCTGCATCGGAGTCAGCCCGATGGCGAGCCCCGCCTCCTTCACCCCGCGCGGCACCGAAAGAAGCCCGGCGCGGAATACCTCGGCGAGATAGGCGCCGGAATAGACCGCCAGCGTCAGCACGAAGCTCTGGATCTTGTCGATGCGGACCCCGAGCTGCGGCAGCGCGAAATAGGTGAACAGGATCAGCACCAGGATCGGCAGGTTGCGGATCAGCGTGACATAGGCACCCGCCACGCGGCGCAGCGGTGCCGGCCCGCCCGCCAGCGCGAAGGCGACGGCCAGGCCGATCACCGCGCCGAGGGCGAGCGCCGCCGCCGCCAGCTCAAGGCTGAGCAGCAGGCCGCCGAGCAGCAGGTCGAAGCTGCGCCAGACCGCGGAGAAATTGAGCGTGTAGCCCATGACGGAGTCCCGTTGGGAGGACGGGCGCGCGGGGAACGCCGCGCGCCCGGAGATCATCGGCCGCGTCGCCGCACCGGCCTCAGCCGGCGCGCCGGATCACTTGAACTCGACCGGGAAGCCGATCTGCGGCGGCGGCAGGTCCTTGCCGAACCAGGTCTTGTAGGACTTAGCATAGGTGTCGAACTCGACGCCGGTCATCGCCTCGTGCAGGGCGGTGTTGACGAAGTTCAGCCAATCCTGGTCGCCGCGCTTCACCGCGCAGGCATAGGTCTGGGGGCTCCAGCCATAGCCGGCATCGACATAGCGGCCGGCATTCTGCGTCATGAACCAGGCGATGGAGGACTGGTCGGTGGCCACCGCATCGGCGCGGCCGGAATTCAGCGCCTGATAGACGAGGTCCTGGCTGTCATACTGGTCGACCTTCGCCTCCGGCAGCGCGGCATGGACCATGGCTTCGGCATAGACGTTCTGCAGCACCGCGACGGTGACCTTGGAGCCCGCCGCCTTCAGCGCCGCGAAATCCTTGTAGGACCCACCGGCCTTCAGCATGAGGCCGACGCCCTCGCGGTAATAGGGAATGGTGAACGCCACCTGCTGGGCGCGGGCCCCCGTCACCGTCATGAACTGGCAGGTGATGTCGACCTTGCCGGTGGTGATGTTCGGAATGCGGGCGTCCGAGGACTGGTTGACGTACTCGACCTTGTTCGGGTCGTTGAACAGGGCCTTGGCGATGATGTGACCCATGTCGACGTCGAAGCCCTGCAGAGTGTCGTCCGCGCCCTTGAAGTGCCAGGGCGCATTGGTCGAACCCGTGCCGACGATCAGATGGCCGCGGGCGAGCACCTTGTCGAGCGTGCCGCCGGCGTCCTGCGCGAGCGCCGCGCCGGAGAGAAGAAGAGATGAAGCCAGCGCGATGACGCCGGCGCGGAAGGACGCGCGCATGCCAGTTCCCCTGTGTTGCGTCTGCTTGTGTCGCTCATTTTTGTCCAATATAACGGACATGCATCCATTTTATTGGATTGACGTCATCATGCGCCCGTCCCATAGCTTGTCAAGATGGAAAGAGGCGGCCGCGGCTCGCGTCGCCGCCGGAACCGCCATATGAAGAGGATGTCCATGAGCCCGCTCCCCGATCTCCCCGTCCTTCCGAGCACCCCGGCGGTCCTGGTCGATCTGGCAGTGGCGCGCGCCAACATCGCCCGCTTCCAATCCTATGCCGATGCGCATGGGTTGAAGGTCCGCCCGCACATCAAGACCCACAAGCTGCCACAGATCGCCCGCCTGCAGCTGGCAGCCGGGGCGGTCGGCATCACCTGCCAGAAGCTCTCGGAGGCGGAAGCCATGCTGGCGGGCGAGCCGGCGATCCGCGATGTGCTCGTCACCTACAACATCGTCGGCGCTGACAAGCTCGCCCATCTCGCCATGCTGGCCCGGCGGGCAAGGCTGTCCGTGGTGGCCGACAGCGAGGCGGTCGTCGCCGGCCTGTCGGCGACCTTTGCCGCCGCGCCCGAGCCGCTCGCCGTGCTGGTGGAATGCGACACCGGCGCTCATCGCTGCGGCGTCGCCAACCCCGAGGCCGCCGCCGCGCTTGCCCGGACGATCGCCGCCTCACCCGGCCTCGTCTTCGGCGGGCTGATGACCTATCCGCCGGTCGGCGCCGCCGCGGCGGTGGAAGCGTTCATGCGCGAGGCGAAGGCGCGGATCGAGTCGGCGGGGATTGCCGTTCCGGTCGTCACCTCAGGCGGCACGCCCTCGATGATGCAGGCGGCCGAGGCGCCGGTGACCACCGAATACCGGCCGGGCACCTATGTCTACAACGACCGCTCGCTGGTGGAACGCGGCGTCTGCGGCTGGGACGACTGCGCCCTCACCGTGCTCGCCACCGTCGTCTCCGTCCCCGCGCCGGACCGCGCCATCATCGATGCCGGCTCCAAGACCCTCACTTCCGACCTGCTCGGCCTCAGCGGCTACGGCCATGTGCTCGGGCGGCCGGACATCGCCATCGACCAGCTCTCCGAAGAGCATGGCCGGCTGGTAAGCCGCGGGCCCATCGGCCTCGCGGTGGGGGAGCGTCTGCGTGTCGTGCCCAATCATGCCTGCGTGGTGACCAACATGGTCGACACGGTGCATGTACTGGACGCCGGCACGCTCACGCCCTGGCCGGTCGCCGCGCGCGGGCGCATCGTGTGATTCCGGGCGTGACCGACGCTGGAGTTGGAGATCGGCGGGAAACGATCCGCCGCTGCTACATCCCCGCCCCAACTCCCTGCCGGTCCCACAGCATCGCCCTCACGATGAAGCGGGTGCCGGCAGGCCGGTGTCGAACGTCCTGCACGAGCATGTGAGCATCGGCAGCGTGCCGCGCAAGGACGCTTCTACGGCCGGCGCTTAGCGTCCTGCTCTTCACTGGGAAGTGGACCGCGCCAGCCGGACGAGGCTGATGCTTAGACCCACGCCCCCTGCGAGACAGAAGGCGATGCAGAGGAGGGCCACGATAAGCGCCTGCGTGATGGCGGCCGGGTCGGTTGGCGCGCCCAGGACCTCGTAGAAAATTCCACCGATCACGGCGACGCTGAGCGCGGTGCTGACCTGGAGAGTCGAGCTGGCGATGCCGGCGATCATGCCGGAAAAAGCCGGCGCGACCCGGCCTGTCACCATCCGCATCAGGGTCGGCAACGCGAGTCCCTGCCCAAAACCGATGACGAACAGAAGGGCGGCAAGCGGCATCGGTGCGGGATGCACGCCGGTCAGCGTCGCCGCGATGAGCCCGGCGAGACCCAGGAACCCGACGACCTCCAGCCCCATGCCGATGGCATTGACGTAGGCGCCGAAGAACCGCCTGAAAAAAGGCGCCGACAGTGGTCCGAGCAGGAATCCGGCACCAAACGGCAGGAAGACGAGACCTGCCTGCAAGGCTGTTACATGTAGCGCACCCTGCAAATAAACCGAGAACAGCAGGAAGAAGGTGCCGATCGAATAGAACGGCAGCGCGATCAGCAGCGCGCGACCCAGTCCGGGGACGCGTAAGGCGTTGGGGTCGAGCAGGGGAACGCCGCCTGCCCGTGCCAGTCGTGTCTCATAACGCCAGAAGAGCCATGCCAGCAGCGGCACCGTGATGAGCGACAGGCAGGACCAGAGCGGCCACCCGGCCTCGCGCCCCTCGACCAGCGGCACGATCAGCGCCCCGAGCGTCACCATTGACAAGGCCATGCCGCCGAGATCCAGCGTGCGCGCGTCCCGTGCGCTCGTCTCTTTCAGCAGCGGAGCACCGAACAGCAGGACAAGTACCGCCACTGGGAGATTGATGAGGAAGATCGCCCGCCACCCCAGCCCCACGGGATTGAGCGAGATCAGGAGACCGCCTAGCGACTGCCCGACCACCGCGGCCAGGCCGAAGACCGCACCAAAGATGCTGAGGGCGAGCGGCTTTTCCTTTTCCGGGAATATCGCCTGCACCGAAGCGAGCGCCTGTGGGGCCATCACGGCTGCCGTAACGCCCTGCAATGCGCGTCCGGCGACCAGCTCCCAAGGCGACCAGGCGAAGCCGCACAATGTCGAGGCGGCGGCAAAACCGATCATACCGAGAAAGAACATGCGGCCACGACCGTACAGATCGCCAAGCCGCCCGCCCGTCGTCAGCGTCACCGCATAGAGCGCGGCATAGGCGGAAATGACGAGTTGCTCGGCAGAGGAACTGGTGCCCGAATCCCCTTGGATCGAAGGAAGGGATACATTGACGATGAAGAAGTCGAGCGGTGGCAGAAACGCGCCCACCAGCAGGATCACGAACATCGCCCAGCGATGCGGATCGAGCGGGGCACCATCGTTCCGGGCCATGGCGGTCGACGGGGCCGTTGATTGAGACAGTGTCGTGCTCACGGGCGTTTTCCATTCCTGATCGAGCGGCTTCGGGCCACACTGGATGACTCGCAGCGACGAGGTTCGTCGCCAGGGCAGGGGTCATCGGCCCCAAGCCGACAACAAGGCCGATATTCACGTCTCTAGCGGTTCGCTGAATTCCCGGCTCGCGTGCTGCCACCGCTGAGCGGGGTAGCCAGGCTGCGCCGCGGCCTGACGGCGGTGACGAGATCGATATCGGCCATCACGCGCACCGTTTCCGGTGAGGCCAATGCCGCTTCCTGGCGGCCTCGTCTCTAAAGATGCAGGTGGCGATCGCGATCAGGTCGCCGCCGTCTCCCTGCGGGAAAAAGCCGACGAGGCCTTCGAGACCGTAGGGGACCCCAGCATTGGCGCACGAGTGGGAAATGGACGTTGATCCGGTGTTCGCGGTCGAATGGCGTGTCGGCATCGCCGGCATAGGTCACGTACATGGTGGTCATGACGGGGGACCTAGTCGTGCGTGTCAAAGTCGGTGGCGATGGAGATGTCGCGCCAGGCGACGATGTCGGTGCGAAAGGAGTCCAGCTTCCGCTCCGCCACCGCGTGGGCGCGCGGCCCGATCGGCAGGTGCAGCGGCGGGTGCTCGGCATCGACGGCCTGCAGCATCACGGCGACCGCGTTGGCCGGGTCGCCAGCCTGCCGGCCGTTATTTGTTTCACGGTATTGGCGTCTCGCCGGCACCGTCGCGGCGTAGGCGGGGATCTCCCGCGCCGCGGTGATCATCGAGCGGCCGAGAAACTCGGTGCGGAAGGGGCCGGGCTCGACGATGATCACGTGCACACCGAGCGGACGAAGCTCATCGGCGAGTGCCTCAGACAGCCCTTCTACGGCAAACTTACTAGCATTGTAGAAGCCAAAACCCGCCGAGCTGGCGATCCCGGCACCGAAGGAGAGATTGACGATGCAGGGTCCGGCACGTTTGCGCAGCGCCGGCAGGGCGGCGCGGGTCGTCTCGATCAGGCCGAAGAGGTTCACCTCGAACATCGGCCGATATTCGTCGGGCTCTCCCTCTTCGATTGCGCCGATGGAGCCGAAGCCGGCATTGTTGACGAGGACGTCGAGACCGCCTAACGCGCTTTCGGCCAGAGCTACGGCCCTTGCGGCGTCGCCGGCGCGGGTGACGTCCAGCGAGAGGCTGCGCACCGTCTCGGGATAGCGTTCGCACAGCGATTCCAGGCTATCCGTCGAACGGGCGGTGGCGACGAGGCAATCGCCTCGCGCGGCTACGGCCTCGGCAAGCTGCCGGCCCAAGCCCGACGAGCATCCTGTGATCAGCCAGGTTTTCATCATGTCCTCCTTCAGCGTCGGGAAGCGCGCCGCATAAGCCGGCGCGAGAAGCGGCCGGCGCGCGGCCACGTCCGACGGGGTGAGGCGAATATAGGTGATTGGATTTGTTCGATAGCTGACAGTATCGTACGTTATCCGTTCATTTTTGTAGGTATGGCGATGGAATGGAGCGACGTCAGGATCTTTCTGTCCATAGCCCGTACCGGCACGCTGGGTGCGGCCGCGCGCTTCATCTGAGCCACCCCACGGTCGGGCGCCGCCTTCGGGCCCTCGAACAGGCCATCGGCCACACGCTGTTTCAGAGAACGGCCGACGGTTTCATTGCGACGGAAGAAGGCAACGCCGTCATCGCCCTGGCGGAGCAGATGGAAGAGGGCGCTCTTGCCATCGAACGGCGGCTCGCGGGGCAGGAACAGGACCTTCAGGGCACCTCGCGCATATCGTCTGCCGATTGGTTTGGCGCCTATGTCCTGCCGCCGATCATCGAAGATTATGCGAAGGCCTATCCCAGCGTTGATATCGAAATCCTGACGGGCACGCGCCTTTTCAGCCTCGCGCAGCGGGAGGCGGACATCGCTTTCCGGATCGTCCCGTTCGACAACCCTGATGTCGTGCAGTGACGACTGGTCCGTCTGCCCTATGGCGTCTACGTTGCGGGAGGCTCACTCAAGCCGGTGTATGGGACGGAGCCGGCTTCCGGCTCATCACCCACGACACGTCGA
The DNA here is from genome assembly GCF_031456575.1 of Ancylobacter sp. 3268. Taxonomy (NCBI): domain Bacteria; kingdom Pseudomonadati; phylum Pseudomonadota; class Alphaproteobacteria; order Hyphomicrobiales; family Xanthobacteraceae; genus Ancylobacter; species Ancylobacter sp. 3268. The sequence goes on from NZ_JAVDUX010000003.1 coordinate 28,912, forward strand.
CCGGCCAGTTCCCGGATATTGCCTGGCTCATCGAGAGCTTTCCAAATGCGAAACCGCTCCTCCGGTCGAACAATCGGAACGTGCAGGGACGGATATGCCGCCAAGGCATCGGCATTGCCGTTCTGCCGCAAATCGTCGGCAATCAGATAGCGGGCCTACGCAAGCTCGATCTGCCGGAAGAGCCACCCTCAAGGGATATCTGGATAGGTTATCACCGGGACCTCCGGCGCCTCCAGCGGCTACGGGCCTTCATCACCATGGTGACCAATCATGTCGCGGACGAGCAATTTCGGCTTGGAGCGCCGTAGTCCGACAGGCCGGGACGTCGGCGTCGTCGGACTGTGAACGCGGAAGCCGCCGTTCAGGCTCCCGCACCGCCCGGTGAACGGTCAGTGTCTCGCCGGCTTGACCCATCCGGGGAGGATCGCGCGGTGGCCGGGATGGCTGCTTGCCGCGTCAGCATCGCGAAGGTCAGCTGCGGACATAGTCGGCGAGTACCGCTCGTGCGCCGTTTGTCCATAACGCGTCCAGCGCCGCGGCGAAGGCCGCTGCCACCTCGTCGTCCGCGGCAAGATCGCCATAGACCTCCCTCATGGCGAGCCAGACGGCCGGGTCGGTCCTGGCTTGCCGCGCCCGTGCCGTCAGTTCGTCCCAACTGGGATCGTTCGGCGCGATGACGGCGCCACTGTCGGTCGTACCGGCGCAGTAGCGGCACCATAGCGCGGAGGCGAGGATCAGGCCCTTGGGGAATCGCCCGGCGGCACGGTTATCGCGGATCGAAGGCACGATGAATTTCGGCTGGCGATTGGAGCCGTCGAGGCAAAGTCGCCGCACCGTGTCGGCCACTTCGGGATTGGAAAAGCGTTCGCGAATGACGGCGTAGTAGTCGCCGAGGTCGGTGTCCGGCACCGGCGGCACGATGGGGATGATTTCCTCGCGCTCCAGCTTGTCGAGAAAGGCGGTGATCAGCGGCTCTTCCATGGCCTCGTGCACGTAATCGATGTCCATCAGCCCGGCGGGATAGGCGATGATGGCATGGCCGCCATTGAGGATGCGGATCTTCATCGTCTCATAGGCGTGGACATGCTCGGTGAAGATCACGCCGACTTTTTCCAGCGCCGGCCGGCCGGCTGGAAACCGGTCCTCCAGCACCCATTGCCGGAACGGCTCGCAGGTGACGGGAACCGGGTCGCCCAATCCGAATTCCGCCGCCATCGCCCGCTCGCGCTCACCTGTGGCCGGGGTGATGCGGTCGACCATGCCGTTGGGAAAGGCGACATTGGCCGCCACCCATTCCGCGAGTCCGGCATCGAACAGCCGGGCGAGGCCGACCACAACCTGTCGCGTGACATCGCCATTGCCGGGCAGGTTGTCGCAGCTCATGACGGTAAAAGGGGGACTGCCATTCCGGCGACGTGCGTTCAGCGCCGCGAGAATGGTGCCGAATGCGGTTTCCGGCGCCGTGGGGGTGGCGGCATCGGCGGCAATTTCCGCGTTGGCGGTGTCCAGCCGGCCGGCCGGATCCAAGAAATAGCCACCCTCGGTCACGGTGAGGCTGACGATGCGGATCTCCGGCTTCGACATCGCCGCAATCAGCGCAGCATTGCCCGCCTCGATCGGCAGGAAGTCGATCATCGCGCCCACCCGGCGTGCGCGCTTGCCGCTCGGATCGAGCTCGATCACCGTGGACAGGTAGTCCTGCGCTTTGAGGGCCTCGCGCATGCGAGCGTCGGTCGGTCGCACGCCGGCGCCGATGATCGCCCAATCATGGCCTTCTCCGCGCGCAAACAGGTCATCGAGATAGACCGCCTGATGCGCGCGATGGAAATTGCCCAACCCGATATGAACGATGCCCGGCGTCAGCGCCGAGCGGTCATAGGAGGGAAGCGATATGGCAGGCGTGGTCATCTCTTGTGCCATCCAGTTTGCCGCCGTCCACGCCGGAGCCTTGGGCGACGAATGAATCCGCCTCGTACCTTGCGAGGCAACCTGTCATGCCGGTCGGAGCCCTCAGGGCTCAGGCGGCGATGGCTTTTCCGGCGGCATCGAAGCGATGCAGTTTGCCGGCTTGCGGTGCCAGGCTGACCGGATCGCCGTGATGCAATCTCACTTCGCCGCCGGCGCGTACGGTCAGGGGCCCGATGCCCTCGACCTGCACCTTGAGAAAGGTGTCGGAGCCGAGATGCTCGGAGATGCCGACCACGCCCTTCCACGGCCCGTCGGCGGCGATGTCGATATGCTCGGGCCGCACGCCCAGCGTATGGGCGGCATGCCTGGCCGCCTCGGCGCCGTCGATGAAGTTCATCTTCGGCGAGCCGATGAAGCCGGCAACGAACAGATTGGCGGGTGTCTTGTAGAGTTCCAGCGGCGAGCCGACCTGTTCGATCCGCCCGGCGTTCAGCACCACGATCTTGTCGGCCATGGTCATGGCTTCGACCTGGTCGTGGGTGACGTAGACCATCGTGGTCTTGAGCGATTGGTGAAGCTCGGAAATCTCCTGCCGCATCGAAACGCGGAGCGCCGCGTCGAGATTGGAGAGCGGCTCGTCGAACAGGAAGGCCGAGGGTTCGCGCACGATAGCGCGCCCGATGGCGACGCGCTGGCGCTGACCGCCCGAGAGCTGGCTGGGGCGCCGGTCGAGATAAGGGGTGAGGTTCAGAACCTTGGCCGCCGCCTCGACCTTGCGGTCCTGCTCTTCCTTCGGCATGCCGGCCATGCGCAGCGGGAAGGCGATGTTCTTCCCCACCGTCATATGCGGGTAGAGCGCGTAGCTCTGGAACACCATGGCGAGCCCGCGTCGCGCCGGCGGCAGGCGGGTCGCGTCGCGACCGTCTATGGCGATGGTGCCGGAGGTGGTGTCCTCCAGCCCGGCGATCAGCCGCAGCAGGGTGGACTTGCCGCAGCCGGACGGGCCGACGAACACCACGAACTCGCCGTTCTCGATGGCGAGGTCGATCCCCTGTATGATGGAGATGCCGCCGAACGACTTCTTGACCTGTGAAAGGACGATCTCACCCATCGATATCTCCTATTTCACGGCGCCGAAGGTGAGGCCGCGCACGAGTTGTTTCTGGCTGAACCAGCCGAGGATCAGGATCGGGGCGATGGCCATGGTCGAGGCAGCCGACAGCTTGGCGTAGAACAGGCCTTCGGGGCTCGAATAGCTGGCGATGAAGGCGGTGAGCGGCGCCGCGTTGGCGGCGGTGAGGTTCAGCGTCCAGAAGCTCTCGTTCCAGGCGAGGATGACGTTGAGCAGCAATGTCGAGGCGATGCCCGGCACCGCCATCGGCGTGAGCACGTAGAGGATCTCCGAGCCGAGCGAAGCGCCGTCCATGCGCGCGGCTTCGAGGATTTCGCCGGGGATTTCCTTGAAGTAGGTGTAGAGCATCCAGACGATGATCGGCAGGTTGACCAGCGTGAGCACGATGACGAGGCCGGTCTTGCTGTCGAGCAGCCCGGTGTCGCGGGCGAGCAGGTAGATCGGCACCAGTACGCCGACCGCCGGCATCATCTTGGTGGAGAGCATCCACATCAGCAGGTCCTTGGTCCTTTTGCCCGGCACGAAGGCCATCGACCAGGCCGCTGGGATGGCGATGAGGAGGCCGAGCAGCGTCGAGCCGAGCGCGATCACCACCGAGTTCCAGAAATGGCCGAGATAGTCGGAACGCTCATTGACGGTGTGGTAGTTCTCCAGCGTCCAGTCGAAGAACAGGAAGGACGGGTGCGGGTTGATCGCCTCGCCCTCGGTCTTGAAGGAGGTGAGCACCGTCCAGAGGATCGGGAAGAAGATGAGCAGCCCGATGCCCCAGGCGATGGCGGTGACGACAGCCTTGCGGCTGGTGGAGACTTCGCGCGCCATCTCAGGTCTCCAGATTCTTGCCGATCATCCGCATCAGGAAGATCGCGACGATGTTGGCGAGGAGGACGGCGACGATGCCGCCGGCGGAGCCGAGGCCCACGTCGAATTGCAGCATGGACTGCATGTAGACGAGGAAGGTCAGCGTGGTGGACGCGGTCCCGGGTCCGCCATTGGTGGTGACCAGGATTTCGGCGAAGACCGACAACAGGAAGATCGTCTGGATCAGCACGACGACGGTGATCGCACGCATCAGATGCGGCACGGTGAGGTGAAGGAAGCGCCAGAACGGCCCGGCGCCGTCCATCTCGGCCGCCTCCATCTGCTCGCGGTCGAGGCTCTGCAGCGCCGTGAGCAGGATCAGCGTGGCGAAAGGCAGCCACTGCCAGGCGACGATCGTGATGATCGAGGCGAGCGGCGCCTCGGCGAAGAAGTCGAAGGGTTGCAGCCCCAGTCCCCGGGCGATGGCCGCGAACAGCCCGTTCACCGGGTTCATCAGCATGTTCTTCCATACCAGCGCCGAGACGCTGGGCATGACTAGGAACGGCGCGATGACCAGGATGCGCACCACTCCTTGTCCCCATATCGGCTGATCGAGCAGGACTGCGAGGCCGACACCGCCCAGCACGGTGATCACCAGCACGCCGAGCACGAGCGTCAGCGTGTTCGTCAGCGCCGGCCAGAACGCCGGATCGGTGAAGAAGTAGAGGTAGTTCTCGAAGCCGGTGAACTCCTCCGTTCCCGGCATCAGCAGATTGAAGCGCAGGAGCGAGAAGTAGATCGTCATGCCGAGCGGCACGATCATCCATAGGAACAGCAGGACGACCGCCGGGGAGAGCATGAGCCGGCTTGCGGTGCGTGAGGCTTGCGTCGCCATGAACGGATTCCCGGCTTGGGCACGTCGCCGACGATGGGGCTGCGGCGGCGGGGCAAGGGAGGGGTGGCGGGCGGCGCGGGAGCGCGCCACCCTCCTCGAATCGCCGTTAAGTGGCGCCGCTATTTGGGATAGCCGGCGCGGGTCATCTCGCGGGACGTCAGGGCCTGGGAGGCGGCCAATGCCTGGTCGGCCTTTGCCTTGCCGGCGAGCGCGGCGGAGAATTGCTGTCCCACCGCGGTGCCGATCGCCTGGAATTCCGGGATCGCCACGAACTGGCCGCCGGTATAGGGCACTTCCTTCTCGGAGGGATGCTGCGTGTTGGCCGACTGGATGGCCTTGAGCGTCATCGGCGCGAAGGGGGCAGCCTTGAGATAATCCGGGTTCTTGTAGAGCGAGGTGCGGGTGCCGGGCGGCACATTGGCGATGCCCTCTTTCTCTGCCACCAGCTTGGCGTAGGCCGGCGAGGTCGCCCAGGCGACGAAGGTCTTGGCGGCATCGGCCTTGGCCGAGCTTGCCGGGATGGCAAGGTTCCATGACCACAGCCAGTTGCCGTGGTTCCGGCCGCCCGCGCGGGTTGGAGCCGGTGCGAACCCCAGTTTATCGGCAACCTTGGACTCCTTAGGATCGGAGAGGAAGGAAGCCGCGACAGTGGCGTCGATCCACATGCCGCATTTGCCGGTCTGGAACAGCGCGAGATTCTCGTTGAAGCCGTTGGACGAGGCGCCGGGCGGGCCATAGCTGCTCATCAGCTTCAGATAGGTCTCAAGCGTCTTCTTCCACTCGGGGCCGTCGAACTGCGGCTTCCACTTCATGTCGAACCAAGCGCCACCCATGGAATTGTTCATGGAGGTGAGGAACGCCATATTCTCGCCCCAGCCGGCCTTCCCGCGCAGGCAGATGCCGTACATGCCGGCCGCCTTGTCGGTCATCTTGGCCGCCGCCTCGGTGATGAAGTCCCAGTCCGGATTTTCCGGCATTTTCAGTCCGGCCTTCTCCAGAAGGTCGGCGCGGTACATCAACATCGAGCTTTCGGCGTAGAACGGCACCGCATAAAGCTTGCCGTTGACGGTGAGGCTCTGCGCCACCTGCGGCAGCAGGTCGGCCTCCTGATAATCGGCGCCGAGATTTTCGAGCGGCAGGAGCCAGTTCTGCTTGGCCCAGATCGGTACCTCGTAATTGCCGATGGTCAGCACGTCATACTGGCCGCCCTTTGAGGCGATATCGGTGGTGACGCGCTGGCGCAGCACGTTTTCTTCCAGTGTCACCCAGTTGACCTTGATGTCGGGGTGCTTGGCGTTGAAGTCCGGCATCAGGCGCTGCATCCGGATCATGTCACCATTATTGACCGTCGCAACGGTGATCGTGGTTTGTGCCGAGGCGGCTCCGGTGGCGGCAAGCAGCAACGACGCGCCCATCAGGGCGCGAACGGCAACAGTCATGGCTTCCTCCCTGGCGATTTGAGCAATTCATCGCCTTGTGGGCAAACATTCACCTCCTGTGGCGCGACGTCAATCCCCCGCCCATGCTGCGGGTGCGAGACAAGGATGCCTCGACGCGTCGCCCGCGGCAGGAATGGCCTGAAAAACAGGAATTTAGGGGGCGTGCGCCGTGAGCGCCGGAAGCGTTTCGCCTCGGCCTGACGCCATGGCACTTGCCGAAGCGGCACGGCGTAACGGTAACAGCGCCTCAGGTGGCGAGCACGCTCCGCGCCGTCGGCTCGTCGGTGATCAGCCCGTTGAGTATCCCCGAGCGCAGCGCCGCGGCGATGGCGGCGACCTTCGAAGGGCCGGCGGCGATGCCGATAACCGGGCGATCGGGGCGCGGTGCCGGGGCATGCATGCCGCCCAGGCGTTGATTGATGGCGAGATCGAGATAGCGACCTTCACTATCGAAGATACGGCCGGCGACCTCTCCGACCGCGCCGGCCTTCTGCACTTCGCTCAGTTCCGCCGGCTTGAGGAAGCCGTCGGTGAGCAGGGGGGCGTCGTCGCTCATCTGGCCGACACCGACAAAAGTCACGTCGGCGGCGCGAGCGAGTTCGCGCACCTTGCGCACCGGCCCCAGAGACTGGAAGGTCTGGTTCTCTTCGGCGCTATCGGAGATCACCGGTACCGGCATCGGATAGTGCGGCGCGTGCACCTTTTCCGCCAGCCGCATGATGACGTCGAAATAGGAAGCCGAGCCGTCCGGCGCGATGTTGCCGATCAGCGAAACGAGCCGATGCTGCGGCGCCTCGATCACGCCGAGCGCCTCCACCATCCCCCGCATGGCGCGCCCGGTGCCGAGAGCGACGACGAGGGGCGCGGCTTCGCGCAGCACGCGCTCCATCTCCTCGGCCGCAGCCGGGGCTATGGCGCGCACCGGGTCGCGGTCGGGACCCAGCCCGGGCATGACGCGGCAGCGCACCAGATGAAAGCGCTCGCGCAGCGCCGTCTCCAGTTCCTGGCAGCTAGCCAGATGGTGGTTGAGACGCACATGGATCAGCCCGGCGGCGACGGCACGGCTCACTAGCCGCTGCGCGCGCTGGCGCGACACGCCCATCTCGGCGGCGATCTGGTCCTGCGTCAGGCCGCCGACATAATAGAGCCAGGCTGCGCGGGCGGCTTGGTCGTCGGTGGAGGACCCGACTTCGATCGGAAGGTTCATGCGGGATCGGCCAAATCGGCGGGAGCGGCAGCGGATCCTCGAAACAGGTCCGGCAGCGCCGTCCTTAATTCGGTGAAGCTGGCAAAACTCCGGTGAAAATGAAGTTCGTCCGGCAGGACAAGGTCCATGAGGGCGAGATGACTACCACCAGTGAAATGCCACACCTGCATGCCGGCAGCCAGCCCCGCCTTCAGTCCCGGGATACTGTCCTCCACCACGACGCACGCCGCGGGAGCGACGCCCATCCGGGCAGCGGCATGCAGGAAGAGATCGGGAGCCGGCTTTCCCCGCGCCACCTCGCTCGCGGTGAAGGCGCGGCCCGTGAAGAAGCGGTCGAGCCCGGCGATCTTCAGCGACGCCGCGAGCCGCGGCGGACTCGACGAGGTGGCGACGCAATACGAAACGGCCAAGGCCTCGAGCGTCTCGACAGCGCCAGTCATCGGCGCCAGCCGGCCCTCGAAGGAGGCGATCAGGCGGGCGCGATAATCGGCCTCAAAGCTCGATGGCAGCATGACATCGAAGCGCTCGCGCACTTCCGAGAGGATCACCGGATAGGAGCGGCCGATAAAGTGTCGCGCCACGAAGCCGATGTCGACGGCGACGCCGTGACCGGCTAGCTCGTCGATGAGCGCGCGGGCGCTGAGCACTTCGCTGTCGATCAGCACGCCGTCGCAATCAAAAATGATGAGCCCGGGACGCATGCTGAGCGATCTAATCCTCATCGAACCCGACGTCCAGTGAAGGCACGCTTGCGCAGCATGCCACAGGCATGCGGGGATCGGCGGCTGCCGAACCTCGTATTCGAGCACGTTTGTCGCTGCGTGGCTGTTCACCCACGATTGCAGGGACGTGTGGGGCACTCGAAACTGCGCGATGACCAGCGCTCCCGTGCCGGGGACGCGCCGCCGCAGAGGGAGGATGCACACGTCCTGGCAAGGCCGCCGCCAGTCTCGACAGTGGCGCTTACGTTACGGTGGCTGCGGTTTGAAGCTGTGGGCCACGAAGCTGCTTGCTTTCCCCGGCCGTTCAGTCTTTCTGCAAGAAAGCCTGCCGTTAATGAGCGGGCGGTCGCCTTCCCGCCGAGGCAGGGAAAGCCGCGCAGACGCCTGCCTGAGACGATCGTCTAGCTTGCGTGCTTAGCTGAAATCGGCGGAAGCAACGGAACAACCAGAAACGACGCCGAGTAAGAGGGGAAACGTTGCAATGAGTGGGCTTCTCGCCTTTAGTCGCGTGGTCGACTGGATCAATGAGCGGTTTGGCCGTATCGCCGATTACTGCGTGCTCTTTGCCTGCATGATCAGCGCCGGCAATGCGACCGTACGCTATCTTTTCAGCTACAGCACCAACGGCCTCCTGGAGATCCAGTGGTACCTGTTCGGGGCCGTGGTTCTGCTCGGCGCGTCCTACACGTTGAAGCGAAACGAACATGTCCGAGTCGACCTCATCTATATGATGCTGTCCGATCGCGGGCGGCTGTGGGTGGATGCCGTCGGATTCCTCGTCATCCTGATCCCGGCGGGCCTTTATCTCACCTGGCTCAGCTTTCCTTTCTTCTGGCAGGCCTATCTCTCCGATGAGGTCTCGCAGAACGCCGGCGGGCTGACCCTTTGGCCAGCCAAGTTGTTGTTGCCGCTCGGCTTCTTTCTGCTCACGCTCCAGGGCGTGTCGGAGCTGATCAAGCGCATCGCGGCGCTGCACGGCGATATCGCCGTCGAGACCCATTACGAGAAGCCGCTGCAGTGATGCGGTGCCTGCCGCGTCTGCCCGCCGCCTCTCTCCTTTCTCATCACGAGTGAGCCCGACATGTTCTCCCATGGCGTGATGCCCCCGCTGATGTTCGGCGGCATGATCTGTTTCATGCTGGCCGGCTTTCCCGTCGCCTTCTCGCTGGTCGCGGTCGGCCTGTTCTTCGGCACGCTCGGTATCCTGACCGACCACTTCCACTCGAGCTTCCTGCAGGCGTTGCCGCTGCGCTTCTACGGCATCATCTCCAACGACCTGTTGCTGGCGATCCCGTTCTTCACCTTCATGGGTGCGATCCTCGAGCGCTGCGGCCTGGCCGAGGACCTGCTCGAAGGTACCGGTAAACTGTTCGGCCGCGTTCCCGGTGGCCTTGCTTATGCGGTGATCATCGTCGGTGCCATTCTCGGCGCCATCACCGGCACGGTGGCGGCCTCGGTCATCGCCATGGGCGTGATCTCGCTGCCGGTGATGATGCGCTATGGCTATGACCAGAAGCTCGCCACCGGCGTCATCGCCGCTTCCGGCACCATCACGCAGCTGATCCCGCCCTCGCTGGTTCTCATCGTGCTGGCCGAGCAACTCGGCAAGCCGGTCGGGGACATGTATCTCGGCGCCATCGGGCCCTCGATCCTGCAGGTCCTGCTGTTCCTCCTCTATGTGTTCGTGCTGTCGCTCATCAAGCCGCAGCACATGCCGCCGCTGCCGCCCGAGGCGATCGGGGAGGGCGGCTGGCCGCTGATCAAGCAGGTGCTGTGGGGCATGATCCCCTCCATCGTGCTGATCGCGCTGGTGCTGGGCACGCTGGCGCTGGGGCTTGCCACTCCCACCGAAGCCGGTGCCATGGGCGCGGTCGGCGCCATCGTGCTTGCGGCCCTGCACCGGCGCCTGAGCTGGGATCTTATCCGGCAGGCGATGGCGTCCACCATGCGGCTGACCGCCATGGTGGTCTTTATTCTGATCGGTGCCACCGTGTTCAGTCTGGTGTTTCAGGGCATGGACGGTTCGCGCTGGATCGAGCATCTGCTCTCGCAACTGCCGGGCGGCCGTGTCGGCTTCCTTATCTTCGTAAATATCTTCGTGTTCTTCATCGCGTTTTTCCTCGATTTCTTCGAGATCGCGTTCATCATCATCCCGCTTCTGGTTCCGGTGGCGGTCAAGCTGGATATCAACCTGATCTGGTTCGGCGTCCTGCTCTGTGTGAACATGCAGACGGCGTTCATGCATCCGCCCTTCGGTTTCGCGCTGTTCTATCTGCGCGGTATCGCTCCGCCTTCGATCCGCACCTCGCAGATCTATTGGGGGGCGATCCCGTGGCTGTTGATGCAGCTCGTCCTGGTGGTGGTGGTGATCCTGTGGCCGGAATCGGTCACCTACTGGATCGATGCCGGTTCGGGTGTCGATCCCTCCACCATCGAGCTGAACATCCAGCCGTTTGACGCGCCGGCGCTGGACATGGCGCCGCCGAAGTTCTGACCGCCTAAGCGCCGGCCGTCTGGCCGGCCGCCGCTCCGCGCTCATGCAACAGGTGGCTGGCTTTGCCGGCCACCTGTGCCGCGACGTGCCGACACTGCGAACGTCGCGGAAATCCCGTGCACGGCGCCCTTGCCGTCGCGACGGCAGCTGCGATCGCGTCGGGCTGCGGTGTTCGGGGCTGAATATCAGCAGGGGCCTGGATGGCGGCTGATAACACCGTGAGCGACGATGGCGAACCGTGCCCCGTTAGAATCCTAGTCCGATTCCACACCGAATGTCGGCGATTGCACATTCCTGTTATCTGTCATAAATACGCGCTGACCGCCGCATATTCTTCCTGCTATGCACGAGATGCGACACCCTGAGCCTCCTGGCCGGTGTTCGCCCCCTCGTCCCTACTTCCTTCCGCTCAATTGTGTCCACGGCTCGATTGCGCGATAAGGCGGGCCTCCAAGCCCGCCGCATTCTGGATATTTCAAGCATGAACTCTGCGATTCCCACGCCGGATAATCCCCATCCCGGCATGGGGTTCAGGCAGTTCGTGGCCTTTATCGCGATGATGATGGCCACCAATGCCATCGCGATCGATTCGATGTTGCCGTCGCTTCCCGAGATCGGGCGGGCATTGAAGATCGATACTGCCAACCATGCGCAGCTCATCATCACCAGCTATCTTCTGGGCTTCGGCGCGGCGCAGATCGTCTACGGGCCGCTCGCCGACCGCTTCGGCCGTCGTCGCGTATTATTGGTAGGAATGGCCATCTACACGCTGGCATCGCTGGGGGCGGTTTTCGCCACCACGTTCGAAGTGATGATGGCGGCGCGCGTGCTGCAGGGCGTCGGTGCTGCGGCGACGCGGATCCTGGCCGTCGCCATCGTGCGCGACTGCTATTCCGGCCGGCAGATGGCGCGGGTGATGTCGCTGTCCTTCATCGTGTTCCTTGCCGTGCCGATCATCGCGCCGTCGATCGGCCAGCTCATCGTGCTGGTTGCCCCCTGGCGGGCGATCTTCGGCATGCTGCTGATCTTCGGATCGCTGCTGATCTTCTGGATCACCGTGCGTCTGCCGGAGACGCTGCATCCGGACGACCGTATCCCGATCTCCTATCGCGGCATCACCTATGCCTTCGGTCTGGTGCTGCGCAGCCGCATCAGCATGGGCTACATGTTCGCCATGACGATGATCATGAGCGGCTTGTTCGCCTTCATCACCAGCGCTCAGCAGGTGTTTTCCGTCGTCTTCGATGCCGCCGGCCTGTTCACGCTGATCTTCGCCGCCATCGCCCTCTTCATGGCCATGTCCTCGTTCCTGAATTCGCGCATTGTCGAGCGGCTGGGCATGCGCCGGGTGTCGCATGCGGCGCTGCTCGGCTATCTCGCGGTCACCTGCATCCATGCCGTGCTGGTGCTCATGGGCCATGAAACCCTGTTGCTCTTCTCGGTGCTGCAGGCCGTGACCATGTTCTTCTTCGGTCTCGTCGTATCAAACTTCAACGCCATGGCGATGGAGCCGGTCGGCCATGTGGCGGGAACCGCTTCCTCGCTGCTGGGCTTCACCACCACGATCGGCGGAGCCATCCTCGGCTCCAGCCTTGGTCAGATGTTCGACGGCACCACCCTGCCGCTCACGGTCGGCTTTGCCGCTTTTGGTGTTGCTGCTCTAGGCTTTGTGCTTTTTGCCGAACATGGCCGTCTATTCCGGGCGCATGCGCATGGTGCCTCGCCCGTGGTAAAGAAATAGAGGGAAGAGTTCCCTGTAGATCCTGGTTCTCCTGCCTGACCCGTCGATATCTCTCTGTGTTGGGGAACGGTCTGCGTATGTTCGCGTTGTAACCGCATCGCAACGGGCGCTGGGTAACAGGAGTATATCATGATACGTCACGCTATTATTGCGAGCGCATTTCTCGTGGCCGTTCCTCTTGCTGCGAATGCACAGCAGGGTGCAGGCGTTGCTGCCGGGGCGACGTCCGGCGCCGTAGGCGGTGCCATCGTCGGCGGGCCGGTCGGTGCGGTGGTTGGCGGCGTAGCCGGCGCTGTGGTCGGTGGCATTGCCGAGGATCATCGCACGCGTTTCCACCAGTATGTCGTGGAAGAGCGCGTACCTTCCTACAGTTATGACCGCGAGGTCGTGGTCGGTGCCGAGCTGCCCACTGCGGGTGTCCGCTATTATGAGGTGCCGGCGGAATATGGCGTCACCGAATACCGCTATACGGTGGTGAACGACCGGACAGTCCTGGTCGATCCGCGCACCCACCGCGTGGTGCAGGTCCTGGAATGACGGCTGTGGAATAATCTCGCAGCCGGACTTCAGGTCGTCGTGGCAGCCGGCTCCCCCGTCCTCTCGGGGAGGCCGGTTGCATGATCGTGTCGCCGTCGGAGATCGCCCGCGACGTCGAGGATGAGGGCGCCCAGATCGGTTTCATCGACCAGCAGCGCTGCGTCTTCCGGCGGCAGCCACATCAATACGCGCTCGTTGCGTTCCGGCCAGTCGTCCAGCTGGCGCCTCACTTCGAGCGGATAGACCGAGACCTGCACCAGCACGAACTGGCGGTCGATGCGTTTCCAGTAGCGATAGTGCCCGGCGCTCTTGCGGGTTATTTGCCCGACCAGCCCGGCTTCCTGCCGCGCCTCGATCTCGGCGGATTTCCAGTCCTTGCGTCCCTTGATCGGCCATCCCTTCGGAATGACCGGCCGATGCGTTTCCCGCGAGGAAAGCACGAGCATCTCCAGCCGGCCAGCCTCCGACCAGCGATAGGCAAGCGCGGCGACCTGGGGCAGCGGATAGCCATGTGACGCACGCTTCTTGCGTTGTTTGACCTTGTCCATGGGGGCATATGTAAACAAGTTTGGAGAATATTCGATCCTCGAATCCGGTGATGCGGCGAGGTGACATGACGATCGAACTTACGATGCTCGGCTGGACGTTGGTGGTCGCGCTCCTGCAAATATTTCTGGCCGCGACGATCCGGACCCGGGAGACGGGGCTCGATTACAATGCCGGGGCGCGAGACCGGTCGGGGCCACCGGAGGGTGTTCTTGCTGGCCGATTGCGCCGGGCGCAGGCCAATTTGCTGGAAACCTTGCCGCTCTTCGCCGCGGCCGTGCTGATCGCTCACGTCGCCGGCCGGAACGGTGCCGCGACCTTCTGGGGCGTCTGGTTGTATTTCCTGTCCCGCCTCGCCTACGTGCCGCTCTACGGCTTCGGCGTGCCGTATGTGCGTTCCCTCGTCTGGCTGGTCGGCGTGACCGGTTTAGGGCTGATCCTGATTGCCGTCCTGTGGCCATGACGGCCGTCGCCGGGCGCTCGTTTCGCGGAAGTTTGGAGTTCATCAGCGCAGGAAGGCTCGCCCAACGGGGTGGCCGAACCTTCCTTGTCTTTTGCTGGCGGTGACGCGCTGCGTCCTGTATCGCGCTCAGTGCTGATGCAGCAATGTGGCAAGGGCCTGGGCGACGCTGCGCGTCACCCGACGCTTGTACTTGCGGTGTACGAGCTGTCCGTTGTGGTAGATGTCCTGCTCGACATAGAGTTCCTCACCGTCCCAACGCAGGATGTTGTCGGACTGGGTGGTTTCGATGACCCCGATCTCGCGGATCAGATTGCCTTCGGGCGTGCTGGTGGACATGAGATCCTCCTCGATTGGCGTTCCTCACAAGGCTCTGGCGGCCCCGTCGGCACAGCATAGGCGCGGGGCGGAGCGGCCGCCAAGGGCCTTGTCTCAGTTAGAATCCGCCGGCTCGATCTGCCCGCGTCGCTGCAGCCAGCTCGCTACCAGCCAGCACAGCAATGCCCATGCGCTGCCGGCGCACCAGCCGGCAAGGACGTCCGTCGGCCAATGCACGCCGAGATAGATGCGACTGAGGCCAATCAGCAGCGTCAGTCCCAGCGCGACCCCGAGCACATAGACCTTGATGCGTCGCTTGCTCTCCGTGCGCACGATCAGCACGCCGAGCGTGAGATAGGTGACGGCGGCGCCCATGGCATGGCCGCTGGGAAAGCTCAGCGTATGGACATCGACGAGACGATCGACGATGTCGGGTCTCGGGCGGTCGAAGCCGATCTTGAGCACGAAGCTGAGCAGCATCCCGCTGCCGGTGGCGATGAGCACGAACAGAGCGGCGGCACGTTTGCCATCCACCGCGAGGTAGCCGGCAGTCAGCAGGGTGAGGGTGGCGAGCCCTGTGGTGCTGCCCAGGCTGGTAAAGTCGCGCACTGCGATTTCCAGCCAAGCCGGTCCGATCGGCAAGGCGGGGTAGCCGGGCTGGCGGAACAGGAGCAACACCGCCTCATCAAAGCCGCGGGTCCCTCCCTCGCGCACGCCATCGGCGATGAGGGCGAAAACCAGCAGGCCGGCGGCGGCCAGGGCCAGGATAAGCAGGCCGCCGATCTCGGCGGGGTTCGCGTTCCGGCGCGGCGGATTGGTTGGGTTGACGGTCATGTCGTTCTCAGGATGACGGATTCTTTGCCGGATGGGAACCGAAGCACGGGCGGAGTGTTTCTTCGACACATTCACGACGGAGGCATTTATGTTGAAAGGTGGTCTGCTCTGGCTCCTTGGAATTCCCCTGCCGATCATCCTGGTCCTGTGGCTGCTCGGCTATCTGCACTGAAATGATCATCCACGTCGTCGATCTCTCCCGCCGCCTGCCAGAGGAGAGAGAGATCAAAGCATATGCACGTAGGGGATGTCTCAAGAAGATGCCGGCGCGTGGGTGATGCCGCCGTGGTGTTGGTGGGAGTTGGGCAAAGGTGGAGATACATGGCGTTGAGGGGCACGACGTTGCACTGATCGGCTTGTCGGTCTTCATTGCGATGGCAGCGTCCTATACCGCGCTCGATCTGGCGACTCGCATTCCGTCCGCCGTGGGCGCGGCGCGGCGGTGGTGGTTATGCGCCGCGGCCGCGGTTCTCGGTGGTGGCATATGGTCCATGCATTTCATCGGCATGATGGCGATCCGCCTGCCCATCCCCGTCGCCTATGACGCGTTGCAGACATTGGCGTCCTTCATCGTTGCGCTGGTTGCCACCGGTGCAGCGTTCTATGCCGCGTGCCGCCGTGCCGGTCGACGGGTGGTGCTGATCAGCGGCATTGTCATGGGACTAGGCATCGTCGGCATGCACTATGCCGGCATGGCCGCCATGCGCATGCAAGCCCATGTGAGCTATGAGCCGATCCACGTGGCGGTTGCCGTGGGCGTGGCGATCGTCGCGTCGACCGCAGCGCTTTGGCTTTCTTTCCGTCTTCACTCCACCATGCAGAGGCTGGCCGCCGCCGCCGCACTCGGCATCGGCATTTCCGGCATGCATTACATCGCTATGGCCGGCTTCTCCATGGTTCCGGACATGGCGATTCCGGTGCCGGCGGCAGGCACCGTGGTGGGGTCGGGGCAATTGGTGACCGCTGTCACCGCTTCGACGGTGGTGATCCTATTTACGGCAATCCTCGCCGTCATGTATGACCGCCGCTCGGGCGTGCTCGCGGACCATGCCGCGGCGATGGTGCGGGACAGCGAGGAGCGCTTCCGCCACCTCTATCGCCATACGCCGCTGCCGCTGCATTCGCTGGGGGCCGATGGACGCATCCAGCAGGTGAGCCAGAGCTGGCTCGACCTCCTCGGTTATCGCGAGGAGGAGGTCATGGGCCGGCTGCTGACCGATTTCATGACGCTGGACTCCGCCCGTCGCCGCAATGAGGAGCATTGGCCGCGCCTGCTGAGTGCTGGCGAACTGCACGAGGCAGAATACACAATGGTCGCCAAGGACGGGCGACATATTGATTGCGTTCTCTCCGCCGTCGCCGAGCGCGATGCCGAGGGACATCTCGTCAAGACCTTATGCGGTCTCGTCGATGTAACGGAACGCAGGCGGGCCGAGGCGGCGCTTCGTCAGGCGCAAAAGCTGGAGGCGGTAGGACAGCTGACCGGCGGAATCGCCCATGATTTCAACAATCTGCTGGCGGTGATCGTCGGCAATCTCGAACTTGCGCGCCGCCGGGCGCAGGAGGATGAGCGCCTGCGGGTCCTGTTGGAGAACACAATGCAGGCGGCGCAGCGCGGCGCCGCGCTGACCCAGCGCATGCTCGCCTTCGCTCGCCGGCAGGATCTCAAGCCCGAGCCGGTCGACGTGCCCGAACTGGTGCTCAGCATGGCGGATCTGCTGCGCCGCTCGATCGGGCCGACGATCAGGGTGGAGACCCGCTTTCCGCTCGGCCTGCCGAGGGCAATGGTCGATGCCAACCAACTTGAACTGGCGCTGCTCAATCTCGTCGTGAATGGCCGGGATGCCATGCCGGAGGGCGGCACCATCGTGATCAGCGCCAGTGAGGCCAAGGCGGAGACCGTGGGGGAGGGGGCCGAGGGCAGCTTCCTGTGCCTGACGGTTGCCGACAATGGCGTCGGCATGGACGAGACGACGCTGGCGCGGGCCACGGAGCCGTTCTTCACCACCAAGGGGGTGGGCAAGGGAACGGGCCTTGGCCTTGCCATGGTGCATGGGCTGGCGGCGCAGTCCGGCGGCCGGCTGACACTCACCAGCCGGGCGGGGCAAGGTACTGCGGCGTCCATATACCTGCCGATCGCCCCCGGCGCACGCGCCCCGATCGCGGCGCCAGCGGCGCCTGCGCCCGCGCGCCCGCGACGCGAGGACGGTTCGCAGCGCGTGCTGGTGGTCGACGACGATCCGCTGGTGCTTTCCGCGACCGCGGCCATGATCGAGGATCTCGGCTATCAGGTCGTCGAGGCGAGCTCGGGTAAAGAGGCACTGGCGCTGCTGGCCGATGGCGAGACCTTCGACCTCGTTCTCACCGATCAGGCGATGCCGGGCATGACCGGGTTGCAGCTCGCGGCGGCGATTGGCGAGCGTTTTCCGTCACTTCCGATCGTTCTCGGCACCGGCTACGCGCAGCTGCCCGACGGGGCCGATGCCCGTTTCCGCCGGCTTGCCAAGCCGTTCGGGCAGGATGCGCTCGACCGGGTGTTGAACGAGGTGCTGCATCGGCCGGTCGACAACGTGGTGTCCTTATCGTCGCGGCAGGCGTGAGGGAATATTGTCGACCGCATCGTGACAGCGTGCCGACGAATGATTATATCAGATGCGTCCGGGGGAGCCTCGTCAGGAGGCTGAGAGGCCATCGGCGCAAACAGCTTGAATATCAGCGTTTTGCGGCATGGCGACCCTTTGAACCTGATCCAGTTTGGACTGGCGGAGGGAGGCTGCATGAGCGATCCGATCATTCTCCATCATGACGAAGCCGCGCCCGCCCGCGCCGCGAATGCCATGCGTGTCACCATTGTCGGCGCCGGGGTCGCCGGGCTGACCTGCGCGCACGCTTTCGCGCAACGGGGCGCGCAAGTTACTGTTCTTGAAAGGAAATCCGGCTCGGGGCAGGGGTGCTCCTGGTATGCCGGCGGCATGCTGGCGCCGTGGTGCGAGCGCGAGAGCGCCGAGCCGCTTGTCGCCGAGCTGGGTTTCGAGTCGCTCGACTACTGGCGCCGCGAGGTGCCGGGCGTTCCCGCCGAGGGGAGCCTTGTGCTGGCGCAGGCGCGCGATCTGCCTGATCTGAAACGCTTTTCCCGCCGCACCGAAGGCTATGACTGGATCGACGGCGCCCGGCTCGCGGAGCTGGAGCCGGATCTTGCCGGCCGCTTCGAGCAGGGGCTGTTCTTCCCGACCGAGGCGCATCTCGAGCCGCGCAAGGCGCTCGCCGCGCTCACCGGACGGCTGGTTGGCGAGTATGGCGTTACCTTCCGCTATCAGTCCGACGTGTCCAGTGAGGTGTACGATCCGGCCAACTCGTCCGCGCCGGTGGACGATGGCGCCGATGTGGTGCTGGATTGCCGCGGGCTCGCCGCCCGCGACGTGCTTGCCGACCTCCGGGGGGTGAAGGGCGAGATGCTGGTGCTCTACTCCACCGAGATTTCGCTGAAGCGTCCCGTCCGCATGCTGCACCCGCGCATCCCGGTCTATATCGTGCCGCGTGGCGACGGGCATTTCATGATCGGCGCCACCTCGATCGAGAATGACGAGCGCGGGCGGGTGACCGGGCGCTCGCTGCTGGAGCTGCTCTCCGCCGTCTATGCGCTGCATCCCGCCTTTGGCGAGGCGGAGGTGGTGGAGATCGGCGCCGATGTGCGGCCGGCCTTTCCCGACAACCTGCCGCGCATTCGCCGGCGTGGCCGCACGATCCTCGTCAACGGTTTCTACCGCCACGGCTTCCTGCTGGCGCCGGCGCTCGCCCGCCGCGCCGCGGAGCTGGCTTTCGACGGGACGCATTTCCCGGAGGTGATGGATGAAGATCATCGTGAATGGTGAGGCGGCGGAGATCCGCGCCGCCACCCTTGCCGAGCTGATGGCCGAGCTCGGCTATGCCGATGCCATCGTCGCCACCGCCGTGAACGGGGCGATGGTGCGCAAGGCCAAGCGTGACGCAACCCCGATCGCCGCCGGCGACCGGGTGGAGATCCTCGCGCCGATGCAGGGAGGCTGAGATGGACGCCTATACGCCCCACGCCGCCGCCGACCCGGTGGAATTCTACGGGACGCAGGTACAGTCGCGGCTGCTGCTCGGCACCGCGCAATATCCCTCGCCGGCGATCCTGGCCGAGGCGATCCGCGCCAGCGCGGCGGAGATCGTCACCGTGTCGCTGCGCCGCGAATCCGGCGCGGCGAAAGCCGGTCAGAGCTTCTGGCAGCTGATCCGCGACCTCGGGGTGAAGGTGCTGCCCAACACCGCCGGCTGCAAGACGGTGAAGGAGGCGGTGACCACCGCCGAGATGGCGCGCGAGCTGTTCGACACCCCGTGGATCAAGCTGGAGGTGATCGGCGAGGACGACACGCTGCAGCCCGACGTGTTCGGCCTCGTCGAGGCGGCGCGACTTCTCTCGCGCGACGGCTTCCAGGTGTTCCCCTATACGACGGACGACCTGATCGTGGCCGACAAGCTGCTCGCCGCCGGCTGCGAGGTGCTGATGCCCTGGGGCGCGCCGATCGGTTCCGGCCGCGGGCTCAACAACCCCTATGGCCTGCGCTCGATGCGGGCGCATTTCCCGCGCGTGCCGCTGGTGGTGGATGCCGGGGTGGGCGTGCCCTCGCACGCGGCGGCGGCGATGGAGCTCGGCTATGACGCGGTGCTGCTCAACACGGCGGTGGCCAAGGCTGGCGACCCGGTGAAGATGGCCCGCGCCTTCGCCCTTGCCATCGAGGCCGGCCGCGAGGGCTTCCGCGCCGACCCGATGGAGGCCCGCGACATGGCGGCACCTTCCACCCCGGTGATGGGGCAGGCGCATTTCGGCTAGAGGACTTCCGGTGGGCTCGAGTGCACCGGAAGGACTCCAGCTTGCTGTTTTCACGCGTTTTCTTCTCGCGAGCCGGCATCCGCTTCGCCCGAAAATGCGCCAGACGCCCCGCCTTGGCGGCGTGGACGGATGCCGTCGTCCCCGGCCGGGGCGACGCCTGCCCCGCGGCAACGGCAAAACCAAGAAAGACGCCCCATGAAGCTCGACCCCTTCTACCTGATCGTCGACCGCGCCAGCTGGCTGCCGCGCCTGTTGCCGCAGGGCGTGAAGCTGGTGCAGCTGCGCGCCAAGGACATGGAGACGGACGAGCTTCGGCGCGAGATTGCCGAGGCCAAGGCGGTGTGCGCGCGCTACGGCGCGCAGCTGGTCGTCAACGACTATTGGCAGCTCGCCATCGATGCCGGCTGCGACTTCGTGCATCTCGGCCAGGAGGACCTCACGGAGGCCGACGTGCCGGCGATCCGCCGCGCCGGAATGCGGCTCGGGGTCAGCACCCATGACGAGGCGGAACTCGACACCGCGCTGGCGGTGCAGCCCGACTATGTGGCGCTGGGGCCGGTCTATCCGACCATCCTCAAGGCGATGAAATGGGCGCCGCAGGGGCTGGAGCGCGTGGCCGGATGGAAGAAGCGGGTCGGCGACCTGCCGCTGGTGGGCATTGGCGGCGTCAATCTCGACCGGGCCCGCGGCGTGCTCGACGCAGGCGCCGACAGCATCTCGGTAGTGACCGACGTGCTGCTGAACCCGCATCCGGAAGCCCGCGCCCGCGCCTTCGTCGAACTGACCCGCGACTATGTGTGAAGGCGAGGCGCACTGCGCCTCGCCGCGCCCGGCTTTCGCCGGGCTCCATTCCCTTGGGAGGCTGGAGCCGGACATGCGCCTTCCGCTTGCCGGCATCATTGACCCGCGGCGGAGGCGGGGGCGACGATGGGCCTCCCGGCGGTCGCGCGGGCGGCCCTTGACCTGTCCCTGAGCCGGGCGGGCTCGGCTGGTTATCGACAATCCACAGGCGCATTCCGGCGCGCGGCCGATGCGCGCGCCGGTGCCCCGACGTGGCGGCGGGCCTGGGGCGTCCGCCCGCGCTATTCCGCCACCGCCCTATCCGAGGGCACCAGCGAGACCGGTGAATCCTGCCGCATGTCTTGCCGCATGTCTTGGCGCACATCCTGCCGCACGTCCTGCCGCGTCTGCTGCCGGGCCTGCTCCCGCAGCGCGCGGATGCGGTCGGCGAGCAGCGGCGCACCGCCCACCGGCGGATTGGCCGCGAGGATGGCGTCGATCGGCGAGCCCGCGCCTTCCAGCGTCGCCACCATGGCGGCCACCTCGGCCCCGATCTCGCCGATGCGGGCCCGCAGCGCCGCCGCATCCGGCGTGCCGCCGCCGGCCTCCGGCCGCAGCGCATCGAGGCGGGCCTGCACGTCGCCGCGCTCCGCCCGTGCCTTGGCGAGCGCGCCTTCCAGCATGTCGATCTCCGCTCGCAGCATGCGGGCGAGGTCGTTCGCCTGAGCGGCCGCGGCTTCGGCCGAGCTCTGCGCGGCGTGAGCGGCAGCGACGGCGCTGTCGGCCTGATGCAGCGCCTCGTCGCGGCGGGCCTCGGCGGCGCGGGTGCGCTCCGTCAGCCGTCCGGCCTCCATGCCCAGCGCCGCGAGATCGGTGGCGAGCACCTCGGCACGCGCGGACGTCGTCTCGAATTCGAGCTGCAGCGCCGCGAGACGGGTGGTGAGCTCGGCCGTGCGGGCGCGCTCGGCGGCAAGAGCCTGCTCGCTGTCGCGCAGCCGCACGCGATCCTCGGCGAGATGGGCGGAGGTGGTGGCAAGGTGACGGTCGAGATCGTCGACCCGCGCCTTCAGCGTCTCGCGCAAGGTCGTCAGCGCCGCGTTCTCGACCTCGAGGCCATTGGCGCGGGCCGCGGTGTCGTCCAGCGTCCGGCGGGTGGCCAGCAGCGCGGTCTGGGTGGTCTCCAGCGTCGCGCGGGTTTCGTCGAGCTCAGCGGTGCGCTCGGCGAGAGCGGCGGCGAGGCCGGCATCATGGGCGGCGAGCTCGCCCTGCCGGGCCTGCAGCTCCTCGAACCGGGCGGTGATTTCGGCCAGCGCGGTGGAGCGGGCGAGAAGCTCGCCATCCTGGGCGACCCGGCGCTCCCACTGCTCGCTGGTGCGGGCATAGAGCGCATCGACCTCCCGCTCGAGGCGGCGCAACTCCACGGCGTGGGCGGCACGCAGATGGTCCTTGTCGGCCTGGATCTCGGCGAGGGTGACGGGAATGGCGTTCTCCACCCGCCGGCGCGTGAGCCGCACCGCCCGCCGCCAGACGGCCGGCAGGATCAGCAGGGCGAGCAGGGTCGCCGTCAGGAAGCCGATGGCGGCATACATGACCGCTTCGATCATGCGGCGACCTCATCCATTACGCGTGCCCCGAAGGCGCAGGCCCATGCGCCGACACTAGAGCATGTCGGGCAAATGTTGAAACTACGTTGCAAGGGTACCAGCCCCTTGAATCCAGAGCATTTTCCGTCGGAGCGGCGACGCTTCCGGTTCCGGGCGGGCCGCCGCCGGCCCGCATGGCCACTGCCCGGGCGCCACCGAGGCCCCCGGTCCCGCCAGTCTAGGAGGGTTGCGCGCCGCGCGGAACCACCCGGCATGCCGGCGTCCGGTCAATTCTTGCGATATCGCCCGGCTCAGAACGGGTTCCAGGTCGCGTTGGGGGTGAACTTCAAATAGCCGATATTGGCGCCGAGGCGCACGCCGACGCCCGAGCGGATCGGCACCACCACCATATTGTCGCTGGCGAGCGCGGTCATGCCGAAGCCGGCGACGAAATAGGCCGAGCCGGAAATGCCGCCGAAGCGGCGGAAGATGTCGTTGATGGAATTGAGGTTGTAGACCAGGATCATGGTGCGGGCGCCGTCGCCGCCGAAATCCCAGCCCAGCGACGGGCCCTGCCAGAACACCTTGAGATCGCCGGCATTGCGGGTGTACAGCGTGCCCTCGCCGTAGCGCAGGCCGCCGACAAAGGCGCCGCCGCCCTCCTGGCCGAGAATATAGCCGTTGGGCTGGCCCCACTGGCCGACCGCCTTCTCGATCGACAGGGCGAGGCCGCGCGAGACCTCGCCGAAGAAGCCGTGGCCGCGGGAGACCAGCTCGTCGGTGGAATAGGTGCTGTTGCCCGGCTGTTGCGGCGGCTGCTGATACTGCGCCGCCGCCGGGACGGCGAGGGCGGGAAGCACCAGGAGCGACAGGCAGGCGAGAAGGGCGCGCAAGGTCGGCATGAGCGGTCTCACATTGGGAACGGGCTGACGTTCTGACATGCGTAGGAAGCGGCGTGCGTGTGGATCGTGCGGCTCGCGGGAGACGGTGGACGGCCGAATCCCAACGTATCATTAACACGCAGATGGGCGTTAGGAAGGCAGCCGGCGCCCGTGCCGCGCGCCGTGCCGCCTCTGGGCCGCGCCCGTGCCGCCTCCGTGACGAGGCGAGGGGCCGCGCCTGCCGGTTGGCGCGGCGGCGGGTGCGGTGTATCACCGCCTCCTGTCCGCCCGCGCCGGGTGCCCGGCGATTCGCGGGATGTTTTGTCTTTTCGCCTTGCCGTGACGGAGCCGCGATGACGACCGCCATCGACCTCGACAAGCTCGACCTCGCCGCCCTGCTGTGCTCACGCGTCTGCCACGACGTGATCAGCCCGGTCGGCGCCATCGTCAACGGGCTGGAGGTGCTGGAGGACGAGGACGATCCCTCAATGAAGCAGTTCGCGCTGGAATTGATCGCCAAGAGCGCCCGGCAGGCGTCCGCCCGGCTGCAGTTCTGCCGGCTGGCCTTCGGCGCCGCCGGCTCGGCCGGCGCGCAGATCGACACCGGCGACGCCGAGAACGTCGCGCGCGGCTTCATCCAGGACGACCGGACCAGCCTCGATTGGCAGGTGCCCCGCGCGCTGCTGCCGAAGAACCGGGTGAAGCTGCTGCTCAACCTGCTGCTGGTGGCGGTCGCGACGATTCCGCGCGGCGGGCGCATCCAGGTGGCGGGAAGCGGCGAGGGCGACGGCTTCCGGCTGCGCACCGAGGGCAGCCATGCGCGCATTCCCGCGCATCTGCCGACTTTGCTGGCCGGCCAGGTGGCGGAGGACGGGCAGATCGATGCCCACGCCATCCAGCCGCACTATACCGGCCTGCTCGCCCGCGAGGTCGGGGTCGCCATCACCTTCTCGATGGACGGCGAGGCGGTGCTGATCGCGGCGGCGGCGTCCTGAGGGCGGGCGTCCGGCTTTCGCCTGACCCTCGGTCAGCGATCTTCAGAACCCGTTAACATTGCCCGGCGCACACTCGACGGTACCCCGAAAGGGAATTGCTCCCTTCCCGTGAGAGTAGCCGGTTCCGAGATGTCGCCGATCGAATCCCTCGCCCCGCTAGCTTCTTCCGCCCGTGCTGCCGGCGCCCCCGGTCCGTTGCCGGCACGCGGGGATGCCACTGTCGGCGTGCTGGTGTTTCGCCTCGGCGGCATGCGGTTCGCCCTGCCGTCCTCGCGCATCGTCAACGTCATGCCGCTGGGACGCGCGCGCTTCGAGCAGCTCGCCCGCATGGCGGGCAAGGGCACGCTCGGCACTTCCGGCCTGCCGCTGATCCGGCTTTCCACCCGGCTCGGCCTTGCCGAGGCCAAGTCGCCCGAGTGCGGTGCGCTGGTGCTGTTCGGCAGCGAGGGCAAGGTGCGAGCGACGGCGCTGATCGACGACGAGCCCGTGGACTCCCGCGCCGAGATCCAGCTGATGCCGGAGGACTGGCGCAGCCGCTTCGCCCCCTGTGCCGACCTGATCGGCGGCGTCGCCCGCCTGCCCGACGGACGGCAGGCGGCGATGCTCGACATGACCATCGGCGTGTTCGGCCGCAAGGCCGCCCCGGCGGCGCCCGAGGCGCATCTGGTGGTGCGCCGCGCCGGCCATGGCCCTGAGGCGGTGAGCGTCGCCAGCCTCAAGGCGATACGCTGCCCCGGCGAGATCGCCGGACGTTCCTATCTGCTGCGCCTCGGGCGCGACGGCACGCCGGTGCCGGTGGAGGCCATTCTCGGCCTGGCGCCGGAGGGGCGGGTGGAGAGCGCCGGTCCCGCGCGCCGGCTGGTCGCCGACGGGCACAGCTATCCGCTGCTGGAGCCCGGCCGGGCGCCGGCGGAGCGCGGCGTGGCGCGGGTGCTGCTGGTGATGCGGGACGGCCCGGCGCGGACTCAGGCGCAGGCGCTGGTGCGGGCGCTCGGCCATCACGTCTCGCTTGCCGACCATGCGCGGGCGCTGGAACTCGCTGCCGGCCGCTTCGACGTGGTGATCTATGACGTCGACGCCTATGGCGTGCCGACGGGCGCGGCGCCCTCGACGGCGGTGTGCCTCGCCTTGACCGGGCGGCCGGGCCGGCTGGAAGGCTTTGACGGCCATCTGCCGCCGGGCGACACCGCGCGGCTGGTCGCCGCCGGGCTCGGCTGGGGGCCTCGCACGGCTTCGTGAACCAGGGCATTGCGCCTGCCATTCGCGGCCTGCCGCCGGTCGACAATGCGGCAGGTTCCGTCCGATGGAGCCGTGACCGAACGCCACTGGCCGAAGGCGACTGGCCGGAGCTGACGCAGAAGTCATTCGGATTGCGCGGCACATGCTCTAATCTGACGTCTCGTCGAAGCGGAAGGTGGAACCGCCCCTTGGCAGCACGCCGGATAGCCCTTGCGAGATTGATCGCCGCGCTGATCGCGCTGGCCTTCACCCTGGCCGGGCCGGTGACGGCGGCGCAGGCAATGGCCGGCCGCATGATGGCAAGCGCCGCCACGCCGCAGCACGCCGCGACGGACGCTTCCCCGCTTGGGGCCGCGCTGGCGGCTGCTCCCATGCCGTGCCATGAGGGCGTCGCCGCCGAAGCGGTGGCGGTGCCGATGCAACATGCCGCCCAGCCGGACGGCACCACCGTTCGGGACGGGGCGCCGCATGGGGGAGGGGTGTCACTCGCGCATCTGTGCTGCGTCCTCACCTGCCTGATGGTGCCGCCGCTCAGCGTCTCCCATCTCGCTTCGCCGCTAGCGACGCCGGCCGCGCTCACCGCCCGGCCGGCACTGCCGATGGCTGGCACCAGCCTCGCCCGACCGGATCCGCCGCCGCGACACGCCTGAGCACCATCGACGTGTCATCGCGCCCGGCCGCATGTCGGGGCGCGTTTCGATCCCATTTCAGGAACTGATCCCATGAATACGACACTCAAGGGCGGCCTTGTCGCCGCCGGTCTGCTTGTCTTCGCCGCGCCGGCCTTCGCCCAGTCCGCCGCCATGCCCGGCATGGATCACAGCGCGCATATGGGCGGGGGCGCGGCCAGCCCGTCCTCCAAGGCCTTCGAGGCCGCCAATGCCCGCATGCACCAGGGCATGAGCGAGCCGATGACTGGCGATACCGACGTCGATTTCGCCCGCGGCATGATCCCGCATCACCAGGGGGCCATCGACATGGCCCGCATCGAGTTGCAGTACGGCAAGGATCCGGAACTGCGCCGGCTGGCCGAGGAGATCATCAAGGCGCAGGAGAGCGAGATCGCCTTCCTCAAGGCCTGGCTGGCCAAGAAGGCGGAGTAAGGCTGCCCCAGGGCAACCAGGCCGCGGCGACCAGGCCACGGGCGACCAGGCCACGGGCGACCGGGGCCTGGCCGTTCCACCAAAGGCGCGCCGTGCGGGAAGGGCCGGGGCCACCCCGGCTCTTCCACTCTGCCGGGAGGGCGCGGCGCGGGCGGGCCGGACGCGGGGACGCAGGCGTGCTATCATCTGCCGGCGCGAGCACACGGGGGGGTGTCTACGGAGGCCGCCATGCCGGGCAGTGACAGCCTATTCGCCGGCGCCGTTCCCGACATATATGACCGGCTGCTGGTGCCGGCCCTGTTCGCGCCCTTCGCCGCCGATCTGGCGCTGCGGGTGGCCGCGCTGGAGCCCTATCGCGTGCTGGAACTGGCGGCGGGCACCGGGGCCGCGACCCGCGCGCTCGCCGAGCGGCTGCCGGCGCAGGCGCGCATCGTCGCCACCGACCTCAACCCCGGCATGCTGGAGGTGGCGGCACGGCACGGTCCCGACCCGCGCATCCACTGGCAACAGGCCGACGCGATGGCGCTGCCCTTCGAGGACCGGGTCTTCGATGCGGTGATCTGCCAGTTCGGGGTGATGTTCCTTCCCGACAAGGCGCAGGGCCTGCGCGAGGTGCGCCGCGTGCTGGTGCCGGGCGGCACGCTGATGTTCAACGTCTGGGACCGGCTCGCGGTGAATGATTTCGCGCAGGCGACGACCGAGGCGCTGGCGGCGGTGTTTCCGGGCGATCCGCCGCGGTTCATGGCCCGCACGCCCCACGGCTATTCCAGCCTCGACAAGATGTATGCCGATGTCGAGGCGGCCGGGCTCGCCGATTTCGCGGCCGCGGTGGTGAACCACACCGGCCGGATGCCTTCCGCCCGCGACCTCGCCATCGGCTTCTGCCAGGGCACGCCGCTCAGGGGCGAGATCGAGGAGCGCGCGCCCGGCCGGCTCGACGAGGTGACCGAGGCGGTGGTGCCGATGCTGAGGGCGCGCTTCGGGCCGGGGAGGATCGAGGGGCGGCTGCGGGCCATCGTGGCTAGCGCGGTCCGCCATGACGACGGGCCGGGACACCGGGCGGCCCCGTTCCTGCGGGGGGAGGGCTGAAACCGAGGGGAGGGCTGAAACGCAAAACCCCGCCTCGCGGCGGGGTCGTGATCTGGCGGCGGTGCCGGACGGTTCAGGCCGGGATGCGCTGTTCCTGCTCGCCGGCCTCGCGCAGCACATAGCCGCGGCCCCACACCGTCTCGATGAAGTTGTGGCCGCTCGACGCATTGGCGAGCTTCTTGCGCAGCTTGCAGATGAACACGTCGATGATCTTCAGCTCGGGCTCGTCCATGCCGCCATAGAGATGGTTGAGGAACATTTCCTTGGTCAGCGTCGTGCCCTTGCGCAGCGAGAGGAGCTCCAGCATCTGGTACTCCTTGCCGGTGAGATGCACGCGGGCGCCGCCGACCTCGACGGTCTTGGTGTCGAGATTGACCACGAGGTCGCCGGTGGTGATCACCGACTGCGCGTGGCCCTTGGAGCGGCGCACGATGGCATGGATGCGCGCCACCAGCTCGTCCTTGTGGAACGGCTTGGTGAGATAGTCGTCGGCGCCGAAGCCGAGACCCTTCACCTTGTCCTCGATGCCGGCAAGGCCGGAGAGGATGAGGATCGGCGTCTTCACCTTGGCGACGCGAAGCCCTTTCAGAACATCATAGCCGGACATGTCCGGCAGGTTCAGATCGAGCAGGATGATGTCGTAGTCGTAGAGCTTGCCGAGGTCGACACCCTCTTCGCCGAGATCCGTCGTGTAGACGTTGAAGCTCTCGGACTTGAGCATCAGTTCGATGCTCTGCGCGGTCGCGCGGTCGTCCTCGATGAGCAAGACGCGCATGCCAATCCCCTTCCCTCGCCACGGCCCCCGGGGTTTCAGCGCACAATCGGACAACTCCCGTTCCGAGCGTCACCCCAACCCCGCGCCCGGCTCGGCACACCGATTCGTCAACTACGATCCAATGGGTAACAAAACCGGATTCCCCAGCACAAGCGGTTGCCACGAACTTTCTTCGAGTCTTCCCGCAAGAGGCTGGCGATGAACCAGAATTTTTGTGACCGACTGTCTCAAGCCGAATCTTAAGATATGCGCTTAAGTGAATCTGGCGACTCGGCTTTCGCGCCAAGGCGCCGGATCACACCGGACGTGAACGATCATTAATGGAGCCGGTAAACAAATCGTTTCCAAACCCCTGGAAAGCCGTCCGAATACCGCCTCGGGATATCTTTCCCCCCAAAAATGTAAGGAAGCGGCAACCTCTGGGCGCCAAGATGGCCGTGCCGCCGGGTAAGGGCGGCTCGACCCGGGCGGTCTGGCGTCGGTGCCGATGGGCGCCGGCGGGCCTCCGGCCCGACAGCGGGAGTAACGCCGGCATGAAGTCGCTCGACACCGTCATTCGCCTCCGGCGGTTCCAGGCCGAGGAGAAGCGCCGCCATTTCGCGCAGATCGACGGCATGATCGCCGATTTCGACCGCATGGCGCGCGACCTCGATCGCGAGATTCTCGCCGAGGAGCAGCGCGCGGGCATCACCGATACCAGCCATTTCGCCTATCCCACCTATGCCCGCGCCGCGGCCACCCGCCGCGACAATCTGCGCCGCTCGGCCGAGGAGCTGAAAGGCCAGCTCGACGAGGCCCGCGAACAGCTCGACGCGGCGCTGGACGAACTGAAGAAGGTCGAGGCGCTCGGCGAGCGCGAGCGCGGGCTGGATGCCGTCGAGGTGCCGCGCCCGGCCGGCGGCCGGCGCGCCCGCTCCACCTCGGTATCGCTGGCCTGAACACCGGCCCCCAAGGCACCGGCGGCCGGCGCGCTAGCCGATCACCGGAATGTGAGGGGCGGCATCGCGCCGGATGGTGCCGTCGAGCCGCGGATCGTCGGCGATCTCCACCGCCCGCCCCACCGCGGTGAAGCCCGCTTTGGTATAGAAGCCCACCGCCGCCGGATGATCATGCGTGCAGGTGTGCACGAAGAAGCGGGTCAGCGGCCGGGCGAAGACCAGCTCGATCGCCCGGTTCATCAGCACGCGGCCGGCCCCGGCGCCGGTCTCGCCGGGCACCAGGCCGAAAAAGCCGAGCTCCGGCTCGCCGGGCACCCGCCAATCGAGCTCCAGCAGGCCGATCTCGTCGGCGCCGCGCATCAGCACATGGACCTCCACCGCCGGATCGTCGAGGATCGCCGCCAGCTCGGCATCCGGGAGGCGCAGGCGCGAGAACCACAGCCAGTCCTCGCCGATGCGGCGGAACAGAGCGCGATACCAGCCGGCATCGGGACGCTCGACGCGCCGAACCTCAAGCCCGTGGCCTGACGGCTCCGGCAGCGGCGCCGGGCGCGCGCGCATCTCCAGAAAAGTGACGATGGCGGCGATCTTGCCCGCCGGAACCGGCGTGAGGCCGTCAAGCGCAAGAACAGGGGCAGGGATAAGGGCAGGTGCAGGGGCGAGGCGATCGGTCATCGGGGCGGCCGGCGGCTGGAAGGGCCGGCTCGCGCCGGTCAGAATGCCTGCCTTAGAGCATATTCAGCGCGAGTTGAACGGCTTTCCGCGCCTAGGAGGACACCGGGCGCCGGGGACGCCCGCCGTGCTGGACGGCAGAGGGCCGGAACGCCTGCGCGGCAAGGGGCCGGCGCCGCGGGGCGGGCACTGCGGGGCCCGGCGGCGAAGTCCGCCCGGGAGGCTTCACATCGCCGATTTTTCAGGTAGGTTGCGGATTAATCTACTAATCACGTTGACAATGAGTGAATTGATGACCGTCGCGGTGAGCATCGAGCATGTGGGCAAGAATTTCGGCAGCGGCGCGCCGGCGTTGTCGGACATCTCGCTCGACGTGAAGCCGAGCGAGCTGGTGGCGCTGCTCGGTCCCTCCGGATCGGGGAAGACGACGCTTCTGCGCATCGTCGCCGGGCTGGAGCAGCCGAGCCACGGGCGGGTGCTGTTCAACGGCGAGGATGCGCTGTCGGTGCCGGTGCGCCGGCGCGGCATCGGCTTCGTGTTCCAGAACTACGCGTTGTTCCGCCACATGACGGTGGCCGACAATATTGCCTTCGGCCTGCGCTCGCGGCCGCGCGGCGAGCGGCCTTCGGAGCCCGACATCCGCAAGCGGGTCGCCGATCTGCTGGCGCTGGTGCAGCTCGAGGCGTTCGGCGGACGCTTCCCGGCACAGCTCTCCGGCGGCCAGCGGCAGCGGGTGGCGCTCGCCCGCGCGCTGGCCATCGAGCCGAAGGTCCTGCTTCTCGACGAGCCCTTCGGCGCGCTCGACGCGCTGGTGCGCAAGGAGCTGCGCAAATGGCTGCGCGAGTTGCACGACCGCACCGGCCATACCACGCTGTTCGTCACCCACGACCAGGAAGAGGCACTGGAACTTGCCGACCGGGTGGTGGTGATGGGCAAGGGCAAGATCGAGCAGGTGGGCACGCCGGACGACGTCTATGACCGGCCGGCTTCGGCGGCGGTGTTCGGCTTCATGGGCGAATCCAGCCGCATCGAGGTCGAGGTGAAGGACGGCACCGCCTTTGCCGGCCACACGCCGATCGCGGCGCCGGTGGCGCCGGTGCCGGACGGGCCGGCGCTGATCTATGTGCGGCCGCACGACATCGCCATCGGGCTGGCCGGCACGCCGGGCCTGCCGGGCGTGGTGCGCGGCTTCCGCCGCCACGGCGCCATCCGCCGGCTGGAGCTGGCGGTGGGCAGCGCGCATTTCGAAGCCGATATCGCCCCCAGCGTGCGGGTGCCGGTGGGCGAGAAGGTCGCCGTGCGGCTGGAGCGCGCCCGGCTGTTCGCCGATGGCGTGCCCGGCACCGATTGCCGGGCTCCTTCGGCGCACCAGACCGGCGATTACGCGATCTGAGCGCGGCTGCCTTCGCTGGTCCTCCCGCCTTCGGGGGAAGGGGCCGCGAAGCGGGCCGGTGATAGGAGACATCGGGAGCCGCCGAAGACCCCTCACCCCAACCCTCTCCCCGTCGGGGAAAGGGAGCGGGTCGCCCCGCCAATCACCGCGGGCGCATCAGCCAGACGGACTCATGTGCCGGCTTCAGGCCCTTCAAGCCGTCCTTGAGCTCGTGGCGGCCGGCCTGGGTGAGGTGGTAGGCGACACCATAGTGGCGCCGTACCTCCGCTTCCGGTACCGCGAAAGGCGGGCCGACCAGCAGCGACGGGTCATACTCGACGGCGATGAGCAATTGCGGCGCGGCGCGCGTGAGATGGACGAGATGGCCGGCATAACGCCCGCGCATCGCCTCGGGCAGGGCGACCAGTGCCGCCCGGTCATAGATTGCGGCGACCTCGCCAAGCGCGTGGTGATCGAGATCGAAGATATTGCCGACGAACACCGTCAGCGCTCCGGCGTCGAAGCGCTCCAGCGGCCCGACCGGGGTGATGTGCGGCGTCAGGCCGAGATCGGCGAATAGCTGCTCTATCGCTAGCCGGCTAAGCTCGGCGCCGGTGACGGCGTAGCCCTGTGCGAGCAGCCAGCCGATATCGCCGGTCCTGCCGCAAAGCGGCAGCAGCAGCCGCGCCCCGGCGGGGAGGTCGAGAGCGGGAAGATAGCGCCGCAGCAAGGGGTTGCCTTCGGCCTCGTGAAAGGCGGTCTCGCCGCGTTGCCACTTGCCGTGCCAGAACTGCTCGTCCATAGCCATGCGCCTTTCATTGTCCGAGCGCGGCATCATAGCCGCCGGCCGGCGCTTGCCTAGGCCGGCCGGCCGGCCGGCACGGGCCGGGGGCGGGGTGCTGTGCCGGCAATGGGGGAGCCGGTGCAGGCCGATGCGGCGTGGTGCCGGGGGCGCCGCCGCGGCTAGTCCGTGCGGCGGAGGAAGGCGCCGAAGGCGCGCGGGCCGTCCGCCACCTCGATATCGGCGACCACCCCGAGCGTGCCGGTGTCGATGACGCTCAGTGTGTTGGCCTCCCAATTCGCCACATAGACGAAGGCGCCGTCGCGGCTGGCGGCGATGCCCTCCGGATAGTCGCCGACCGGAATGGTGGCGACGGGCTGGAGCGTGCCGGTGTCGAACACGCTGACCGTCGAGGCGTATTGATCGGTGACGAAAGCGCGGCCGCGGGCGAGGGCCACCGCATAGGGGCGCTGCCCGACCTTCACCGTGCCGACCAGCTTGCGGGCGGCGATATCGATGACGCTGACATCGTCGGAGCCGACATTGGCGGTGTAGGCGCGGGTGCCGGCAGCATCGACCGTGATGCCGAAGGGCCGGGTGCCGACCTGGACCGAACCGGTGCGCGCGAGGGTCGAGGTGTCGATGAAGCTGACGGCGTCGGAATCGCGGTCGGCCGAGAGCAGGAGCTTGCCGTCCGGCGTGACGGCGAGGCCGGAGGGGGACTGGCCCACCTGCACCTCGCCGGCGACGGTGCCGCTGGCGGCGTCCACCGCGACGACGCGGTGCTGGTACCAGTCCGCCACATAGGCCGGGCTGCCGGAGGGATGCACGGCGACGCCGAGCGGGCCGCCGCCGACCTCGACGCGGTGCTCCACCGTGCGGGCGGCGGCGTCGAGGATGGTAAGCACCTTGCCGTCCGGCGAGGTGACGAAGGCGCGGGCGCCGTCCGGGCTCACCGCGATGCCGGCCGGCTTGCCGGGGATCTTCAGGGTGGCGACCACCCGGCGCGTGTCGAGATCGACGATGGACAGCGTCTCCGCCGGCTGCGAGGTGACGAAGGCCTCGTCGGCACGGGCGGGGACGGCGAGGAGGAGGGCGGCCAAGGCAGCGCCGGCGAGCCTCTCCCGCTGGAGAATGGGGCGCCGCGCGGCAGGTGTCCGGCCGGCAGGCGTGGAGGCACGGCACGGGATCAGAGATGATGGGGTTTTCTTCACGCGGGCGACTTCCGCTGATCGGGGGGCTTCACGTGGTCATAGCCGGGCTCGCTCCGGCCCTCGCGGCCTTGATGGGAAGACGCGAACCCGGCGAGGCACGATGTATGCGTGGAGTGTCGGTCATCCCGGACGGACGCCGGGCCGATCCGGGATCGTGCGAACAGGGAAAGGAAACACTGCGGAGACTGGCTCGTCCTTGGCTTTGGTCCGGCACAGTGCCTCCACCACCATGGCCGGGCTCGATCCGGCCATATATCCGTCCGCGCGGTGCTGCGCGTAAAGGTGGGATCTCCGGGTCAGGCCCCGCGGATGAGGAAGGTGGCATCACGAGCGCGGGCACCGGAGCGAGCCCGGCTCTCCGGCTTCGCCCGAGCCCATCCGGCGCTCGCCAAGGCGAGACCCGAGGGGCGGGACGACGGCGCGGCGGAGACGCGGCAGCCGGACAGGACAGGCGGCCGCCGGCCGTCTTTCGGCCGGAGGCCGGCTCCGGCAAAAGACGGCGCGCTTTCCCGAAGCCGTCTGCCTCAGCTGCCGCTCTCGATCTTCTTCTTCAGGTTCTCCAGCCCGGCCTTGTAGAGCCCGGTCACGGCGGCGATGGCGGCCTCGTCGTTCAACTCCGGCGGCGGGTCGTTGTTGGGATAGCCGCGGTAGAAGGCGCCGCGCCACTCGACCTTCGACTTGGCGCCGCCGTCCTGCGGCGTCACGACCAGCCAGGACGAATAGTTGGTGACCGGCAGCACCTTCACGTCGACCTTGTCGATCCGGTACATCAGGGTCATCTTTTCGGGTTCGAGCTTGGCGACCTCCTCCTCCACCGTCGCGCCGCCCTTCAGCGTCAGGGTGCGCTTGGCGCCGGCGGCGCTGCCTCCGGTGCCTTCGGTCTTGTCGACCACCGGGATCCATCCGCCGTCCTGGAAATTGCCCACCACCGCCCAGACCTTGGCCGGCGGGGCATTGATCTCGATGGTCTCGCTGACCTTCTGCCGGGTCGGGCCATGCGCCTGCGCCCCGGAGGCGGCGACGGCGAGGGAGGCGGCGGCCATCGCCACCGTGAACAGTTCGAATTTCATCACTTCCATCCCGGAGCTGTTGACCTTGCGGACTTTTCCCGTCCGTTGCCGACAGTCTAGGAGCGGAATCGACGTTCGTGAACTCTTTTGCGCGGCGAAAATGTCGCGGGCGAATTCTTAGAGATTTCTAAGAGAATTCTTTGAGAATCTTAAGGAATGCCGTCCCGAACGCCTCCAGCTTGGCGGCGCCGACGCCTTTGACGCCGGCGAGCTCGGAGCGGGTGCGCGGGTGCTCCACCGCCATCTCCTCCAGCGTGCGATCGGCGAAGACGACATAGGCCGGCACGCCGCGCTCGGCGGCGAGCTCGCGGCGCAGCGCTTTCAGCTTCGCCAGCAGCGAGGCCTCGGCGGGAGCCAGCTCCGGCGCCTCGGCGCGGCTGGAGCGGTCGCGCTTCACCTTGGAGGGCGCGCGCAGGGTGAAGGCACGGGTGCCGGCGAGGATCGCCTTGCCGTGATCGGTCAAATTGAGCGCGCCGAAGCGCTCGACATCGGCATGCAGCGCGCCGGTGGCGACCAGCTGGCGCAGCAAAGCGCGCCACTCGGTCGCAGGTCGGTCGGCGCCGGCGCCGAAATCGGCCAGCCGGTCATGGCCGCGGCCGCAGACCTGATCGGAGCGCTGGCCGGTGACGACGCTCGCCAGATAGGCGGCGCCGTAGCGTTCGCCGGTGGCGCGGGCGATGCGCAGCACCAGTTCGGCCTGCCGGGAGGCATCGACCACCTTGGGCGGGTCGCGGCAGACGTCGCAATGGCCGCAGGCCTTCGCCCGCTCGCCGAAATAGCCGAGCAGCACCGCGCGGCGGCAGGTCACCGCCTCGCAGAAGCCGACCAGCGCGTCGAGCCGGCGCGCCTCCACCAGCTTGCGCTCAGGGGCGGATTGCTCCTCGTCGATGAAGCGGCGGCGGGTGGCGATGTCGCCGCCGGAATAGAGCAGATGCGCCTCGGAAGGCTGGCCGTCGCGGCCGGCGCGGCCGATCTCCTGGTAATAAGCCTCGAGGCTGCCCGGCGCGTCGGCATGCAGCACATAGCGCACGTTCGACTTGTCGATGCCCATGCCGAAGGCGACGGTGGCCACCATCACAATGCCGTCCTCGGCGAGGAACGCCTCCTGATGCGCGGCGCGCTGCTCCGGCGACAGGCCGGCGTGATAGGGCAGGGCGCGGATGCCGGCGGCGACGAGACGCTCGGCGGTCTCCTCCACCTTCTTGCGCGAGATGCGGTAGACGATGCCGGGCACGCGCGGGCGCGCCTTCACATAGCTCTCGATCTGGCGGGCGGGGTCCTTCTTCTCTTCGAGGCCGATGAAGATGTTCGGCCGGTCGAAGCCGGAGACGAACACCCGCGCCTGCCCGCCGAACAGCCGCTCGACGATGTCGCCCTGCGTCGCCTTGTCGGCGGTGGCGGTGAGCGCCACCAGCGGCACGCCGGGGAAGATCTCGCGCAGCCGGCCGAGCTGGAGATATTCGTTGCGGAAGGAATGGCCCCATTGCGAGATGCAGTGCGCCTCGTCCACCGCGACGAGGCCGAGGGGGAGGCGTTCAAGCGCGGCGAGCATGCGCTCGGTCATCAGCCGCTCGGGCGCGAGGTAGAGCAGCCGCACCTCGCCTGAGGCGACCCGGCGCCAGATGGCGACATTGTCCTCGCGCGACTTGCCGGAATGGATCGCCTCGGCGGCGACGCCCTGCAGCTTCAGCGCGTTCACCTGGTCATCCATCAGCGCGATGAGCGGCGAGATGACGACGGCGAGGCCGCCGACGACCAGCGCGGGAAGCTGGTAGCACAGCGACTTGCCCGCTCCCGTCGGCATCACCGCCAGGGTCGGCACGCCGGCGAGCACCGCGTCCACTACTTCCTGCTGGCCGGGACGGAAGCGGTCGAAGCCGAACACCTGCTTGAGGATGGCGGTCTTGCGCGCCTCGACCTCGCGCGGAAGCGCGTCGGAAGCGGCGGAAGGAGTGTCGGCAAGGCGGCTGGCGGCGCTGTTCATGCGTGACGGGTGCCGGCGAGGCTGGAAACGGCAGACAAACTCTGGACGGCCGTGGCGGCGATGGACATGGTGCGGCCTCCTGCCGGTCTTGAGAGAATCAGTGCGGATGGCGCCGGAGCTCACCCTCGGTTTAACCCTAGTCGCGCTGCTGTTCGAGGCCGCTTTCGGCTATCCCGCCTTCTTGCTGCCGCGCCTCGGCCATCCGGTGATGTGGGCGGGATGGCTGATCGGCTTTCTCGACCGCAGCCTGAACCTCGACGGCGACCCGCCGGGCGATCGCCGCTTCGCCGGTCTCGTCTCGTTGGTGGTGGTGCTGCTGGTGTGCACCGGTGCCGGACTGGCGGCGCAGAAGCTGTTGCTGCTGCTGCCGATGGGCTTCGTCCTCGTCGCCCTGCTCGGCTCGACCCTGCTGGCGCAAAGGAGCCTGCACGACCATGTCGCACGCGTGGCCGAGGGCCTCGATGCCGGACTTGCCGAAGGGCGGGCGGCGGTGTCGCTGATCGTCGGGCGCGACCCGGACGCGCTCGACGAGGCCGGGGTGTCGCGGGCGGCGATCGAGAGCCTGGCGGAGAACTTCTCCGACGGCATCGTGGCGCCGGCGCTGTGGATGGCGATCGGCGGGCTGCCGGGCATCTGCATGTACAAGGCGGCGAACACCGCCGACAGCATGATCGGCCATCGCACCGAGCGCTTCATCGATTTCGGCCGCGCGGCGGCGCGCTTCGACGACCTGATCAACCTGCCGGCCTCGCGGCTGGCCGGCGGGCTGCTGATCGCGGCGGCATTGCTGATGCCGGGCGCCTCGGCACGGGGGGCGTGGGAGGCGGTGCGGCGCGACGCGCGGTTCCACAAATCGCCGAATGCCGGCTGGCCCGAGGCGGCGCTGGCCGGCGCGCTCGGCCTCGCGCTCGCCGGGCCGCGCGTCTATCACGGCCAGCTGGTGACGGACGGCTTCATGGGCACCGGCGGCCGGCGGGACTGCACGGCAGCGGATATAAGGCGGGCGCTCGCGCTTTACCGGATCGCCGATGCGCTGCTGATCGCGCTGGCGGGCGCGGGGGCGGCGGCGTTCTGGGCGATATGAGGCGAGGGGCTGCGGGCGTCATGGAAATGCGCCGGTTCGGGGCGTCCAATGGGTCTTTCGCAACAGGAGGACGCCATGACGAAATTCGCGCTTTACGTGCCGCTGAAGGCCAAGCCGGGCAAGGAGAACGAGGTCGCCGACTTCCTGCGTTCCGCGGTGCCGCTGGTCGAGGCCGAGCCCGGCACGATGAGCTGGTACGCCATCGAGGAGGGGCCGGGCTCCTTCGCCATCTTCGACACCTTCGACGACGAGGACGGCCGGCAGGCGCATCTGAACGGCCAGGTGGCGGCGGCGCTGATGGCCAAGGCGGACGAACTCCTGGAGACGCCGCCGCGGATCCACAAGATCGGCATCCTCGCGTCCTCGCGGAAATAAGCGGGGCCTTCCCGGGTGTTGGTCATACCGGATGGCCGACCGGCCGATCCGGGATCGTTCTCCGAATTGAGAGCGATCCCGGCCTTCCGCCGCGCGCCCGGTGGGATGACGAAGGGGGCGGCGTCGATGATGCTACCCGCTCCGCGCGATCTCCAGAAGCCGGTCCAGATTCACATGAGCGGCGAGGTGATCGGCGAGGGCGTCGAGCGCCGCTTCCACGCCGGCCTCGTAGTCGAGCACGCTCGCGGGGGCGCCGAGGCGGGCAAGCCATTGCGAGCGCTGGGCATCGTCGGCGAACAGGCCGTGCGCGTAGGTGCCGACGACGCGGCCATCGGCCGACATCGCGCCTTCCGCACCCTCGCCATCGATGCGGGCGAAGGGCCGGGCGCGGTCGGGGCCTTCGGTGACGCCCATATGCATCTCATAGCCGGTAAAGGCGGTGCCGTCCGAGCTGACGCCGGTGATCGGGCTCAGGCGTTTCTCGGCGGTGAGCACGGTGTCCACCGCCAAGAGGCCGAGGCCGGGCACGCGGCCGGCCGGTCCCTCGATGCCGGCGGGGTCGTCGATGGAGCGGCCGAGCATCTGGTAGCCGCCGCACAGGCCGAGCACCCGGCCGCCACGCCGTACATGGGCGGCGAGATCGATGTCCCAGCCGGCGGCGCGCAGCTCGGCGAGATCGGAGATCGTGGATTTCGAGCCGGGCAGGATGACGAGATCGACGTCGCCGGGCAGCGGCTGGCCGGGGCGCAGGCGGATCAGCTCGACGGCAGGCTCGGCCCCCAAGGGGTCGAGGTCGTCGAAATTGGAGATGCGCGGCAGCAGCGGCACGGCGATGCGTAAGCGCGCGCCGGGCTTCGATGCGGGGGGGGCATCGAGGGCGAGCGCGTCCTCGGCGGGAAGGCGGCGGGCATCCTTGAAGAACGGGATGAGGCCGAGGCCCTCCCATGCGGTGCGGCGCGCGATCTCATCCATGCCGCTGGCGAAAAGCGCCGGGTCGCCGCGGAAGCGGTTGACCAGGAAGCCGCGGATCATCGCGGCGTCCTCCGGAGCGATCACCGCCTTGGTGCCGACGAGGCTGGCGATGACGCCGCCGCGGTCGATGTCGCCGATGAGGATCACCGGCACGCCGGCGGCACGGGCGAAGCCCATATTGGCGATGTCGCCGGCGCGCAGATTGATCTCCGAGGCGGAGCCGGCGCCTTCGACCAGCACGAGGTCGGCCTCGGCGCGGAGCTTGTCGAAGCTGGCCAGCACCGGCGCCATGAGCTCGGGCTTGAGCTTCTGGTAGTCGCTCGCGCGGGCGTTGCGCCATGCCTTGCCCTGCACGACGATCTGGGCGCCGGTCTCGCTCTGCGGCTTCAGCAGCACCGGGTTCATGTGCACGCTGGGCGCTATGAGCGCGGCGCGCGCCTGCAGAGCCTGCGCACGGCCGATCTCGCCGCCGTCCTGTGTGACGGCGGCGTTGTTCGACATGTTCTGCGGCTTGAAGGGGCGCACCCTCAATCCTTGGCGGGCGAAGGCGCGCGCGAGGCCGGCGACGATCAGCGACTTGCCGACATCCGAGCCGGTGCCCTGGAACATCAGGGCGGGGGCGGTCATGACCGCCCACCGCCAGCCGCCGTCAGGCGCGGCGACCTTCCAGATAATCCACGCGGCGCTCGAGATTGGCCTCGCGCACCATGCCGGGGGTCAGGAACAGATCGACGATCTGGCCGATGCCGAGCAGGCCGACAGTGAGCAGCCACAGCGCGCCGGTCCAGTAGCGGCCGGCATAGAAGCGGTGGATGCCGCAGACCCCGATGAGGCCGAATAGCCAGAAGAGATAGGCAACGGGCGTCGAGCGCATGGACGCGCAACTCCATCTGATGACCACGCCGCGACATCCGGCGTCCCCATGCAGATAGGGATGACGTAGCGGGATTTCGAGAGGGCATCAGAATTCGATGCCCTTCTGCGCCTTCACGCCGGCCTTGAAGTGGTGTTTCACCAGCGTCATTTCGGTGACGAGGTCGGCGGCCTCGATCAGCTCGGCCTTGGCGTTGCGGCCGGTGACCACGACGTGAAGGTCCGGGCGGCGCTG
The DNA here is from genome assembly GCF_031456575.1 of Ancylobacter sp. 3268. NCBI lineage: Bacteria > Pseudomonadati > Pseudomonadota > Alphaproteobacteria > Hyphomicrobiales > Xanthobacteraceae > Ancylobacter > Ancylobacter sp. 3268. The sequence continues at coordinate 68,813 of NZ_JAVDUX010000003.1, forward strand.
CCGCAGGACGTCGACGACCTCTCCGGGCGGCAGATAGTCGTAGCGCAGGGCGATGTTCAGTTCGTCGAGGATGACGAGGTCGACGGACGTGTCGGCCATCAGCTCGCGCGCCTTGTCCCACGCGCGGAGGCAGGCGGCGATGTCGCGGGCCTTGTCCTGCGTCTCCCAGGTGAAGCCCTCGCCCATGGAGTGCCACGCCACGCGGTCGCCGAACGCCGCCAGGGCGTCGCGCTCGGCCGAATGCCAGGCGCCCTTGATGAACTGGACAACGCCGACGCGGCTACCGTGTCCCAGCACGCGCAGTGCGAGGCCGAAGGCGGCGGTGGACTTGCCCTTGCCGGCGCCGGTGTGGACGATCAGCAGGCCCTTCTCCAGGGTCTTTTCCGCCACCTCGGCATCCTGCACCGCCTTGCGCTTCGCCATCTTCTCGCGGTGGCGCGCGGCCTCCTCGGGGGAAAGGTCGGTCATCATTTTACCTTTACCGGAATGCCGGCGACCACCAGGACGACCTCGTCGGCCAGCGCGGCAAGGCGCTGGTTGAGCCGGCCCTGGGCATCGCGGAAGCGGCGGGCGAGGGCGTTGTCCGGCACGATGCCGAGACCGACCTCGTTCGACACCGCCACCACCGGCCCGTCATGGGCGAGAAGCTCGGCCTCGAGGATCGCCGAATCGAGATCGGCATCGGCGGCGGCCAGCATGCGGTTGGACAGCCAGAGCGTCAGGCAGTCGATCAGCACCGGCGCGCCGGACGGCAGGGCGCCAAGCGCGCCGGCGAGATCGTGCGGCGCGTCCAAGGTGACCCAGCCTTCGCCGCGGCGGGCGCGGTGCTGGGCGATGCGCTCTTCCATCTCGGCGTCATAAGCCTGCGCCGTGGCGACATAGTACCACGGCGCAGGAGCGCGCTGCACCAGCGCCTCGGCGTGGCTGCTCTTGCCGGAGCGCGCGCCGCCGAGGACGAGGGTAAAGGGCATGTCGGTTCAGGCCGTCCGATTCACGCCGCCCGCGCCGAGGCGCGGACGCAGCCAGCCGGAAAGCCCGCCGAGCAGCACCCAGAACAGGAAGCTCACCGCCACCGAGGCGACGACGAAGCTGTGGTGCAGGCTTTCCGGGATCGGGCTGTCATGGCTCTCCGGCTGCGGCGCGCCAATGGCATGCGGCGCCAGGATGATGAGCACGCCGAGCGCCGCCAGCAGCGGCGAGCGGCCATAGACCAGCAAGGCGAGGCCGATGGCGGTGGCCGCCGCGGTGCCGATCCACCACAGTTGCCGGGCCATCAGGTCGGCGGCCGGCATGGCCGGCAGCTCCGGCGGCAGGCCGAGGCCGGGGGCGAGCGTGAACACCGCGAAGCCGGCGAGGCCCCACAGGATTCCCTCGCGCCAGGAGGCGAGGCCGCCCTTCAGCTCGGTGGCGGCGACCAGCAGCAGGCCGAAGCCGAAGGCGGTGAGGACGGTGGCGAGCACGGTGTAGGCGTTGCGCTCGAAGCCGTCGGCCGGCCCCCATTCCTCACCGTCGCCATGGGAGTGTGCCGGCGTCGCCGCCCCGTGGCTGTGCGCCTCCGTGGCGTGGGCATCGGCGGCGTGAGCATCGACGGTGGCGGCCGCCTCGCCGCCCTCGAAGGTCTCGGCCTTGAGGATCAGCGGCACGGTGGTGAACAGGTGCACGGCGGCGGAAGCCACGCCGGTGGCGATGCCCGCCACCAGGGCGACGAGCAGGATTGTCCTGAACAGAGACATGGAAGCCCCCGTCAGTGGCAGGGGAAGGCGACGGCGTGGCGTACGTCGTGCGCCGCATTGTGCGCAGCGGCGATGTGGGAGAAGCCGACGCCGCCGACCACGAACGCGCCGAGCAGCGCGGCGAAGGTGATGGCGAGCGCGCGGGACGCCGGGGTCTCGACGGCGGCGGAAGGGGCGGCGGCGGACTGCGACGGAAGGTTCAGGCGATTCATGGTCGTCTCCTTTTGCCCTCCACCCGAGGGCCAGGGGTGATGTCGACGGCCGGTCTCCTGGCTTGCGGGTCGTCGCCTGTCCCTCCGCCTTCCCGGCGCGAACGCCAGTGGCCAGTAGAGGTGGGCTCGCCGCTCACAGTTGCGGGGGCAGCCGCGGAATCGACCCTGCCCGAAGGCCCGGTCCCACCGCGTTCCCGTCTTGCGTCCCGTGCCCATCACGGGAACCGCCGACTGGCACCAACTATACCGGCAGTCGAGGTCTCCGCAATGCCTGCGCGTTGACATTCCCCCCTCGCGCTCCTTTAGTGGCCGCGACCGACGGTTTCCTCCCTCACCGGGAGGGACGAAGAGGGAATGCGGTGCGCCGGCCCGGCAACAGGACGGCAATTCCGCGGCTGCCCCCGCAACTGTAAGCGGCGAGCCCGAGCCAACGGCCACTGGAGCGATCCGGGAAGGCGGCAAGGGCCACGACCCGCGAGCCAGGAGACCTGCCGTCGGTTCGGTCGTGCGTGCCGGCGGGGTGCCCGGCAGGCGGGTGACGTCGCCGGATGCCCGATTCCGGCGGCTTGCGCGGGAAGATTCCCGCGGCCGGCGTGCCCCGAACCTTGCAACGCCGCCGGAGACGCCGCCATGACCGCTGAAACTGCTTCGCTCGCCCGGGTGCCCTGCACCATCGTCACCGGCTTCCTCGGCGCCGGGAAGACGACGCTGATCCGCCACGTGCTGGAGAACGCCAAAGGCAAGCGCCTCGCGGTGATCGTCAACGAGTTCGGCGATGTCGGCATCGATGGCGAGATCCTCAAGGGTTGCGGCATCGAGACCTGCCCGGAGGAGAACGTCGTCGAACTCGCCAATGGCTGCATCTGCTGCACGGTGGCCGATGATTTCGTGCCGGCGCTCGATGCGATTCTCTCGCGTTCGCCGCGGGTCGACCACATCCTGATCGAGACCTCCGGCCTCGCGTTGCCCAAGCCGCTGGTGCAGGCCTTCCACTGGCCGGCGATCCGCAGCCGGGTCACCGTGGACGGCGTGGTGGCGGTGGTGGACGGCGAGGCGCTGGCCTCCGGCCGCGTCGCCCACGACCATGACGCGCTCGCCGCGCAGCGGGCGGCGGATGCCTCGCTCGATCATGACGACCCGATCGAGGAAGTGTTCGACGACCAGATCGCCTGCGCCGACCTCGTGGTGCTGACCAAGGCCGACCTGATCGACGCCAACGGCGCCCTGCGGGCGCGGGCGGCGCTCGACGCCGAGCTGCCGAAGGGGGTGAAGGTGGTGAACGTGACCGGCGGCCGGCTCGACCCGGCGGTGTTGCTCGGCCTCGGGGTGGGGACCGAGGACGACATCGCCAACCGGCGCACCCATCACGACGACGAGGCCGAGCACGACCATGACGATTTCGACAGCTTCGTCGTCGAGGTGCCGGAGATCGCCGATCCGGCGGAATTTTCCGCGCGGGTGGCGCGGGCGGCGGCGGAGGCCGAGGTGCTGCGGGTGAAGGGGTTCCTCGCGGTGGAAGGCAAGCCGATGCGCCTGCTGGTGCAGGCGGTGGGGCCGCGTGTCGAGCATCATTTCGACCGCCCCTGGGCCGCCGGGGAGCGGGCCGGGCGGCTGGTCGCCATCGGGCTGAAGGGGCTCGACCGGGCGAAGGTGGAGAGCATCCTCGCCGGCGAGCCGGCGGTGGCCTGAGACAGATCGGCCCGCGGCGGCATGCACATACTCGCCACCACATCGACCTCGCTCGACGATCTCGCCGAACCGGTCGACCTCGCGCAGGCGCCGGCGGAGCTGGTGGTGGCCTCCTTCGCCGACAGCGACCTCGCGGCGCTGGCCCGCGCCTTCGCGGCGGGCGGGGGAGAGGTGAGCCTCGCGCTGACCAATCTGCGCGATCTCAAGCACCCGATGTCGGTCGATCTGTGGGTCGACCGGCTGGCGCCGCGGGCGAAGATGGTGGTGGTGCGGCTGCTCGGCGGGCTCGACTGGTGGCGCTATGGCGTCGAGCGGCTGCGGGCGGCGGCGCGGCAGCACGGCTTCGCGCTCGCCGTGCTGCCGGGCGAGGACCGCGACGACCCGCGCCTCGCCGCTGCCTCGACGCTGGCGGCGGACGAACTGGCGGCGCTGCTCGCCTATTTCCGTGCCGGCGGGCCGGACAATATGCGGGCGCTGCTGGCGGCGCTGGCGCGGCATATCGGTCGCCCAATCGAGGTGCCGGCGCCCGTGCCGCTGCCGCTGGTGGGGTTTTATGTGAGCCGCGCGGTGGCCGGAGGGATGGACTCGCAGTCGCGCGCCCCCTCGTCCAGCCCTCTCCTCGACGGGGAGAAGGCCTTTGCCCCGGAGCGGCCCGCTCCTTCTCCCCGTCGAGGAGAGGGCTGGGGCGAGGGGGAGACCTCATCATTTGTCGGGGACGCCCTGGCGGGCGGGGCGGTGCCGGTCGTTCCCGTCATCTTCTACCGCTCGCTGCTGATGGCCGGCGATACCGCGCCGGTCGATGCGCTGTGCGCGGCGCTGGCCGAGCGGGGCATGCGGCCGCTGCCGCTGTTCGTCGCCAGCCTGAAGGAACCGTATTCGGCGGATCTCCTGCGTCGCGAGCTGCCGGAGATGCAGCCGGCGGCGATCGTGACGCTGACTGCCTTCGCCGCCGCCGAGCCGGGGGAATCCGGCCCCCTCGACCTCACCGACGCTCCGGTGCTGCAGGCGGTGGTGGCGACCACCAGGCGGGCGGCGTGGCGGGAGGGCGCGCGCGGACTGGCGGCCGCCGATCTCGCCATGCATGTGGTGCTGCCGGAACTCGACGGGCGGGTGCTGGCCGGGGCGCTGTCGTTCAAGGACATGGCCGAGGAGGCGGGGGCCACGCATCTGGTCAACCGGCCCGAGCCGGAGCTGGTGGCGGCGGTGGCGGACCGGGTGGCGGCGCTGGTGCGGCTGCGCCGCACGCCGCCGGCCGAGCGGCGGGTAGCGATGATCCTGCCGGACTATGCCGGCGCTGCCGGACGCACCGGCTGGGCGGTGGGGCTCGACGTGCCGGCGAGCGTGCTGGCGGCGCTCGCCGACATGCAGGCGGCGGGCTATCGCGTCGCCGACCTGCCGGAGGACGAGCGGGCGCTGGTGGCGGCGTTGGGCGATGCCGCTCGTGCCGAGAGGCTCGGTGAGGTGCCGGCGGCTGCACCCGGCGCCGTCCAGAGACGGGGTGCACAGAGGGGCCTGACGGCTTCCCGATCGCCTTCCCCCCTCACCCAACCCTCTCCCCCTCGGGGAGAGGGCTTCAGTGCTGATGCGGCGACGGACGAGGCCTCGCTGGACCTGGAGGACTATCGTCGCCTGACGGCTTCCCTTCCCGCCGACGCCATCGCCGCCGTCGAGGCCGCCTGGGGCGCGCCGGAGCACGATCCCGCGTTCGCGGAGGGCGCCTTCCGCTTCCGGGCGATCCGCTGCGGCAATGTCGTGCTCGCGCTGGCGCCGGATCGCGGCTCGCACGCCGAGCGGCGGGCGCAGTATCATGATCCGGCCCTGCCGCCGCGCCACGCGCTGCTCGCCTTCGGGCTGTGGCTGCAGCGCGAGGCCGACGCGCTCGTGCATATGGGCGCGCATGGCACGCTGGAATGGCTGCCGGGCAAGCAGGTGGCGCTGACGGCGGCTTGCTTCCCCAGCCTCGTGGTCGGGGCGCTGCCGGTGGTCTATCCGTTCATCGTCTCCAATCCCGGCGAGGCGGCGCAGGCCAAGCGGCGCATCGCGGCGGTGACGCTCGGCCATCTGCCGCCGCCGCTGAAGGAGGCGGAGCTTGATGGCGAGGCGCGCGAGCTGGAGCGCCTGCTCGACGAATATGCACAGGCGGAAGGGCTCGACCGGCGACGGCGCGAGCGGCTGGCACGGCTGATCGTCGAGGAGGCCGGGCGCACCGGGCTCGCGGGGGAAGCGCGCATCGACGGCGCCGATGACGGCGAAGCATTGCGGCGCATCGATGCGTGGCTGTGCGACCTCAAGGAACTGCGGCTGAAGGACGGCTTCCACATTTATGGGCGCGGCGCCTGCGGGGAGGCCGAGCGCGACGGGCTGCTGGCGGCGCTCGCCGGGCGGCGGGTGAAGGCCGGACCGGCGGGGGCGCCCGCGCGCGGACGTTCGGATGTGATGCCGACCGGGCGCAACCTCTCGACCGCCGACCCGCGCGGCCTGCCGACGCCGACCGCCATGGATCTCGGCCGGCTCGCCGCCGAGGAAATCCTGCGCGGCTATCTGCAGGCGCATGGCGACTGGCCGCGGGCGCTGGTGCTCGACCTGTGGGGCAGCGCGACGCTGCGCACCGGCGGCGAGGAGATCGCGCAGGGGCTGGCGCTGATCGGGGCGCGGCCGGCGTGGGACCCGGCGACCGGGCGCGTGACCGGCATCGAGGTGCTGCCGCCGGCGGCGATGGGGCGGCCGCGCGTGGACGTGACGTTCCGCATTTCCGGCCTGTTCCGCGACCTGTTCCCGGCGCAGATCGCGCTCATCGACGCCGCGCTGAAGGCGGTGGCGCGGCGCGACGAGCCGGCGGAGGAGAACCCGCTGGCGGCGGCGGGCGAGGGCGCGCCGCGCATCTTCGGCACCGCGCCGGGGGCCTATGGTGCCGGGCTCGACACGCTGGCGGGCGAACGGGACGCGCAGAGGGTGGGCGCGGCCTATCTCGCCAGCGCCTCGCATGCCTATGGCGGCGCCGAGGGCGCGGCACGCCCCGCCGGCGCGGCTTTCGTCGAGCGGGTGGCGGCGGCCGACCTCCTGGTCCACGGGCAGGACGATCCGGGACGGGACCTGCTGGAGGGCGATGCCGACCTCGCCTTTCTCGGCGGCTTCGCGGCGGCGGCGGCGGCGCTGGGGCGGGCGCCGGACCTCGTGGTGCTCGACACCAGCGAGCCGGCGCGGCCGAGGGCGCGGCCGCTCGACCAGGCGCTGGCGCGGATCGTGCGGCGGCGGGTGGCGCCCGGCTATATGGACGGCCTGCTGCGGCACGGCCCGCGCGGAGCGGCGGAATTGGTCGAGACCGTCGACCGGCTGATCGGCTTTGCCGAGGTGACGCCGGCGGTGTCCTCGCAACTGATCGACCTGATCCATGCCGCCTATGTCGCCGACCAGCGGGTGCGCGACTTCCTCGCCGCCCAGTCGCCGGAAGGCGCGCGCTTCGTCGCGGAGCGGCTGGAGGGTGCGCGGGCGCGCGGGCTGTGGCATCCGCGGCGCAACGATATCGGCGCGGGGCTCGACGCATTGAGAGGGGAGGCGGCGGAATGAGCTTCGCCGCAACCTCTGCCGAGGCCCTGCGCCGGGGCGCCTGCCCGAGCCTGCCGGCGCCGATGGAGACCGGCGACGGCATGCTGGCACGCCTCGCCCTGACCGAGGCGCTGACGCCGGCGCAGGCCGCCGGGCTGGCGGCGCTGGCGCGGGAGTGCGGCAACGGCATCCTCGAGGTGACGGCGCGGGGCAAGCTGCAGGTGCGCGGGCTCGGTGCGGCAGGGGCGACCCGGCTGGCGGAGGGCGTCGGGGCGCTGGGGATTGTCATGCGCGAGGGGCTCGGCATCGAGACGAGCGCGCTGGCCGGGCGCGATCCCGCCGGGGTTTTCGACCCGCGCCCGCTGGCGGCGGCGCTGGCGCAGGCGGCAGCGGCCGCGGGCCTTGCGACGCGGCTGGCGCCGAAGGTCAGCGTCGGCATCGATGGCGGCGGCGTGCTGGGGCTGGCAGGGCGGGATCTCGACATCGCGGTGTCGCCGGCCGGGGCGGAATTCCGCATCGAGGCGGCGGGCCTGACGCTCGGCCGGACGCCGGCGCCGGTGCCGGCGGTGCTGGCGCTGCTGGAACGGCTAGCGGCCTTCGGACCGCGCGCGAGGATGCGCGACCTCGCCGCCGCCGAGGGCGTGGGCGCGCTGGGGGAGGGATTGCAGCCGGCGGAGCCGCGCGATGCCGCGCCGGGCGAGCCGGTGGGGCGGCACAAGCTCGCCGCGGGGTGGGCGCTCGGGATCGGCCTGCCCTTCGGCCAGATCGAAGCGAACGTGCTCGAAGGGCTGGCCGGCACGGCGGGCCGGCTGGGGGCGACCTTCATCGAGCCGGCCGGCGGGCGGGCCTTGCTGATCGGCGCGCTCGACGATGACGCCGCCGCCGGGCTGACGGAGTGGACGAGGACGGCGGGGCTGATCGTCGATGCCGGCGATCCGCTGCGGCGGGTGGAGGCCTGCCCCGGCGCCCCGGCCTGCGGCGCGGCGCGATTCGCCACGCGGGGATTGGCACGCGAGCTTGCCGGGCTGGCTAAGGGCCGTTCGGTGCATGTTTCCGGCTGCGTGAAGGGCTGCGCGCATCCCGGCCGCGCCGGTCTCACCATCGTGGGGCTGGACGAAGGGGGCGGGATCGTGATCGAAGGCACCCCGCGCGACGTGCCGGTGCGGATCGTCCGCTTCGACGAACTGGCGAGTGCCGTGCGCGGGTTTCTGGAGAATTCACGTGGCTGAAGCTGCCCACGACTATATTCGCGACGGCGACGCCATCTATGCGCGTTCCTTCGCCATCATCCGAGAGGAGGCCGAACTCGGCCGCTTCACCCCCGAGCAGGCGGATGTCGCGGTGCGGATGATCCATGCCTGCGGGCTGGTGGAGGCGGCGCTCGCCATCGATTTCGCGCCCGACCTTGTGCGCGTGGCGCGGCGGGCGCTGGCGGACGGCGCGCCGATCCTGTGCGACGCGCAGATGGTGGCGCATGGGGTGACGCAGGCGCGGCTCCCGGCGAAGAACGAGGTGATCTGCACGCTGCGCGACCCGGAGGTGCCGGCGCTGGCGGAGCGGCTCGGCACCACGCGCTCGGCGGCGGCGCTGGAACTGTGGCGCGACCGGATGGAAGGCGCGGTCGTCGCCATCGGCAATGCACCGACCGCGCTGTTCCAGCTGATGGAAATGCTGGATGCCGGCGCGCCGAAGCCGGCGGCGATCCTCGGCATCCCCGTCGGCTTCGTCGGCGCGGCGGAATCCAAGGAGGCGCTGGCGGCGGGCGACCATGGCGTGCCCTGGCTGGTGGTGCGCGGGCGGCTGGGCGGCAGCGCCATGGCGGCGGCGGCGGTGAACGCGCTGGCGAGGGCGGGGATATGAGCGCGGGCGCTTCCGCCGGGCGGCTGATCGGGGTGGGCGTGGGGCCCGGCGACCCGGAGCTGCTGACGCTGAAGGCGGCGCGGGCGCTCGGCGAGGCCGATGTCGTCGCCTATTTCGCCAAGCGCGGCAATGGCAGCCATGCGCGCGCCATCGCGCATCCGCATTTCCGCGCCGGGGCGGTGGAACTGCCGCTCGACTACCCGGTGACGACCGAGCTGCACCGCCACGATGATGGCTACCGGTCGCAGATCACCGATTTCTACGACGCCAGCGCCCGGCTGGTGGCCGGGCATCTCGATGCCGGGCGCAAGGTGGCGGTGCTCTCCGAGGGCGATCCGCTGTTCTACGGCTCCTACATGCACCTGCATGTGCGGCTGGCGGCGCACTATGCCACCGAGGTCATTCCCGGCGTCACCGGCATGTCGGGCTGCTGGTCGCAGGCGGGGGCGCCGATCGCCCAGGGCGACGACGTGCTGAGCGTGCTGCCCGGAACGCTGGACGAGGCCGAGCTCGTCCGCCGGCTGGCGGAAGCCGACGCCGCGGTGATCATGAAGGTGGGGCGCAACCTGCCGAAGATCCGCCGGGCGCTGGCGACGGCCGGGCGGCTGGAGCGGGCTGTTTATGTCGAGCGCGGCACCATGGAAGGCGGCGGCTGCGTGCCGCTGGCCGGGCGCGGCGAGCAAGCGGCGCCCTATTTCGCCATCGTGCTGGTGCCGGGCTGGAATATGCGGGCAAAATCGGGAGCCGAGGCGGAGGGATGAGCGGGCGGATCGCGGTGATCGGCCTCGGCCCCGGCGAGGCGCGCTGGCTCACGCCGGAAGCGGCGGCGGAGCTGGCGGCGGCCGAGGCGGTCTATGGCTATGGGCCCTATCTCGACCGGGTGCCGGCGCTGCACGGGCAGGCGCGCCACGCCTCCGACAATCGCGAGGAGATCGCGCGCGCCGGCGCGGCGCTCGCCCATGCGGCGGCGGGGGCGAGGGTGGCGATGGTGTCGGGTGGCGATCCCGGCGTGTTCGCCATGGCGGCGGCGGTGATCGAGGCGATCGAGGCCGGGCCGGCCGAATGGCGGGCGCTCGAGGTGAGCGTGGTGCCGGGCATCACCGCGATGCTGATGGTGGCGGCGCGGGCGGGGGCGCCGCTGGGCCACGATTTCTGTGCCATCTCGCTCTCCGACAATCTGAAGCCGTGGGAACTGGTGGAGCGGCGGCTGCGGCTGGCGGCGCAGGCCGGCTTCGCCATGGCATTCTACAACCCGGTGTCGAAGGCGCGGCCCTGGCAGCTCGACCGGGCGTTCGCGATCCTGCGCGCGGAACTGCCGGCCACAGTGCCTGTGATCTTCGGCCGGGCGGCGGGGCGGGCGGGCGAGCGCATCGCCACCGTGTCGCTCGCCGAGGCGCGGGGCGACATGGCCGACATGGCGACCTGCATCATTATCGGCACCCCGGCAACCCGAATCGTGCCGCGGGAAGGATTGCCGGACCTCGTCTACACGCCGCGGCGCGCCGATGCTGGCGGAACGGAGCGGGCATGAAGCCGGGCGTCGATCCAGGCGAGCGCCTCCTCGACGCTGGCGGCCGTCGGCACGTCCGGGCGCGGCGGCCGGGCGATGAGAACCACCTGCAGGCCGAGCAGGCGGGCGGCGGCGAGCTTGGCGGCGCTGGCCGTTCCCCCGCTGTTCTTGGCGAGAATCACCTCGACGCCGTGCGATCTGAAAAGATCGACCTCGGAAGCGAGGGCGAACGGGCCGCGATCGAGGATGTAGCGGGCCTGCGGCAGGGCGAGCGGCGGCTCGACCGGATCGACGCTGCGGATCAGGTAATGATGTCGCGGCGCGGCTTCCAGCGCGCGCACCTCGTTGCGGCCGAGCGCCACGAAAATCCGCCGCGGCGAAGCGCCGAGGCCGGCGAGGGCGGCGGCCAGGCTTTCCTCTTCCCGCCAGTGGTCTCCGGGCTGCGGCGTCCAGGCGGGGCGGGCCAGCGCCAGCAGCGGCACGCTGGCGAGCCGGGCCGCCTCGGCCGCGTTCGCCGACATCACGGCGGCGAAGGGGTGGGTGGCATCGATGAGCGCATCTATGCCCTCCGCCCGCACATGTGCGGCGAGGCCGGCGCCGCCGCCGAAGCCGCCGATGCGGGTTGGTATCGGATAGCCGAGCGGGTTGCGCGTGCGGCCGGCAAGCGACACGCTGGGGGCGAGGTCGGGGCGGTCCGCAAGCGCCTCCGCGAGCGCCCGGGCCTCGCTGGTGCCACCGAGCAGCAGGACGCGCAGCGGACGGGACGCAGGATGAGGAGCGGTGATGCCGGGAGCTGAAACCGTGGTCCGTGACATGGTGCGGGACAATGCGCCGGCGCGGCGCTGGTTGTCCATCGTCGGCATCGGCGAGGACGGCCTCGACGGGCTGTCCGCGCGCGCCCGCAGCCTGATCGAGCAGGCCGAGGTGGTGTTCGGCGGCGCGCGGCATCTGGCGCTCGCCGGCGAGGCGATCTCCGGCGTGGCGCGGGCGTTTCCCGCCGAGGCGCGGGCCTGGCCGAGCCCGTTCGAGCAAGGGGTGCGGGAGGTGCTGGCGCTGGCCGGCGCCGATATCTGCGTGCTCGCTTCGGGCGACCCGTTCCTCTACGGCGTCGGCACGGTGCTGGCGCGCCACGTGCCCGCCGCCGAGATGGAGGTGGTGCCGGCGGCGTCCGCCTTCAGCCTAGCGGCCGCCCGGCTTGGCTGGGCGCTCAACGAGGCGACGCTGCTCTCAGCGCATGGACGGGCGGTGGAGGGGATAAGGCGGCATCTGCATCACGGGCGGCGGCTGCTGGTGCTGACCTCCGACGCCGACGGGCCGGCGGCGCTGGCGGCGCTGCTGGCGGCGGCCGGATTCGGCGGCTCGCGGCTCACCGTGCTGGAGGCGCTGGGCGGGGCGCGCGAGCGGGTGCGCACGACCGCGGCGGAAGTCTTCGCGCTCGACGACGTGCACCCGCTCAACATCGTCGGCATCGAGGTGATCGCCGGAGCGGGGGCGCGGGCGATCCCACTCACGCCCGGCTTGCCGGACGACTGGTATGAAAATGACGGCCAGCTGACCAAGCGCAGCATCCGCGCGGTGACTCTGGCGGCGCTGGCCCCGCGCCGGGGCGAATTGTTGTGGGACATCGGCGCCGGGGCGGGGTCGATCGGCATCGAATGGATGCTGGCGGATCCCTCGCTCGCCGCCATCGCCATCGAGGAACGCGGCGAGCGGGCGTCGCGGGTGACGCGCAATGCGCTGGCGCTCGGTACGCCGGGGCTGCGCGTCGTCGAGGGGCGGGCGCCGGAGGCGCTGGAAGGTTTGCCGACGCCGGACGCCATCTTCGTCGGCGGCGGGGCGAGCGACAGCGGCGTGCTCGATATGGCGCTGGCGGCGCTGAAGCCTCGCGGGCGCATCGTCGTCAACGCGGTGACGCTGGAGACCGAGGCGGTGCTGCTGGCACGGCACGCAACGCTGGGTGGCGAACTGACGCGGCTGTCGGTGGCGCACGCTGCCCCGGTCGCCGGCATGACCGGCTGGCGGCCGGCAATGCCGGTGACGCAATGGTCGTGGAGAAAGCCATGATCGTCGCGGGGGTCGGCAGCCGGCGGGGCGCGAGCGCGCAGGAGGTCTGCGCCGCCGTGCGCGGGGCGCTGGCGCGCCATGGCGTGAAGCTCGGCGAGGTGTCGCTGATGGCGACGCCGGCGCTGAAGGGCTCGGAGGCCGGCATCATCAAGGGCGCGCTCGATCTCGGCCTGCTGCTGGTCATGGTGCCGCAGGCGCAGATGGAAGCGGCGGGCGCGCGGGCCGTCACCCATTCGGAGCGGGTGGTGGCGCTCATGGGCGTGCCCTCGGTGGCGGAGGCGGCGGCGCTGGCGGCGGCCGGGCGCGGCTCGACGCTGCTCGGGCCGCGCTTCGTGCTGGGGCCGGTGACCTGCGCCCTGGCCAGGGAACGGGGCGATACGGCAGGCCAAGCCATGGGCGCGACGACGTGACGGTGCATTTCATCGGGGCGGGGCCGGGGGCCGCCGACCTCATCACCCTGCGCGGACGCGACCTGATCGGCCGCTGCCCGGTATGCCTCTATGCCGGCTCGCTGGTGCCGCCGGACATGCTCGGCTGGTGCCCGCCGGGCGCGCGGATCGTCGACACCGCGCCGTTGTCGCTCGACGAGATCGAGGCGGAATATGTGCGGGCGGCGGCGGCGGGCGAGGACGTGGCGCGGCTGCATTCCGGCGACCTCTCGATCTATTCGGCGGTGGCCGAGCAGCTGCGCCGGCTCGACCGGCTCGGCATCGCCTATACGCTGACCCCAGGCGTGCCGGCCTTCGCGGCGGCGAGCGCGGTGCTGGCGCGCGAGCTCACCGTGCCGGGCGTGGCGCAGAGCGTGGTGCTGACGCGGATGTCGGGCCGTGCCTCGGCGATGCCGGAACGCGAGACGCTGGAGGCCTTCGCGGCGACGGGGGCGACGCTGGTGCTGCACCTTGCCATCCATGCGCTGGGAGACGTCGTCGCCCGGCTGCTGCCGACGCATGGGGCCGACTGCCCGGTGGCGGTGGTGGTCGAGGCCAGCCGGCCGGGCGAACGGGTGATCCGCGGCACGCTGGCTGACATCGTCGCCCGCCATGGCGAGGCGCCGGCGGAACGGGCGGCGCTCATTCTCGTGGGGCGGGCGCTCGGCGCCGAGGATTTCCGCGAGAGCGCGCTCTACGATGCGCACTACCAGCGGCGCTTCCGGGGGCGGGACTAGTGGCGCGCGCGCTCATCCTCGCCGCGCCGCGCTCGGGCTCCGGCAAGACCACGGTGACGCTCGGCGTCGTCGCGGCGCTGGCGCGCCGGGGCGTCAAGGTGCGGGCGGTGAAGTCGGGCCCCGACTATATCGATCCCGCCTTCCACGCGGTGGCGAGCGGCATGCCGGGGCTGAACCTCGACAGCTTCGCCATGGCGCCGGAACTGGTCGCCGGGCTGCTGGCGGACGCCGGAAGCGCGGCGGAGCTGATCATCATCGAAGCCTCGATGGGGCTGTTCGACGGCATTTCCGGCGAGCCCGGCCGCTCCGGCGCGGCGGCGGACCTCGCCGCGCGCTTCGGCATCCCCGTGGTGCTGGTGATGGACGTCTCCGGCCAGTCGCAATCGGCGGCGGCGGTGGCGCGGGGCTTCGCCGCGCATGACCCGCGGGTGCGGATCGCCGCGGCGCTGATCAACAAGGTGGCGAGCCCGCGCCACCGCGCGCAGGTGGAAGAGGCGATGGCCGGTCTCGGCCTGCCGGTGGTCGGCGCGGTGCCGCGCGATGCCGCGCTCGGCCTGCCGGAGCGCCATCTCGGACTGGTGCAGGCGAGCGAGCACCCCGGACTGGCTGATCATCTCGACCGGCTCGCCGCCATGGCGGAGGCGCATATCAACCTCGACGCCCTGTCGGGGCTGGCGAGGCCGCTCGACCTGGCGGCCTTGCCGCGGCCGGCCGTGCGGCCGCCGGGGCAGCGCATCGCGCTCGCGCAGGATGTCGCCTTCGGCTTCGCCTATGCGCACCTCACGGCCGGCTGGCGGGCGGCCGGCGCGGAGATCGTGCCGTTCTCGCCGCTTGCCGACGAGGGGCCGCACGAGCAGTGCGACGTGTGCTGGCTGCCGGGCGGCTATCCCGAGCTGCATGCCGGGCGGCTGGCGGCGGCGGCCGGCTTCCTGGACGGCGTGCGCCGCTTCGCGCAGGAGCGGCCCGTGCATGGCGAGTGCGGCGGCTACATGGTGCTGGGCGAGACGCTGGAGGATGCCGACGGCGCCATCCACCCGATGCTCGGCCTGCTCGGCCACGCGACCAGCTTCGCCCGGCGCCGGCTCAATCTCGGCTACCGCCGGGCGACGACGCTGGCGGCGGGGCCGCTCGGTCCGCCGGGGACAATTCTGCGCGGCCACGAATTCCATTATGCCAGCGTCATCAAGCCCGGCGACGATGCGCCGCTCGTCACATTGGCCGACGGACAGGGTAAGCCGCTGGGGCCGGCGGGGAGCCGGCGCGGCTTCGCCTCCGGAGCCTTCTTCCACGTGATTGCGCAGGAGTGAGACATGACACCCTATCGCCGCCTGATCGTGCTTCTTGCCGGCCTGTACGGCGTGGCGGGCGTCGGCCTCGCGGCGGCGGCGGCGCATGCGGTGCCGGATGCCAGCCTCGCCACCGCCGCCAGCTTCCTGATGATCGGGGCGGCGGCGCTGGCCGGCTGCGCGGCGCTGGCGGCGGCGGGCGGGCGACGCTGGTCCTTCGCCGATATCGGCGCTGGCCTCATCGCGCTCGGCACGCTGCTGTTCAGCGGTGCCATCGCCACGCGGGTGCTGCTGGATACCGTTCTTTTTCCTATGGCCGCCCCGACCGGCGGGACTATGCTGATGATTGGCTGGGCGGTGTTGGGCCTTGCGGCCTTCGAGAGAACGCGGTCGCCCGCCTGAGGAATTGAGGGCCCACTTGGCCAAAAGGTTGCATGGGCCCGGGTCGGCATCCGCCGGATCTCGGGACCGGCGGAATTGCAGGCGGCGGATCGTCAATGGGAGCGCTAGTCGCAGATGACAGTCGAGGTCGAGAGCAAGATGCTGGACAAACCGGAGACGACCACCCGCGCACCGGGCGCTGCCGGCGACGATGTCGCCAAGTTCCGCACCGCGGTCATCGCCAAGCTGACCTATGCGGTGGGCAAGAATCCGGCGGCGGCCAGCGATCGTGACTGGTTTCTCGCCACCGCCTTCGCCACGCGCGACCGCATCGTCGACCGCTGGGTGACCTCGACGCGCCAGACCTATTCGGAAGGCCGCAAGCGGGTCTACTACCTCTCGCTGGAATTCCTCATCGGCCGGCTGCTGTTCGACGCGCTGACCAATCTCGAAATGCTCGATACGGTGCGCGCCGCGCTCGGCGACCTCGGCGTCGACCTCGACCGGCTGCGGCAGGTGGAGCCCGACGCGGCGCTGGGCAATGGCGGCCTCGGCCGTCTGGCGGCCTGTTTCATGGACAGCATGGCGACGCTCTCCATCGCCGCCTATGGCTACGGCATCCGCTACGATCACGGCCTGTTCCGCCAGGTGATCAAGAATGGCTGGCAGCAGGAATATCCCGAGGACTGGCTGTCCTTCGGCAACCCCTGGGAATTCGAGCGCCCGGAAGTCACCTATGATGTCGGCTTCGGCGGCTCGGTCGAGGCGGTGGCCGTGGGCGGCGACCGCAAGAAGCAGGTCTGGCACCCGGCCGAGCAGGTCGAGGCGGTGGCCTATGACACCCCGATCGTCGGCTGGCGCGGCCGGCACGTTAACACGCTGCGGCTGTGGTCGGCGCGTGCCACCGATCCGCTGCGGCTCGACGCCTTCAACCAGGGCGACCATATGGGCGCGCTGGCCGACCAGGTGAAGGCCGAGGCGATCTCCAAGGTGCTCTACCCGAGCGACGCCACCCCGGCGGGCCAGGAGCTGCGCCTCCGGCAGGAATATTTCTTCACCGCCGCCTCGCTGCACGACCTGATCCGCCGCCATGTCGACACCTTCGGCGACGTGCGCTCGCTGCCGGACAAGGCGTCGATCCAGCTTAACGACACCCATCCCTCCATTGCGGTGGCGGAGCTGATGCGGGTGCTGATCGACGAGCACGACATCGAGTGGGCGCAGGCCTGGGACATCACCAACCGCACCATCTCCTACACCAACCACACGCTGCTGCCCGAGGCGCTGGAGACCTGGCCGGTGCCGCTGATGGAGCGGGTGCTGCCGCGCCACATGCAGATCATCTACCTGATCAACGCGCTGCATATCGAGGCGGTGCGCAAGGCGTTCCCCGGCGACGACGCGCTGCTGTCCTCGGTGTCGCTGATCCAGGAAGATCACGGGCGGCGGGTGCGCATGGGCAACCTTGCCTTCCTCGGCTCGCATTCGATCAACGGCGTCGCGGCGCTGCACAGCGAGCTGATGAAGACCACGGTGTTCAAGGATTTCTACCGCCTCTACCCGGAGCGGATGAACAACAAGACCAACGGCATCACCTTCCGCCGCTGGCTGAACGAGGCCAACCCCGCCCTGACCAGCCTGCTGGTCGAGACCTGCGGCCCCGAGGTGCTGGACGATCCCGGCGCGCTGAAGAAGCTGGAGGCGCTGGCCGGGGATTCGGCGCTGCACGACAAGCTGGCCGCGGTGCGCCGGCAGAACAAGGTGGCGCTGGCGCGGGTGATCCGCGACCGGCTGGACATCAAGGTCAATCCCGGCGCGCTGTTCGACGTGCAGATCAAGCGCATCCACGAATATAAGCGCCAGCTGCTCAACGTGCTGGAGACCATCGCGCTCTACGACGCCATGCGCGCCAATCCGGCGAAGGCCTGGGCGCCGCGGGTGAAGATATTCTCCGGCAAGGCGGCGGCCAGCTACCATATGGCCAAGCTGATCATCAAGCTGGCCAATGACGTCGCCAAGGTGGTGAACGACGACCCCACCGTGCGCGACCTGCTCAAGGTGGTGTTCCTGCCGAACTACAATGTGTCGCTGGCCGAGGTGATCATCCCGGCCGCCGACCTTTCCGAGCAGATCTCCACCGCCGGCATGGAGGCGTCCGGCACCGGCAACATGAAGATGGCGCTGAACGGCGCGCTCACCATCGGCACGCTCGACGGCGCCAATGTCGAGATCAAGGAACATGTCGGCGACGACAACATCTTCATCTTCGGCCTGACCGCCGAGGAGGTCGAGCAGCGCCGGGCCGCCGGCATCGACGAGGCGGGCGCGATCGCCGCCTCGCCGCATCTCGGCGAAGTGCTGGATGCGGTGGCGGGCGGTGTGTTCTCCCCCGACGAGCCGGATCGCTACAAGCCGCTGGTCGACGCCCTGCGCCACCACGACTATTTCCTGGTGACGCCGGACTTCGACAGCTACTGGGACGCCCAGCGCCGCGTCGACGCGCAATGGAACAACCGTCCGGCCTGGTGGACGTCGAGCGCCATCAACACCGCCAATATGGGCTGGTTCTCCTCCGACCGGACCATCTCGGAATATGCCCGCGACATCTGGCACGTGCCGGTGCTGCAGACGCGGTGACGTCGCTGGAGAGGCGTCCGCCTGCGGCTTCATGCCTCGGATGGCGCCTCTCCTTCATCTCCGTGACGCTATGTGGTGGACTTATTGCCGGCGGTAAAGGAACCTTCTCCGCAATCGGGTCTTGATGCAGCAGATTCCGAGCAGGAAAGGTCTTCGAGCATGCATGCCTGGCAGGCCACGGACCGGGACGTCGACCAGCTCGTCGGCGGCCGGCACCACGATCCGTTCGGGCTGTTGGGACCGCACGAGACCAAGGACGGCCTGGTCATCCGCGCCTTCGTGCCGGGCGCCCTGACCCTCGACGCCTATGACATCGATGGCGCGCCCGTGGCCTCCCTCACGCGCCGGCACGACGCCGGCTTCTTCGAGGGGCTGGCGGGCGACCGCCCGGCCTGGGCGCGCTACACGCTGAAGGCCGGCAATGCCGGCGGCGAATGGTGGCTCGACGATCCCTATGCCTTCGAGCCGGTGCTCGGCCCTCTCGACGACCATCTCATGGTCGAGGGTACCCATACCCAGCTCTATGAGCGGCTCGGCGCGCATCTGAGCCTGCACCAGGGCGTGGCGGGCGTGGCCTTCGCGGTGTGGGCGCCGAACGCGCAGCGCGTCTCGGTGGTCGGCGATTTCAATGACTGGGACGGGCGCCGCCACCAGATGCGCAAGCGCATCGACAGCGGGCTGTGGGAGATCTTCGCCCCCGGTCTCGGCGAGGGCACGATCTACAAATACGAGATCATCGCCGCCGACGGCCGGCTGCTGCCGCTGAAGGCCGACCCGTTCGGCTTCCGCGGCGAATTCCGCCCGGCCACCGGCTCGGTGGTGGCGCTCATCGACAATTTCGAATGGAACGATGCCGCCCACCTCGCCGCCCGCCGCGACGGCGAAGCACGGCACAAGCCGATGTCGATCTACGAGGTACATCTCGGCTCCTGGCGGCGCGGCGAGGGCAATCGCTTCCTGACCTATGACGAGCTCGCCGACCAGCTGATCCCCTATGTGGAGTGGATGGGCTTTACCCATATCGAGCTCTTGCCGATCTCCGAGCATCCGCTCGACGCATCCTGGGGCTACCAGCCGATCGGGCTCTACGCCCCGACCAGCCGCTTCGGCGACCCGGCCGGCTTCGCGCGGCTGGTCGACCGCGCACATCGGGCCGGCATCTCGGTGATCCTCGACTGGGTGCCAGCGCATTTCCCCACCGACATTCACGGCCTTGCGCATTTCGACGGCGGCCCGCTCTACGAGCATGCCGACCCGCAGCGCGGCTTCCACCCCGACTGGAACACCGCGATCTACGATTTCGGCCGCCGCGAGGTGACGAATTTCCTCACCGCCAACGCGCTGTTCTGGCTCGACCGCTTCCATGTCGACGGGCTGCGCGTCGATGCGGTGGCCTCGATGCTCTACCTCAACTATTCCCGCCGCGAGGGCGAATGGTCGCCCAACCCGGACGGCTCCAACGACAACAAGGATGCCGTCGGCTTCCTGCAGCGGGCCAATGTCACGCTCTATGCCGAGCATCCCGGCACGGTGACCATCGCCGAGGAATCCACCTCCTGGGCCGGGGTGTCGGCGCCGGTGCATGCCGGCGGGCTGGGCTTCGGCTTCAAGTGGAACATGGGCTGGATGCACGACACGCTGGACTATCTGGCGCTCGACCCGGCCTATCGGCCCTGGCACCATGACAAGATCACCTTCGGGCTGATGTACGCCTTCAGCGAAAATTTCGTGCTGCCGCTGTCTCATGACGAGGTGGTGCACGGCAAGGGAACGGTGCTGTCGCGCATGCCCGGCGACGACTGGCAGAAATTCGCGACGGTGCGCGCCTACTACGCCTTCATGTGGGCCTATCCCGGCAAGAAGCTGCTGTTCATGGGCCAGGAATTCGCCCAGCGCGGCGAGTGGAGCGAGGAGCGTTCGCTCGACTGGCACCTTACCGGCATGGGCCCGCACCATCGCGGCGTGCAGCTGGTGGTGCGCGACCTGAACCAAGCCTATCGCGAGCTGCCGGCCCTGCACACCGGCGATGGCGACCCCAGCGGCTTCCGCTGGCTGGTGGTCGACGATCGCGCCCAGTCGGTGTTCGCCTGGCTCCGCACCGCCGGCGAGGACGACGCCCCGGTGGCGATGATCGCCAATTTCACCCCGGTGCCGCGGCCGTCCTACCGGCTCGGCCTGCCCAAGGCCGGGCGGTGGAGGGAAATCGTCAATACCGACAGTGCAGATTATGGTGGCTCGGGGGTGGGCAATCTCGGTGGCGTCGTCGCCATCGACGTGCCGGCCCACGGCATGCCGGCGAGCGCGGAACTGATGCTGCCGCCGCTGGCCACGCTCTACCTGAAATGGGAGCCGGAACGGGCAGAGCCCGCAACGGCCGAGGAAACGCCAACGTTCATCGCGACGGTCAAGGAGTAACGATATGGCCAGGCCACCGGTCCCGAACGCACCTCTCGCCCGAACCGCGATGGCCTATGTGCTGGCCGGCGGCCGCGGCAGCCGGCTGATGGAACTCACCGATCGACGCGCCAAGCCGGCGGTCTATTTCGGCGGCAAGTCGCGTATCATCGATTTCGCGCTGTCCAACGCGCTGAATTCCGGCATACGCCGCATCGGCGTTGCCACCCAGTATCAGGCGCACAGCCTGATCCGTCATATGCAGCGCGGCTGGAACTTCTTCCGCCACGAGCGCAATGAGAGCTTCGACGTGCTGCCGGCGAGCCAGCGCGTCTCCGAGACCATGTGGTATCTGGGGACGGCGGACGCGGTGTACCAGAACCTCGACATCGTCGAGGCCTACGACACCCGCCACATCATCATCCTGGCCGGCGACCACGTCTACAAGCAGGATTACGAGGTGATGCTGCAGGAGCATGTCGACAAGGGCGCCGACGTGACGGTGGGGTGCCTCGAAGTGCCGCGCGAGGAGGCCAGCGCCTTCGGCGTCATGCATGTCGATTCCGAGGACCGAATCATCTCCTTCCTGGAAAAGCCGAAGGACCCGCCCGCCATGCCCGGCCACCCGGACAAGGCGCTGGCCTCGATGGGCATCTATATCTTCGAGACCAAATTCCTCATCGAGCAGCTGAAGCGCGATGCCGCCGACCCGCTGTCGACGCATGATTTTGGCAAGGACATCATCCCGTATCTGGTCAAGCACGGCAAAGCCTGCGCGCATCATTTCTCGCGCTCCTGCGTGCGCTCCGACATGGAGACCGCGCCCTATTGGCGCGATGTCGGCACCGTAGATGCCTATTGGGAGGCCAATATCGACCTCACCGGCATCGTGCCGGAACTCGACCTCTACGACCGCGACTGGCCGATCTGGACCTATAGCGAAATCACACCGCCGGCGAAGTTCGTGCATGACGACGAGGGCCGCCGCGGGCAGGCGATCTCCTCGCTAGTGTCCGGCGGCTGCATCGTCTCCGGCTCGTCGCTGCGGCGGGCGCTGCTGTTCACCGGGGTGCGGGTGAATTCCTACGGCACGCTCGAGAACGCCGTGGTGCTGCCTTATGTCGAGATCGGCCGTTCCGCCCAGCTCAAGAACGTGGTGATCGATGCCGGCGTGCGCATTCCCGAGGGGCTGGTGGTGGGCGAGGATCCGGAGCTCGACGCCCTGCGCTTCCGCCGCACCGAGAAGGGCATCTGCCTCATCACCCAGTCGATGATCGACCGGCTCGACATCTGAGCGTCGCGCGCGGGCGCCAGGATCGACCGCGCCAGGGAACAGCGGCCGCGAAGGCGGCACCCACGAAAAAGGGGCAAGGCGGTTATCGTGTCGGAACTGAAGCTTCTCTCGGTGGTGTCCGAGGTCTATCCGCTGGTGAAGACCGGCGGACTCGCTGATGTGGCCGGCGCGCTGCCGGCGGCGCTGGCGGCCCAGGGGATCCAGGTGCGCACGCTGGTGCCGGGCTATCCGGCGGTGATGGCGGCGCTCGGCGCGGTCGAGGAAGCGTTCTACTTCGACCATCTGTTCGGCGCGCCGGCGCGGCTCTACGCCGCCACGGCGGCCGGCCTCGACCTGTTCGTCATCGACGCGCCGCATCTCTACGACCGGCCGGGCGGTCCCTATGTCGGCACCGATGGGCGCGACTATGCCGACAACGCCCAGCGCTTCGCCGCGCTGGGGGCGGTGGCATCGGGGATCGGGCTCGGGCTGGTGCCGGCCTTCGTGCCCGACGTGGTGCACGCCCATGACTGGCAGGCAGGCCTCGCGCCGGCCTATCTGCACTATGCCAGCGGGCGGCGGCCCGGCACGGTGATGTCGATCCACAACATCGCCTTCCAGGGGCAGTTCCCGGCCCATGTGGCGCCCGTGCTGGGAATGCCGGCGCATGCGTTCTCCATCGCCGGCATCGAATATTATGGCACGGTCGGCTATCTGAAGGCCGGCCTGCAACTCGCCGACCGCATCACCACCGTCTCGCCGGGCTATGCCGCCGAAATCCTGCAGCCGGAGGCCGGAATGGGCCTCGAAGGCCTGCTGAACCAGCGGCGCAGCGTGCTCACCGGTATCCTCAACGGGCTCGACGCGGCCGCGTGGAACCCCGCGACGGACCGCCTGATCCCGGCACCGTTCGACGCCAAGAGACTGTCGGCCCGCGCGGCCAACAAGGCGGCGCTGCAGGCGCGGTTCGGCCTGGCCGAGTCGCCGGACACGCTGCTGTTCGGCGTGGTGAGCCGGCTGTCCTGGCAGAAGGGCCTCGACCTTTTGATGGACGGGTTGGGCACGCTTATCGATCTCGGCGCGCAACTGGTGGTGCTGGGCAGCGGCGATCCGCAGCTGACCGAGCGCTATGCCGGCTCGGCCTGGGCCAATCCCGGCCGCGTCGGCGTGCAGTTCGGCTATGACGAGACCCTGGCGCATCTGATCCAGGCGGGAGCCGACGCGCTGCTGGTGCCCTCGCGCTTCGAGCCCTGCGGCCTCACCCAGCTGGCGGCGCTGCGCTATGGCGCGCTGCCGGTGGTGGCGCGGGTCGGCGGGCTCGCCGACACGGTGATCGACGTCAACGAGATGGCGCGGGCGAGCGGGGTCGGCACCGGCGTGCAGTTCTCGCCGGTGACCGTGCCGGCACTGCAGGCGGCGCTCGGCCGTACCCATGCGCTGTGGCAGGACAAGGCGCTTTGGCGAAAGCTGCAGCGCAACGCCATGGCGACGGACGTTTCCTGGGATCGCGCCGCGCGCGCCTATGCCGAGCTGTTCCGCTCTCTCGCGCGGGAGCGGGCGGCGTGACCGACTGGCGGCTGACGGGCGGGCGGCCGGAGCCGCTGGGCGTCACGCCCGCCGGGCAGGGGACAAAGGCGGGCGTCAATGTGGCGGTGTTCTCCGCCCACGCCACCCGTATCGAGTTCTGTCTGTTCGACGTCGTCGACATCGAGATGGCACGCATCGCCC
Source organism: Ancylobacter sp. 3268 (assembly GCF_031456575.1). Classification (NCBI taxonomy): domain Bacteria; kingdom Pseudomonadati; phylum Pseudomonadota; class Alphaproteobacteria; order Hyphomicrobiales; family Xanthobacteraceae; genus Ancylobacter; species Ancylobacter sp. 3268. Next base: position 92,291 of record NZ_JAVDUX010000003.1, read on the forward strand.
TGCCGGAGCGCACCGGCGACGTGTTCCACGGCCATGTTGCCGGCATCTCGCCGGGCATGCGCTACGGGCTGAGGGCGTTCGGCCCGTGGGATCCGGCCAACGGGCACCGGTTCAATCCGGCCAAGCTGCTGGTCGACCCCTATGCGGCGGCGCTGGATCGGCCTTTCGTGCTGCATGACGCGCTGTTCGACGCCCGTGCGCGCGGCGCACGCGAGGACGAAACTGACAGCGCCGCCCATGTGCCGAAGGCGATCGTGCCGGCGGACGAGGACGAGAACGAACCGGTGCGCCGACCCGGTTTCGACTGGGCGGGGCAGGTGCTCTACGAGCTCCATGTGCGGGGCTTCACCCGGCTGCATCCCGACATTCCGCTCGACCTGCGCGGCAGCTTTGCCGGGCTCGCCGCCCCCTCCGCCATCGAGCATCTGGTCAAGCTCGGCATCACCACGGTCGAGCTGATGCCAGCGATGGCATGGATCGACGAGCGGCATCTGCCGCCGCTGGGGCTCACCAATTACTGGGGCTACAATCCGGTGGTGTTCGGCGCGCCGGACCCGCGCCTCGCCCCCGGCGGCTTTGCCGAGATACGCCGGACGGTCGCGGCGCTGCATGCGGCGGGCATCGGCGTGGTGCTCGACGTGGTGTTCAACCACACCGGCGAGAGCGATGTATTCGGGCCGACGCTGAGCCTGCGCGGGCTCGACAACGCGACCTATTACCGGCACGCGGCCGGCGATCCCGGCAGGCTGCTCAACGATGCCGGCACCGGCAACACGCTCGCTCTCGAGCGCCCGCCGGTGCTGCGGCTCGCCATGGACATGATGCGGCGCTGGGCGGCGGCCGGCCTCGACGGCTTCCGCTTCGATCTCGGCGCCACGCTCGGCCGCCGGGTGGACGGCTTCGACCCCGAGGCGCCGTTCTTCGCCGCCATGGCGCAGGACCCGGTGCTGCGCGATCTCGCCTTGATCGCCGAGCCGTGGGATATCGGGCCGGGCGGCTATCAGGTCGGCAATTTTCCCGCGCAATGGGCCGAGTGGAACGACCATTTCCGCGACGCGGCGCGGCGCTTCTGGCGCGGAGAGGACGGCCAGGTCGGCGAACTGGCGACACGGCTCGCCGGCTCGGCCGATGTGTTCGCGCCGCGCCGGCGGCCGCTGTCGCGGGCGATCAATTTCGTCACCGCCCATGACGGTTTCACGCTGATCGACCTCGTTTCCTACGCGGGCAAGCATAATGAGGCCAATGGCGAGGACAATCGCGACGGAACCGATGCCAATCACAGCTGGAACCATGGCGTCGAAGGACCGAGCGACGATGCCGAGGTGACGGCACGGCGGCGGGGGGACTGCCGGGCATTGCTGGCGACGCTGCTGGCGGCACGCGGCACGCCGATGCTCACCATGGGCGACGAGTGCGGGCGCTCGCAACGCGGCAACAACAATGCCTATGCGCAGGACAATGTCCTGACCTGGCTCGACTGGAGCAAGGTGGATGGCGGGCTGGCGCGCTTCACCGCCAGGCTGGTGGCGCTGCGCCGCGCGCATCCGGCGCTGACCGGCGAGGCGCCGCTGACCGGGCGGCCGCTTGATGCCAGCGGCATCCCCGATGTCGAGTGGCGGGCGGCGGACGGAACCGCTGTCGGCTGGGACGATCCGGCGACGCGGACGCTGGTGGCCGGATTCTACGCGCCTTCTGTCGGGCACCGGGCGGCCGACCGGGTGATCGTGGCGCTGAACGCCGCGGACGCGGTGGTGCCGCTGGTGCTGCCGGAGGCGCGGGACGGCTTCGCCTGGCAGCTCGCCGCCGATACGTCGCGGCCGGAGGCCGAGCCCGACACGGCGCCGGAGGACGGATCGCTGGTGCTGCCCGGTCGGGCGGTGCTCATTCTCGTCGAGGTGGCGGAACCGCGACGGGCGCGGCGGCCGGCGGATCCGGCGCTGCTGGAGAGCCTCGCGGCGGCGGCCGGCATCGCGCGCGAGTGGTGGGATGTCGACGGCAACCACCATCCGGTGAGTGACGACACCAAGCGGGCGCTGCTGGCGGCGCTCAAGCTGCCGGCGGGCAGCGGCGGCGAGGTGCGCGACAGCCTTGCCGCCCTGTCGGAAGAACGGTTCGGCCGCGATCTGCCGCTGGCGCTGGTGGTGCGACCGGGCGGCGCCGAGCTGGTGCTGGGCGGCGCGGCGGCGTTGAGCGGGCGCAGCCTCGACCTCGCCATCGTGCTGGAGGATGGTAGCGAGCAGCCGTTGCGCATCCGTCCCGAAGAGGGCGTGACACGCGAGGTGACGCGGCCGGACGGGCGGCTTGCCGCCGAGCGGCGCGTCGGCTTGCCGGAACTGCCGCTGGGACGGCATGTGCTGCGGCTTGGTTTGAGCGAATGCCAGCTTACCGTGGCGCCGCGCTCGGGCTATCTGCCGCCGGCGCTGGAGGCCGGCGAACGCGTTTTCGGCCTCGCCGGCCACCTCTACACCTTGCGCCGCAGCGGTCATGATTGCGGCATCGGCGATTTTACGGCACTGGCCGACCTCGCGGAGGCGGCGGCGGCACGAGGCGCGCAGATTCTCGGGCTCAACCCGCTGCATGCGCTGTTTCCGCAGGATCGCCGGCGGGCGAGCCCCTACCACCCCTCGGATCGGCGTTTCCTCGACCCGATCTATATCGATGTGACGGCGCTGGCCGGGCCGGCGACGGTCAATGAGGCGCTGGCGGCCGGGCAGGGCGAGTTCATCGCGCTCGCGGCCCTGGGTGACGTCGATTATGCCGGCGTGTGGGCCGCCAAGCGCCTGGTGCTGGAAGCCGCCTTCGCGGCGACCGGCGAGGCGGCGGATGCGGATTTCGATCGCTTCATAGCCGAGGGCGGCGCCGCTTTGCAGGGATTCGCGGCGTTCCAGCTGCTGTCGCGGCGCTTCGCCGGGCTGAGCTGGCGCGACTGGCCGGACGGGCTCGCCGCCGCGCGCGGGCCGGCCGTCGTCGCATTTTCCGCCGCGCATCGGCGCGAGATGCGGTTCGAGCTGTGGCAGCAATGGATTGCCGACCGCCAGTTCGGCGCAGCGGCGCAGCGGGCACAGGCGGCCGGCCTGTCGCTCGGCTTCTACCGCGACCTGGCGGTGGGCACCGCGCCGGACGGCGCCGAGGCCTGGGGGGAAGCGGAGGCGTTGATGGCGGGGGTGACGATCGGCGCGCCGCCGGACCCGCTCGGCCCCGAGGGGCAGAACTGGAACCTGCCGCCGCTCGACCCGCTCGCCATGGCGCGTGACGGCTATCGCGGCTATGGCCGGCTGCTCGCCGCCAATATGCGCCATGCCGGTGCGCTGAGGGTCGACCATGTGATGGGCCTGCGCCGGCTGTTCCTGCTGCCGGAGGGGGCGAGCGCCGCCGAGGGCGCCTATCTCGCCTATCCCTTTGCCGATCTCGCCGGGCAGGTGACGCTGGAGAGCCGGCGCGCGCGTTGCCTGGTGGTAGGCGAGGATCTCGGCACCGTGCCGGAGGGCATGCGCGGCGAACTCGATCGCGAGCGGATGCTGTCCTACAAGGTGCTGTGGTTCGAGCGGCAGGGCGAGGGCTTCGCGCCGCCGGCCGACTACCCGACGCTGGCGGCGGCCTGCGTGTCGACACACGACCTGCCGACGCTGGCCGGCTGGTGGGACGGCGTCGACCTCGCCGAGCGGCGGGCGCTGGGGCTGGACGACGAGGCCGCCTTCGAGGCCGGTCTCGCGGAGCGGGCGCGGGAGAAGGCGCGGCTCGGTGCGGCGTTGTTGCGCGAGGGCCTGGTCGCCGAGCTGCCGGCGGAAGGAGCCTCGCTCGACCCCGGTTTGCTCGCCGCCGTGCATGCCTATGTGGCACGCACGGCGTCATTGATCGCGCTCGCTCAGCTCGACGACCTCGCGGGCGAGAAGGTGGCGGTAAACCTGCCGGGGACCGACCGCGAGCGGCCGAACTGGCGGCGGCGACTGTCGCAGCCGGTGGACGCCGTGCTGGAAACGTCCGCGGCGCGCCTGGCGCTGGAAGCCATGCGCGCCGCACGTTAGCCGCGGCCGATCACGGCGGCGGCGGGTTGGCGGGCGTCGTCGGCGTCGCGGGAGCAGGAGCGGCGGGAGCCGGAGCGGCGGGAGCCGGAGCACTGTCTGTAACCGGTGGCGTCGGCGCTTCAGTCGGCTGTGGAGTGGTGCGCCCGGAAAAATGCACCGCCGCATAAAGGGCCACGACCAAGAGAACGGCGGCGGCGATCAGCGTTGTCGTACGGTTCATGCCACTCTCCGGTGTCATGTTACGTTACGTGATGAATTTTTTCATTGTCGCAACGTTCGTGATAGACGAAAGTTCCAGTTCCACGACCCGGCGGGCGGCCATGCCCACTGCCGGGGAATGATTGGGCGAGCCGCACAAGCGGCCGGGTTCCCGCCATTTCTCCGGCGGCGGGACGTATGGGGAGGAGAACGTGATGCTGCAGGCCGAGTTCGACATCGTCACACTCTCGCCGTCCACGGTGCGGGTGATGCACCGTGTGGCGCACCATATTTACGAGTTCTCGCTGGTGGATGACGGCTGCGGCCGGCGCATCGTCTCGCAGGGGCCGTCCATCCTGTTCGGCAAAAGCGACCAGGTGGCGGCGTGGAACCTCGTCGCCGAGGCCGAGCGGGTCGCTGCCGAGGTGGCCCGCCGTACCGGGATGATCGACTGACAATTTGCGGTATTGCCGCGGCCTCTGCACCTGAGCCGAGCGGCATGGCCTTTCCGTGTCGCTGCGGGCGAAGGTGGCGGCGCCATGGCGGTCGCCCGGTGGCCAGTACGGGGTTGCGCGGGCGGTAGGGGACCGGGGATGCGACGACCTTCCGGTGGTCGCGCCGCGCCCGGCTGGTCGGCGGCTGGCGATATCCGGTCAGCCCTTCTTCGACTCGCGCTGTCGACGCGCCTGCACCGCGGGACGGCGGGCGCCGCGGCATGTCTTCACCGCTTCGGTACTGGCGTCATCCCTCCAATCATGTATATGGACGAATATATGATCGCGGGAGACGTCCTATGTTCCATGCCTCCGCCCCCCTGTTCCGGCCGGTCATAAAGCTGGCCGCCACCATTGCCGTTGCGCTGCTTGTCAACCTTGCCGCCACGGTCTCGGAGGCGCGGGCGCAGACGACGGTGTTCGCCGCCGCCAGCATGACCAATGCGCTGCTGGACATCGGCAAGCTCTACAAGGAGAAGACCGGCAAGGATGTGGTGTTCTCCTTCGCCGCCTCCTCGGCGCTGGCCAAGCAGCTGGAAGCCGGCGCGCCGGCCGGCATCTTCATTTCCGCCGACACCAAGTGGATGGACTATGCCGAGGGCAAGGACCTCACCTTGAAGGCGACGCGGGTGACGCCGATCGGCAACAGCCTCGTGCTGATCATGCCGGCCGATACCGCCAAGGACGTCACGATCGACAAGAGCTTCGACTGGCTGGCCTTCCTCGGCGCCGATGGCAAGCTCGCCACCGGCCTTACCGACTCGGTGCCGATCGGCGTCTATGCCAAGACCGCGCTGACCAATCTCGGCCAGTGGGACAAGGTGAAGGCGCGCGTGGTCGGCGCCGAAAGCGTGCGCGCGGCGCTGGCGCTGGTGGAGCGCGGCGAGGCGGCCGCCGGCATCGTCTATTCCACCGATGCCGCCATCGCCAGGAATGTGAAGGTCGTCGCCACCTTCCCGGCGGTCAGCCACCCGCCGGTCGAATATCCCTACGAGATCGTCAAGGGGCAGGACACGCCGGAGACCAAGGCGGTGTTCGATTTCCTCGTCGGTCCGGAAGCCAAGGCGGTTTACGCCAAATACGGCTTCGTGGTGCATTGACGGAAGCGGCGGTCAAAGCGTGCCGCTCCGGGGAAGCCCATGCTGACGCCTGAGGAATGGACGGCGGTGTATCTGAGCCTGAAGGTCGCGTTCTGGGCGACCTTCTGGAGCCTGCCTTTCGCGCTGGCCACCGCCTTCGTGCTGGCGCGGCTCGATTTTCCCGGCAAGAGCCTGTTCGATGGCCTCGTCTATCTGCCGCTGGTGCTGCCCAAGGTGGTGGTGGGCTATCTGCTGCTCATCACCCTCGGGGCGCGCGGCTATCTCGGCCAGTATCTCGCCGAATGGTTCAACATCCGGCTGATCTTCACCACCGCCGGCGCCGTCGTGGCGGCGGCAGTGATCAGCTTCCCTCTCACCGTCAACGCCATCCGCCTGGCGCTGGAGGCGGTGGATCGCGGGCTGGAGACCGCGGCCCGCACGCTGGGGGCGAGCCGGCTCGACGTCTTCTTCACCATTACCCTGCCGCTGATGCTGCCCGGTATCCTCTCCGGCGCGCTGCTCGCCATCTCCTCGGCGCTCGGCGAGTTCGGCGCCACCATCACCTTCGTCTCCAATGTCGAGGGACAGACGCGCACCATTCCGCTCGCCATCTACAGCGCAACCCACATGCCCGACGGCGATGCGATGGCGCTGCGGCTCACGGCGGTGTCGATCGTGCTGGCGCTGGCCTCCTTGCTGCTTGCCGGCCTGGCCGACCGGCGGATCCGCACATTGATCGGCCGCGCATGATCGAGGTCGCCATCCAGCTGGCGCGCCCGGGTTTTTCTCTCGCGGCGCACTTCACCGCGCCGGGAGCGGGGGTGACCGCATTGTTCGGCCCCTCCGGTGCCGGCAAGACCACCATCATCCAGGCATTGGCCGGGGTGGTGCGGCCGGACAAGGGGCGCATCCTCGTCGATGGCGAGACCTATTTCGATTCGGCTGGCGGCATCGACGTGCCGATCGAGCGCCGCCGCGCCGGCTATGTGTTCCAGGATGCGCGGCTGTTCCCCCACATGTCGGTGGAGCGCAATCTGCGCTATGGCCAGCGGCGTTCACGCGGCGCCGATGCCGGCATCGGCTTCGACGCCGTGGTGGACCTGCTCGGCATCGGCCATCTGCTGCGGCGGCGGCCGCATACGCTGTCCGGCGGCGAGAAGCAGCGCGTCGCCATCGGGCGGGCGCTGCTGGCGCAGCCGCGGCTGCTGTTGATGGACGAGCCGCTCGCAGCGCTCGATGCCGCGCGCAAGGCGGAGATCCTGCCCTATCTGGAACGTCTTCGCGACGAGATGAGGCTGCCGATCCTCTATGTCAGCCATTCCATCGAGGAGGTGCTGCGACTCTCCGACCGGGTGGTGGCGCTCAAGGATGGCCGCCAGGTCGCCGAGGGGCCGGTAGCGGAGGTCATGTCGCGGGCGGACATATTGCCGGTGGTCGGGCGCTTCGACCTCGGCACGGTGCTCGACTGCACGGTGACGCGGCATGACGAGGATTATGCCTTGTCGACGCTGGCCTTTCCCGGCGGAGAACTCCGGGTACCGCGCGTTGAGGCGCGGCTCGGCGGAGGGGTGCGGGCGCGGGTGCGGGCGCGCGATGTCGCCATCGCGCTGGCCAAGCCGGTGGACGTGTCGGTAACCAACCTGCTGCCGGCGATGGTCGAGGCGATCACGCCGGGCGAGGGCCCCTATGCCGATGTGGCGCTGGTCGCCGGGGCGAGCCGGTTCGCCGCCAGCGTCACCCGCGAGAGCGTCGAGCGGCTGGGCCTGACGCCGGGGCGCGCGGTGTGGGCGATGATCAAATCGGTGGCGGTGGATAGCCGCAGCCCGGACTTCACGACCCCGCTGGGGCCGTCGTCCTAGCCTTCGCCGACCGTTTCGCCTTGCCGGAAGCGATCGAGGCCGGCTTTTCCCTGCCATCCGCCGGCTTTGGCGCCAAGGCGGCGCGCAACTCGGCGATCTCGGTGGCGGCCGCAGCGGCGCTCTTGGCTTCGATGCTGCGGTAGAGCGCGATCAGCCGCTCGCCGAAGGCGGTGAGGTCGGTGCCATGGCCGCGCCGTCCGGGATGGGTGACCACAACACGCTGGCCATAGGACGTATCGAGCGCCTCGACCAGCAGCCAGGCGCGTCGATAGCTCATGCCTATCTTCCTGGCGGCCGAGAGGATGGAGCGCTCGGCGCGGATGGTCTCCAGAAGCTCGATCATGCCGGGGCCGAGATGGCGGCCATCGCCGAAATACACACGGATGAACAGCCCGTCGCGCGGCCGCGCGGCGTCGCCATCTTCTGGATCGTGGTCGCGGCGGTTGCTCATGCCTGTCCGTGATGGTGCCGGCGCCCCTGTTTCGCGATCCTAGGCGAAGGGGCGCCGGGCCGAAAGCGCCCCGTTCGAGCGCTCAGGCCGTCGCGCGGCTGGATCGTGGCCGGCGCGTGAAGGCGACGTCGAGCGCGAGCATCGCCAGCATCGAGGCACCCACCAGCGGGAAGAGCACGCCGACCACGGCCATGATGGCGAGAAGGCCGCGCATCGCCCGTGGATCGGCCGGTGCGGGCGGGATGCCGAGCGCGCCGGCCGGACGCCGCTTCCACCACATGACCCCCGCCGCGACCGACATCAGTACGATGGCGAGGCATATGGCGAGCAACACCAGCTGGTTGGCGAGGCCGTATTCCTGGCCCATATGCACGTTGATCCCCCATTCCATCGCCTTGGCGGCCGGGCCGTAATCGGCATAGCTCATGTCGATCAGCGGTGTGCCGGTGTACTGGTCGAGGTGCACGACGCGCTGCTTCGACAGGTCGTCCGGGTAGACGGTGGCGGAGTAGACGCCGGTGGCAGAGCCCGGCAGGCTGAGCGCATAGCCGGGCGATACGCCCATGGCCTCGACGATGGCCGCGGCGCGGTCGATGCCGATCGAGGTGCCGGCCGGCTCCGCGGACAGCGGCATCTTCGCCTGTTCCAGCGACCACGGCGTCGGCCCGGTGGCGTGGGACAGGTGCTCGTCCGACATCGGCACATTGTCGTAGACGCCGGCGGGATAGCCGTAATTGGCGCTGTTGGCCCATTCATTGACCTTGGCACCCCACAGGATCGACCAGGGCATGCCGGACAGCGCCATGACGGCGATGGCGAGGCCGGCAAAAGCTCCGGTGACGGCGTGCAGATCGCGCCAGAACACCCGCCGCTTCGGGGTGCCGCGCACGGATAGGACGCCGCCGGTCTGCTTGCGCGGCCACCACAGATAGAAACCGGTGCCGACCAGCAGGATCGACCAGCCGCCGACGATTTCGATGACGCCGTTGGCGACCGGCCCGAACTCGGCGAGGCTGTGCAGGCGGCGGAAGAGCCACATGATCGTGCCCTTGTCGGCGAGCTCTCCCAGTACCCGCCCGTCATAGGGATCGACATAGACCGAGCGGCGGGCGCCATCGGCCGTCTTCACCACGATTTCGGCGGAGCTATCCGGGGTGGTGGGGGTGACGATCTTGAGCGCCACACCTGGGCGAGCGGCCAGCGCGGCGTCGATCAGCCGGCTCGGGGGCAGCGGAGCGGTGGCGCGCGGCTCGACCTGCTTGAGGTCGTGGTGCCAGAGAGCATCGATCTCATTGTGAAACAGAAAGGCGCCGCCGGTCACGGCGAGCAGAACGAGGAAGGGCAGCACCAGCAGGCCGGCATAGAAATGCCAGCGCCAGACGGCACGGTAAAGATTGAGCGCGCCCGCCTCGTTGGAGGGCGCTTCGTTGGACACGGGAGTGGCGTTCATCGGATCACATCCGGAAAAAAAGCCGACACGCGGCGCGCAACGCCCCGCGGCGCCCGGACACAGGCCGGGGCGTCGGTGGGGTGGTTCGCGCAGAGGCGTCAGCCGATGGGAAGGACGGGAGCTGTCTCGTGCCGGCGCTCATCCGGCCGGCGCGAGTGGCCCAGGTTCAGTTCGACGGCGTGCCGTGGCCGGCATGCGGGTCGGCCGCCGGCGTGCCGGCGGCGCCTTTCGGCCCGGCCATGCCCTCGACCTTGAACTCGACCGCCACCGTGCCGGCCTTCTCGAAGGTGAGGGTGCCCTTGAAGCTGGCTCCTTCCTTCAATGGCTGCCTGAGGTCCTGCAGCATCAGGTGATAGCCGCCCGGCGCCAGCGCCACCGTGCCGCCGGCAGGGATTGGGATACCGTCGGGCAGCATCTGCATCTTCATCACCCCGTCGCTGACGCTCATCTCGTGGATCTCGGCGCGCCCGGCGATATCGGCGGCGACGGTCACCGACACCAGTCGGTCCGGCGTGCTGCCGGTGTTCTCGATGGAGAGATAGGCGCCGCCGACCTTGGCGCCGGGCGGCGTCATCCGCGCCCAGGGATGGCCGATCTCCAGCGCGCCGAGCTTGAAGCCATGCGCATGAGCGGCATCGAAGGCGAAGAGCAGCAGCGCCAGCGCGAGCAGAGAGAAGGCGAGGCGTTGGCTGGTATCGCGGAAACTGTTGAAAAAGGCGGACATGTTGAATTCCCGTGGAACGGCGCCGGAAGGCGGCCGTCCGAATGACGACAGATGCGGAAAGGCAGGATCTGCGTCAGGCCACGGGAGGGGCGCGAGCGTTGTGCGGAAGATGCGCGGTGCCGGTGGAAGGGGCGTCCACCCGCGGGCCGGCGAGCGTGATGGCCGGCAGGGCGAGCGGCGCGGGTATCGGCGCCAGTTCCGGCGGCGGCAGCGAGGCCAGCGCGCCGATGCGGCAATTGGCGGTGCAGCAATCGGGCAGGTGGCCGGCGCTGTCCTGCTGGCCGTCCGGCGTCGTGGCGTTGAGGCAGATGACCTCGCCGGCCGGGCCGAGCGCCACGCCCATTCCGGCATGGGCGCCCATGGCCAGGCCGCCCAGCACCGTCTGCAGGACGAGCAGATAGGCGGCGAGGATCGCCGCCGCCATCAGGCTCATCTGTGGTGCGCGGTTGCTCATGCCGTCCGTCGCGCTGCCTCGCCCCATGGAACGTTCCATGGATGGCTCCAGATCTTGGACCTAGCACACCCCAAGACGGGTGACCAAGCGACCGGATGCCGCCACGGGGCAGGAGCGTTCCCCGCCGGACGATATCGCCCGTCGGCGAGGAAAATCTTCCGAAATTCGACGATTGGAGGGCGGTTTGCCCGCCGCTCCCTCGGCATCATGCGTCGCGCTAGTGCACCGCGCCGGGGCCGGCAATGGCGCCGGGCGGGCTCTTGCCCATGATGATCATGCCCAGCACCTCGTCCTTGGTGACATCCGAGGTCTTGGCGGTGCCGACCAGCTTGCCGTTCTTCATCACGCTGACGCGGTCGGCGAGGTCGAACACGTCGTGGATGTCGTGGCTGATCAGGAAGATGCCGATGCCCTCGGCCTTGAGCTGCTTGATCAGCTCGGCCACCTGTGCCGTCTCCTGCGGGCCGAGCGCGGCGGTCGGCTCGTCCATGATCAGGATCTTGGCGTTGAAGTGGATGGCGCGCGCGATGGCCACCGACTGGCGCTGGCCGCCGGAGAGGCCGCGCACCGGCTCCTTGAACTTGCGGAAGTTCGGGTTGAGCCGGCCCATCACCTCGCGCGCCGCCGCTTCCATGGCGACGTCGTCCAATGTGCCCCACGGCGTCATGATCTCGCGGCCGAGGAACAAATTGGCGGCGGCGTCCACATTGTCCGCCAGCGCGAGGGTCTGGTAGATCGTTTCGATGCCGTAGCGCTTGGCATCGCGCGGGTTGGCGATGTCGGCCTTTTCGCCGTTGATGCGGATCTCGCCGGAATCCGGGCGATAGGCGCCGGCGAGGATCTTGATCAGCGTCGACTTGCCGGCGCCGTTATGGCCGAGCAGGCCGACCACCTCGCCGGGATGGAGGTCGACATTCACCCCGTCGACGGCGCGGATGCCGCCGAAGGAGATCGAGATGTCGCGCATGTCGACGAGAGGGGGCGAGCCGGCGAGGGGGGTAGAGCCTTGGGTTGCCATGATGTCGCCTCCTCTCACTTGAAGCGCTTGCGGTAGAGCGTATCCACCCACACTGCGAAGACCAGCACGATGCCGACCACGATGTTCTGGTAGGGCGTGTCGACCCTCATCAGCACCATGCCCGATTGCAGGCTCTGCATGACCAGGGCGCCGAGCATGGCGCCGGCCACGGTGCCCGCGCCACCCGCGAGGGAGGTACCGCCGATCACCGCCGCGGCGATGACATAGAGCTCGTCGAGCGTGCCCTGGGCGTTGGTCGCCGAGTTGAGGCGGGCGGTGGAGATGGCGGCGCCGATGGCGGCGAGGCCGCCCATCAGGGCGAACACCATCAGCGTCACCCGCTTTGTATTGATGCCGGCGAGCTCGGCGGCCTCCGGATTGCCGCCGATGGCGAAGACGTAGCGGCCGAAACGGGTACGGGTGGTGACGAAGGTCATGATGACGCCGATGGCGAGCGCCACCAGGACCGGCACCGCGAAGCCGAAGGAGATGGCGAGACCCTCCGGCGGCACTTCAAGGCCGTTGGCCTCGGCATAGCGGCGGGCCAATGCGGCGGGCAGCGTGTAGGCATTGACCACCAGCGTAGCGGCCACCACCGCGAGGCAGCCGACGCCGGCGGTGACGAATTCGGCCCAGACCGGCTTCAGCGGAAAGCGGAAGCGCTGGCGCTGGCGGCGCGCCTGCAGGGTGGCGAGCAGGATGACCGCGCAGGCCATCGCCGCCACAACCCAGCTCCAGAACGCGCCGATCGAACCGTCGGCGCCACCGCCCAGCAGCTTGAAATGGTCGTCGACCAGCGGAATGGTCTTGCCCTGCGCCACCGCCCAGGCGGCGCCGCGCCACACCAGGAGGCCGCCCAGCGTGACGATGAAGGCGGGCACGCCGAGATAGGCGATGACGAAGCCGTGCAGGGCGCCGATCAACGCACCGATGCCGATGCCGGCGACCAGGGTGAGCACCGCAACGGCGGGATGGTTGAAGCCGAAGGCCGGCATCAGCGTGCTGGCCTGGAACACCGCCATGATCATGCCGGTGACGCCGAGGATCGAGCCGACCGACAGGTCGATGTGGCGCATCACGATGACCAGCACCATGCCGGTCGACATCACCGCGATGGAGGCGGTCTGGACCGAGAGGTTCCAGAGATTGCGCGGGGTGAGGAAGGTGCCGTCGGCCAGGAAATCGAAGACGATCCAGATGACGGCGAGCGCACCGACCATGCCGAGGAAGCGCACGTCGAGCTCCAGCGCGCCGAGCAGCGACGGTGCGGGCCCCTGCGGCGGCGAGGCCGGCCGCGCGGGGGCGGGTGCGATGGTGGACGGGCTCGTTGACTGGCTCATGGGCGTACTCCTCGGCCGACCCGTTGATGGGCGGGCGGCGGGGTTCGCGCCCCGCCGCATTGTTAGATGACGATCAGTTGCAGGCCTTCACCGTGCCAGCCTTCACGCCCTGGCACACGGTCGCCTTCGGTACCCAGCCGGCCTCGATGATCACGTCAAGATTGTCCTTGGTGATCGGGACCGGCTTCAGGAAGGTCGAGTTCATCGACACCTTCTTCGGGCCGCCGGTGAAGGTGGTGGTGCCCTTCACATCCGTGGGCTTGGTGCCCTTGGCGAGATCGAGGGCGATCTCCGCGGCACGCTTGCCGAGTTCGCGCGAGTCCTTCCACACCGACACGGTCTGGGTGCCGAGCGCGATGCGGTTCAGCGCCGCGAAGTCGGCATCCTGGCCGGACACCGGCACCGAGCCGGCAAGGCCCTGGGCGGCAAGCGCGGCGACGGCGCCGCCGGCGGTGCCGTCATTGGAGGCGACGACGGCGTCGACCTTGTTGTTGTTGGCGGTCAGGAACTGCTCGGTGTTGCGCTGGGCGTTGGCCGGCAGCCACGAGTCGGTATAGGCCTCGCCGACATTCTTGATGTCGCCCTTGTCGATGGCCGGCTTCAGCACTTCTATCTGGCCGGAGAACAGGAAGTCGGCATTCGGATCGGAGGCCGAGCCCTTGATGAAGAGGTAGTTGCCCTTCGGCTTCAGCTTCTGCACCTCGGCCGCCTGCAGCCGTCCCACCTCCTTGTTGTCGAAGGTGATGTAGTAGGCATAGGGGTTCTCGATCAGCCGGTCATAGCCGACCACCGGGATGCCCTCGTTCTGCGCCTTGGAAATGGCGGGGGCGATGGCGTCGGAATCCTGCGCCAGGATGATCAGCACATTGGCGCCCTGGGCGATCAGCGCCTCGACGTCGGAGAGCTGCTTGGAGGCCGAGGACTGGGCATCGGCAGAAATGTACTTGGCGCCGGCGGCTTCGAGCGCCTTCTTGATCGCCGCTTCGTCGGTCTTCCAGCGCTCTTCCTGGAAGTTGGACCAGGAGACGCCGACCACGGTATCGGCGGCGCGGGCAGCGCCGGTCGCGATGAGCATCGCGAAGGCCGCCACGGTGACGGTAAGCTTGGACTTCATGCGTTCCTCCCAAAAGGATGCGTGGTGATCAGATGCAGGGCTTTGTGTTGAGGGACGGGCCGTGGGGCGGCCTCTTCGTCTTGATGTTCGAACCTCAAACCAGATGACGGATTTCATCCTCCTCTGCAATCGGGTACCGACTTTGCACAGCTTCGAGGCCTTCGTCGAGCCTTCATCGCACCGTAACAGAACAATTCCACCACGGCGCTTCACCTCTTGTCTAATTGGTGGACATCTCATTCATGAGTTGCGTACGTCAAATTTTGAGGGCAACTTCTCGCCATGTCGAGAGTTTCCTCACGCATAACCCTTCAGGACGTCGCCCGCGAGGCCGGTGTGTCGCTGGCCACCGCCGACCGCGTGCTCAATGGCCGTGCCGGCGTGCGCGAGGCGACGGCGGGCCGGGTGCGGGACGTGGTGGCTCGGCTCGGCTACCGCCCGAATGCCGCCGCGGCGCGGCTGGCGCGCGGCGAGACCTATCGCTTCTGTTTCGTGCTGCCGTCGGGGACCAACGTCTTCATGCGCCAGCTCGCCGAGCAGGTGGGGAACACGGCGGAATGGCTGTCGACCCACAATGCCTTCATCGACCTGCTGCGCGTCGACGTGTTCGCGCCGGACGCGCTGGCCGCGACGCTGGAAGGGTTGATCGGCCACTATGACGGCGTCGCGGTGGTGGCGCTCGACCACCCGCGGGTGCGCTCGGCGATCGACGACCTCACCGCCGCCGGCATGGTGGTTGTGACGCTGGTTTCCGACGTGCCGTCCTCGCATCGCCGCCACTATGTCGGCGTCGACAACATCGCCGCCGGTCGCACCGCCGGCACGTTGATCGGCCGATTCGCCGGCGGGCGGCAGGGATCGGTCGGGCTGATCGTCGGCACGCCGGCCCTGCGCGACCATGCCGAGCGGCAGTTCGGCTTCACCCAGGTGCTGTCCGGCGAATACCCGTCGCTGAAAGTGCTGCCGGTGCAGGAAAGTCTCGACGAGGACCACCGGACGCAGGAGATCGTCGAGCAGATGCTGCGCGAGGTCCCGGATCTCGTCGGGCTTTACAATGTCGGGGCCGGCAATGGCGGCATCGCCGCCGCCCTGGCCGCCTTCGGCCGCGCCGGCGAACTGGTCTTCGTCGGCCACGACCTTACCGACGACACCCGCCGCTTCCTGCTGCGCGGGGTGATGGATGCGGTGATCAATCAGGATGCCGGCCACCAGTCGCGCTCGGCGGCGCGGGTGCTGCTGGCCTATTGCTCGGGCGAGCCGCTGTTCGACGAACAGGAGCGCATCCGCATCGACATCTTCGTGCGGGATAATCTGCCGTGATACGCCGCTGCGGTGTGGAATCACGGTGAATGAAAGGATGTGAGGCATGTTTGTCGGCCTCGATATAGGTACGTCCGCCATCAAGGCGGTGCTCGTCGACGAGAACCAGGCGGTGCTGGCCACCGCCGAGGTGCCGCTGTCGGTGTCCAGGCCGCAGCCGGGGCACAGCGAGCAGAACCCGGAGGACTGGTGGCAGGCAACGCTTGCCAGCCTCGACCAGCTCAAGGCCTCGCGGCCGGCGGACCTGGCGGCGGTGAAAGGCATCGGCCTCTCCGGCCAGATGCATGGCGCGGTGCTGCTCGACGCCGCCGGCGCGGTGCTGCGCCCGGCGATCCTGTGGAATGACGGCCGCTCGGCTGCGGAGTGCGTGGAACTGGAGGCCGCCTTTCCGCGCTTGCACCAGGTGACCGGCAACCTCGCCTTTCCCGGCTTCACCGCGCCGAAGCTGCTCTGGGTGCGCAAGCACGAGCCCGACATCTTCGCCCGCACCGCCAAGGTGCTGCTGCCGAAAGCCTATGTCGGCTACCGGCTGACCGGCGAGATGGTGGAGGAGATGTCCGACGCCTCCGGCACGCTGTGGCTGGACGTCGGCAAGCGCGACTGGTCGGACGCGGCGCTGGCCGCCACCGGCCTCGACCGCACGCACATGCCGCGTCTTGTAGAAGGCAGTGAGGTCGCGGCCCGCATCACGCCGGATCTCGCCGCCCGGTGGGGCATGGCGAGCCCGCCGGTGCTGGCTGGCGGAGCGGGCGACAACGCCGCCGGCGCGGTCGGGCTCGGCGCCATCCATGCCGGCAACGCCTTCGTCTCGCTCGGCACCTCCGGCGTGCTGTGGGCGACCACCGACCGCTTCGCGCCTAACCCGGAATCGAGCGTGCACGCCTTCTGCCACGCCATTCCCGCCACCTGGCATCAGATGGGGGTGATCCTCTCCGCCGCCTCGGCGCTGGGCTGGTGGGCGCAGAACGAGGGCATCTCGCCCGGCGACCTCCTTAAGCCGCTCGGCGACGCGCCGGTCGCGCCGTCGCGGGCGATCTTCCTACCCTATCTCTCCGGCGAGCGCACGCCGCACAACGACACCGCGATCCGCGGCGCCTTCATCGGGCTCGACCACGAGACCACGCGCGACGGGCTCACCCAGGCCGTGCTCGAAGGTGTCGCCTTCGCGTTCAAGGATTGCCTCGACGCGCTGAACGCCGCCGGCACCACGCTGGAGCAGGCCGACATCATCGGCGGCGGCTCGCGCTCGCGCTACTGGACGGCGGTGATCGCCAATGTGCTCGGCCTGCCGATCAACCGCATCGAGGACGGCGAGCGGGGCGGGGCCTTCGGTGCCGCCCGGCTGGCCCGCATGGCGGCGACGGGAGAGAGCCCTTCCGCCATCTGCCTGCCGCCTCGCCGTATCGAGACCATCGCGCCGACCCCGGCGCTCCAGCAAGCCTATGCGGAAAAGCATGCCCGCTACCGCGCGCTGTACCCCGCCTTGAAGGGAGTGACTTCATGAATGCCCCCGCCGGTTTCTTCGAGCCGACCGCGCCGCTCGCCTATGAGGGGCCGGAAAGCCGCAACCCCTTCGCCTTCCGCTGGTACGACAAGGATCGTGTCGTGCTCGGCAAGCGCATGGAGGACCATCTGCGCTTCGCCGTCGCCTATTGGCACAGCTTCACCTGGCCGGGCGGCGACCCGTTCGGCGGCGAGACGTTCCTGCGCCCGTGGATGCACGGTTCCGACGAGCTGGCGCTCGCCCGTGCCAAGGCCAACGTCGCCTTCGAGCTGTTCCGCATCCTCGACGTGCCGTACTTTGCCTTCCACGACCGCGACATCGCGCCCGAGGGCAAGAGCCTGAAGGAATCCAACGCCAATGTGCGCGCCATCGCCGACATCTTCGCCAGGAAGATGGAGACGTCGAAGGTGAAGCTGCTCTGGGGCACGGCGAACCTGTTCTCCAACCGCCGCTTCATGGCCGGCGCCGCCACCAATCCGGACCCGGACGTGTTCGCCTATTCCGCGGCCCAGGTGAAGAACGTGCTGGAAGTCACGCATGAGCTCGGCGGCGAGAACTATGTGCTGTGGGGCGGCCGCGAGGGCTACGAGACGCTGCTGAACACCGACCTGAAGAGCGAGCTGGACCATATGGGCCGCTTCCTCAACCTTGTGGTCGAGCACAAGTACAAGATCGGCTTCAAGGGGACGATCCTCATCGAGCCGAAGCCGCAGGAGCCGACCAAGCACCAGTATGATTTCGATGTCGGCACGGTGTACGGCCTGTTGTGCCGGGCCGGCCTCGAGAAGGAAGTGAAGCTCAATATCGAGGCCAACCACGCCACGCTCGCCGGCCACAGCTTCGAGCACGAGATCGCCATGGCGGCGGCGCTCGGCATCTTCGGCTCCATCGACATGAACAAGGGCGACGCGCAGTCCGGCTGGGACACCGACCAGTTCCCGACCAATGTCGAGGACACCGCCCTCGCCATGTACGAGATCCTGAAGGCGGGCGGCTACACCACCGGCGGCACCAATTTCGACGCCAAGATCCGCCGCCAGTCGATCGACCCGGAGGATCTCGTCCTCGCCCATTCCGCCGCGATGGATGTCTGCGCGCGGGCGCTGCTGATCGCCGCCGACATGGTGGAGGATGGGGCGCTCAAGAAGGCGGTCGATGACCGCTATGCCGGCTGGCAGACGCCGGCGGCGCAGGCGATGCTGGCCCCGGGCGCCTCGCTCGACAGCATCGCGGCGCGGGTGGAGGCGGAGAACCTCGACCCGCAGCCGCGCTCCGGCCGGCAGGAGCGCCTGGAGGCGCTGGCGGTCAGCTATCTGCGATAAGGCTAGGGAGGCCGGAGAGCGGCGGAAATCGCCACCGCTCTCCGGCATGATGGCTGCCCGGTCAGCCTTTCATCTTCTGCAGCGCCTGAGCGCAGCCGACCGACATTTCCTTGGTGTGCGACTTCAGGCACTTCATGATCCGGCCGCCACCCGGTGCCACCGTGCTGCACAGGCGTTCAATGTCCGCCTTGCAGTATTTGGCGAGGTCGTTCTCCTGCGCCTTGCCGGGCACAGCGAACAAGGTGGCGGCGGAAAGGGCCAGTATAAGGGCTTGGGGGCGCATGGGCGTTCCTTGAGCTGATGAACCGACGCACGCCTGTTTAGCGCGCGCGGCACGCCGAGCGAATGTCGATTTCTGACCGGATGCCGGTGAGCCTGCCGCTAGGTATCTGCGGCTTCCTGCTGCGCTCGGATACCGTTTCGGTGTAGGGCTTAATGGTTCCGTAATTGACTTATGGTGAATAAATCCCTTCGATCGGTGGCGGGGAAGCGACCGTGACTCGTGCCAACATCCCGAAATGCGAGGATGTGGCGATCTGAGGAGGGGACTTGGTATGCGTTGGAGCATTCTGGGCGCGGTGGCCGTTGCCGCCGCCCTGTCCGGTGGAGCCATCAGCGACGCGCAGGCGCAGGCGCGTCCGCCCGCGGGTCTCAACAGCATGCTTTTGGACGTGCAGGAGGAGCCAGGGCGCGTGCCGTCGCCGGACGAGGAACAGCTCGATCCGACGTTCCGCCGGCAGCCGGTCTATTTCCGCACCAACGAGCCGCCGGGAACCATCATCATCCATACCGATGAGCGGTTCCTCTATCTGGTGCTCGGCGACAACCGGGCGATGCGCTACGGCATCGGCGTCGGCCGCGACGGCTTCCAGTGGTCCGGCCTGCAGAAGGTCTCCCGCAAGGCCGAGTGGCCGGATTGGACGCCGCCGGCGGAGATGATCCAGCGCCAGCCCTATCTGCCGCGGTTCATGGCCGGAGGCCCCGGCAATCCGATGGGCGCGGCCGCGCTGTATCTCGGCCAGACCGTCTACCGCATCCACGGCACCAATCAGCCGCAGACCATCGGCTATGCCGTGTCGTCGGGGTGCTTCCGGCTGGTGAACAGCGACGTGGCGGATCTCTACAGCCGCGTGCCGGTCGGCACCAAGGTCATCATCCGGCAGACGCCGGCGCTCTGATAGGCGACATGCGGCAGGAGCCGCAGGGGGAAGGCATGAAACATCTGGGAATGGCGCTGGCGGCTGCCGGCGTCCTGTTCACGGCCGGCATCGCCCAGGCCGACACGCTCGCCGACGTGAAGGCGCGCGGCACGCTCAAATGCGGCGTCAACCAGGGGCTCGACGGTTTCTCCGCGAAGGGCGCCGATGGCAGCTGGAGCGGCTTCGACGTCGATCTGTGCAAGGGCATCGCTGCCGCCATCTTCGACGACCCGGCAAAGGTGGAGTATGTGCCGCTGTCGGCGGAAGCGCGCTTTCCCGCCCTTACAAAGGGCGATGTCGACGTGCTCGTCCGCAATTCCACCTGGACGATGGCGCGGGAGGCCGGGCTGAAGCTGCTGTTCGCCGCCGTGTCCTACTATGACGGCCAGGGCTTCATGGTGCCCGCCGCCAAGAACAAGACCAGTGCGCTGGAACTCGACGGCTCCAAGGTGTGCACCCAGGCCGGCACCACCAGCGCGCTCAATGCGCAGGATTATTTCCTGCAGAACAACATGAAGCTGGAGCTCATCCAGCAGCCTGGCGTCGACGAGCTGGTCAAGGCCTATGACAACGGCACGTGCGACGTACTGACGACCGACGTGTCGCAGCTCTACGCCCTGCGGCTCAAGCTGTCCAAGCCGGCGGACAGCATCGTGCTGCCGGACGTCATCTCCAAGGAGCCGCTCGGCCCGGTGGTGCGCCAGGGCGACGATGTGTGGCTCAACGTGGTGAAGTGGAGCTTCTATGCCCTGCTCAATGCCGAGGAGCTCGGCATCGGCAGCAAGACCCTCGACCAGGCGCTGAAGTCGCAGAAGCCGGACGTGAAGCGCTTCGTCGGTGCCGACGGCGTCTATGGCGAGCAACTCGGCCTGACCAAGGATTGGTCGGTGCGGATCGTCAGGGCGGTCGGCAATTATGGCGAAGTGTTCGAGCGCAATGTCGGCACCGGCTCCAAGCTGGGCATTCCGCGCGGCATCAACCAGCTGTGGAGCCAGGGCGGCATCCAGTACGCGCCGCCGATCCGCTGAGCTCTTTTCGTTCAATTAACAGGGCCGGTGTCGCTGCGAGGCGCGCCGGCCCTTTTTCATGCGTGCTCGGCGCCCCGGAAACGGGCCGCATCGGCGGCTTCCGGGCCGCGAATGGGAACTCAACGGGCATTCCGCCGTTTACCACGCGGCGACAGATTTCATTCAGGTCGCATTCATGTGCTTCCACTTATTTTGACGCTCATGGATGGTATAGCTGGAGTAAACTTGAAATGAACAAAGTTTCCTTCGCGGCCGCCGCCGTTGCGGCTCTTGTGTCCGCTGGCACGCTTCCGGCCGCGGCGGCTCCTTGGAGTCCGCAAGGTATTCAATCGGCTACGCCGCTGGTGGAGCAGGTGCAGTATCGTCCACGGCCCAACTACCGTGGACCCGGTCCGCGATATAATGGGCCGCGCGGCTACTACAATGGTCGCCGTGGATATTATCAGAGCGGCCGCAATTACTATTATAACGGCTATCGCGGCTATAATTATTACCGGCCGGGCTATCGCCAGTACAATGGCTGGTGGTTCCCCGCTGGCGCCTTCGCTGCCGGTGCGCTGATCGGCGGGGCCATCGCCGCCCAGCCGAGCTATAGCGGCGGCGGCAACGCGCATGTGCAGTGGTGTGCGAGCCAGTATCGGTCCTACCGGGCGTCGGACAACACCTTCCAGCCCTATAACGGGCCTCGGCAGCAGTGTGTTTCGCCTTACTGACGCGCCGTCCTGCCGTACCAAAGGAAAGCCCGGCCTCCGCGCCGGGCTTTCGTGTTTTCGCTGACCGGCTTGACGTGCGCACGCGGAGCGGGCCTATCGAAGGTGTCCGATTTTTCCGGCAGAAGCCTCCGATGAAGGTGCGTATATGACCGAACTGACCCTCGCCGCCGCTCAGATCATCGTCGCCACGGCACTCGACCATTGCCGCGCGGGCAATTTCCAGCCGATGTCCATCGTCGTGCTGGACGCGCGCGGTGCGCTGAAGGCCGCGGCGTCGGAGGACGGCACCAGCCTGAAGCGGGCGGACATCGCCCGCGGCAAAGCCTTCGGGGCGCTGTCGCTGGGGGTAGGCTCGCGGTCGCTGTTCAAGCGCGCCAAGGAGCAGGCGTTCTTCATCGCCGCTGCGAGCCATGTCGCCGACGGCGCGCTGGTGCCGGTACCGGGCGGCGTGCTGATCCGCGACCAGGCGGGTGCGCTGATCGGTGCCGTGGGCATTTCCGGCGACACCTCGGACAATGACGAGGCGGCGGCGCTGGCCGGCATCGCGGCGGCGGGCCTCAAGGGCGATCCCGGCGCGGATTGATCCCTGCCCGGAAGGGTTCGGCGCCGGCGTCAGGCCTTGGCGACGGCGTCGAAGGCCTGGAGCCTGGCGATCAGCGCCGGCATGTTGTCGAGCCGGATCATGTTGGGGCCGTCCGATGGCGCGCTGTCGGGGTCCTGATGCGTCTCGATGAACACGCCGGCGACGCCGATGGAGACGGCGGCGCGGGCCAGCGTCTCGACATATTCGCGCTGGCCGCCGGACGAGGCGCCCTGGCCGCCCGGCTGCTGCACCGAATGGGTGGCGTCGAAGATCACCGGCGCGCCGAGCCCGGCCATGATCGGCAGCGAGCGCATGTCGGAAACCAGCGTGTTGTAGCCGAAGCTGGTGCCGCGTTCGCACAGCAGCGTGTTCGGATTGCCGCTTTCGGCGATCTTGGCCAGCACGTTCCGCATGTCCCAGGGGGCGAGGAACTGGCCCTTCTTCACATTGATCGCCCGGCCGGTCTTCGCCGCGGCCACCAAGAGGTCGGTCTGGCGCGAGAGGAAAGCGGGAATCTGCAGCACGTCGACCACCGGCGCCACCTGCGCGCATTGTTCCTCGGTGTGGACGTCGGTAAGCACCGGGAAGCCGAACTGCGCCTTCAGCTCGGCGAAAATCTCCATCGCCTTCTCCAGCCCGATGCCGCGCTTGCCGGAGAGCGAGGTGCGGTTCGCCTTGTCGAAGGACGACTTGTAGACGAAGCGGATGCCGGCCCTGTCGCAGATCTCGGTCAGCCGTTCGGCGACCATGAAGGCATGGTCGCGGCTTTCCATCTGGCAGGGGCCGGCGATCAGCGCCAACGGCGCGTCATTGGCGAAAGTGACCTGCCGGTCGCCGGAGCCGACAAGGATGGTGGCGTTGGTGGTCGCGTCGGCAGTCACGATCAAAACTCCTGGCCTATCGGCCGTCAGGCGGGAGATGCCGCCAGCATCTCGCGCGCACGTTCGAGGTCTTCCGGCGTGTCGACGCCGAGCGGCACCGAGGCGATGATCTCGACATCGATGCGCATGCCCGCCTCAAGCGCCCGCAACTGTTCCAGCTTTTCGCGCTGTTCCAGTGGCGAGGGGGGCAACGCCACGAAGCGCTCCAGCGCCGCACGCTTATACGCGTAGAGGCCGATATGGTGATAGAGCGGCCCGTCGCCATGGGGGGCCGTGGCACGGGTGAAATAGAGTGCGCGCAGGCGGGTGTCGGACAGCGGCGAGCCGACGACTTTCACCACGTTGGGGTTGCCGCGCTCTTCCTCGCGGACGATCTCGACGCAGAGCGTGGCGATGTCGACGCGGTCGTCCGCCAGCGGGGCGAGGGCGGCGCGGACGCTTTCCCGTTCGATGGTCGGCAAATCGCCCTGCACATTGACGACGAAGCGGGCGCGACGCTGCGGATCGACGATCTCCAGTGCCTCGAAGATCCGGTCGGAGCCGGAGGGATGCTCGGCGCGGGTCATCACCGCCTCGAAGCCGGCGGCGGCGACGGCGGCGAACACCGCGTCGTCATCGACGGCGACCACCACGCGGCCGATATCCGCCTCCGCCGCCCGGCGGGCGACCTGCACGATCATCGGCACGCCGGCGATGTCGGCAAGCGGCTTGCCCGGCAGGCGGGTGGAGGCCATCCGCGCCGGAATGAGGACCAGCGTGTCGTCCTTCATGCCACGCCCGCGCGCAGCAGGTCATGGATGTGGACGATGCCTTGCGGTCGCCGCTGGGAATCCACCACGAAGGCGACGGTGATCTTCTCCGACTGCATCAGCAGCAGGGCGCGCGCCGCCAGCATCGCTTCATCGACGACGCGCGGGCGCTTCGACATCACGGTTTCGACCAGCTGCTGCAACAGGTCCGGCGCCATGTGACGGCGCAGATCGCCATCGGTGATGACCCCGGCGAGGGCGCCGGATCCATCGACGATGCCGACCACGCCGAAACCCTTGCTGGACATGACCAGCAGCGCGTCGCTCATCCGCATGCCGATGGAGATGAGCGGCATCTCCTCGCCCGCATGGGCGATTTCGCCGACCGGGCGCAATTGCGAGCCGAGCTTGCCGCCGGGGTGGAAGATGCCGAAATCCTGCGGCGTGAACCCGCGATGCTCCAGCAGCGCGATGGCGAGCGCATCGCCGACAAGCAACTGCAGGAGGGTCGAGGTGGTCGGCGCGAGGCCGTGCGGACAGGCTTCCGCCACCTGCGGCAGGCTCAGCACCACCGTGGCGTTGCGGCCGAGCGCGCTGTCCTCGCGCGAGGTGAAGGCGATGAGCGGGATGTCGAAGCGCTTGGCGTAGGCGAGCACATTGGCGAGTTCGGCGGTTTCGCCCGACCAGGACAGCAGCAGCAGCGTGTCGTCCGAGGCGATCATGCCGAGATCGCCGTGGCTGGCCTCGGTCGGGTGCACGAAAAAGGCCGGCGTGCCGGTGGAGGCCATGGTGGCCGCGATCTTGCGGCCGATATGCCCGCTCTTGCCGACCCCGGAGATGATCAGCCGGCCCTTGCGGCTCGCCACCAGTTCCACCGCGGCGTCGAAGGCCGTGCGCAGGATCTCGTCGCCGCGGACGAGATCGGAAAGCGTCTCGATCGCTTCGGAGGCCTTGTGCAGCGTGCGCAGCAGCGAGGCGACGCCGGCGCTGTCGGCCCGCTCGGCCGGAAGGGTCCTGTTCAGCATAGACTCACCGTAAGGCGTTCCACCGTGATCCCATCTTCCTATCCGATTTGCACTGCCGCTGCACGGCGTGCCGGAGAGGCGGAGCCGCGCCGATGGCGTGGTCGCGGCCGTTCAATAGCCCTGTTCTCATCGCTTGCCCAGCCAGCTCTGGCGGACGGCTCCCGCTGGGAGATTGTTGCCGGGCGATTGTTGCCGGGCCATACGGGCGGGAATGCGGCATGGAAGATGCTGGGGGAGGATGGCGGCGCATGGACGCTGCTTCGCCACAGATCGATCACACGACCGTCACGTGCTAGTAGCAAGGAAGGCGGCAGCGTGGGTGACGGCGCCCGACCGGATGGAGATCGAGCGGACGATGAGCGATGCAGCCGGATCCCTGCGCGGCGGCCGCCCCGGCGCCGTATCCCTTGCCGGCCTCGGCGAACGCCATGCCCGTCTTGTCCTGGTGCTGCTGTTCTTCGCCTGTGTCCTGCCCGGTTTCTTCACCCTGCCGGTGATCGACCGCGACGAGGCGCGCTTCGCGCAGGCCTCGCGGCAGATGGTGGAGAGCGGCGATTATGTCGCGCCCCGGCTCGGCGACGAATACCGGTTCAAGAAGCCGATCGGCATCTATTGGCTGCAGACGGCCGCGGTGAAGCTCACCGGACTGGCGCCGGACGCGCCGATCTGGGCCTATCGGCTGCCCTCGCTGTTCGCCGCGCTGATCGCCGTGCTGGTGACCCATGCCGTCGGGCTGAGGCTGTTCAACCCACGTGCCGCTTTTTTCGGTGCGGCGCTACTCGCCGCTTCGCTCGTTCTCGGCGCCGAGGCGCGGCTCGCCAAGACCGATGCCACCTTGCTCGCCTTCGCGGTGACCGGGCAATTGGTGCTGGCGCGGCTTCACGGCGCACGGCCGGACGAAAAGGTGCCGCTTGGCTGGGCGCTGCTGTTCTGGGGTGCCATGGGTGGGGGGATCCTGATCAAGGGGCCGATCGTGCCGATGCTGGCCGGATTCACCGTGCTCGGGCTCCTCGCCTGGGAGCGGCGCAGCGCCTGGCTGAAGCCGCTCAGGCCGGCGATCGGCGTGCCGTTCATGCTGTTGATCGTGCTGCCCTGGCTCGTCGCCATCTGGCTCAATACCGGCATGGCCTTCTTCCATGAGGCGGTCGGCAACGATCTGCTCGGCAAGGTGGCGACCGGGCAGGAGTCGCATGGTGCGCCGCCCGGGGCGCATCTCCTCGCCTTCTTCGTCATCTTCTGGCCCGGCGCGGCGCTGGCGGCGATCGCCGCGCCCTGGGTGTGGTCGAGCCGATCGGTGCCGGCGGTGCGCTTCGCCCTGTGCTGGATCGTGCCGTTCTGGATCGCCTTCGAGCTGTTCGCGACCAAGCTGCCGCACTACACCCTGCCGACCTACCCGGCCATCGCGCTGCTGGCCGGCGCTGCCCTCGCTTCCGGACGGCTGACGCCGCCGGCGGGCTGGGCGCGACTGCTGGCGCTGGCCGCCGCCGGCGGCGGCATTCTCGCCGGCATCGGCCTGGTCGTCGTCGTTCACGGGCTGTCGGGCCTGCTGCCGGCCGAGGCTCTGGGCCTGGCCGGGCTCGCCACCGTCATTGGCGGCTTTGCGGCCTATCGGGCGTGGAGCGCGACGCTGGAGACGACCTATCCGCTGCTGATCGCGCAGGCGGTGGTGCTTTATGGGCTCGGCTTCGGTGTGGCGGCGCCGCGTCTCGAGGCGCTATGGGTCTCGCCGCAGATCGCTCGGTCCATTGCCGCCCATGCGCCCTGTGCCGATCCGCAGATCCTCGTCTCCGGGTTCGACGAAGCCAGCACGCTGTTCGTGCTCGGCACCGACACCCGGCATGGAACCGGCGCGGACGCGGCGGATTTTCTCGCCGGGCCGGGCTGCCGGATGGCCGCGGTGACCGATCGCCAGCGAGCGGCCTTCGAGGCGCGCCAAAGCCAGCTCGGGCGGCAGGTGGTGCCGGTCGATACGGTGTCGGGATTCAATCTCGGCAACGGCCGCTGGATGACGCTGCAAATCCTGACCACACCTGCCAACGCAACGAAAGGATCATGAGCATGATGTCGCTGACCATCACGCCGTGGCTCATCGTGGGGTTCATCGGACAGGCGCTGTTCACCGGCCGCTTCCTGGTCCAGTGGATCGCCAGCGAACGGGCGCGCCGCAGCGTGGTGCCTTTCGCGTTTTGGGTGTTCTCCATCGCCGGCGGCGTGACGCTGCTCGCCTACGCGATCTACCGCGAGGATCCGGTGTTCATCCTCGGCCAGGCGGCGGGCCTGCTCATCTATGCCCGCAACATCTATTTCGTGATCCGCGAGCGGCTGGGGCGCACGCCGGTGGTGGTCCCCCGGCCTGAGCACCGCACCGACACCGCCGGCTGACATGCGGCAAGGCGGCTTCGCCCACAGCTTTCGTTAATGTTTTATCTGCGCTTCATCGGCATTTCATCGACCACGCTTTGACTCCGCGCAGGCGAGACAGCGAGGCGGGGGCGATGCGGTCGGCGACGATGCTTAGGGTGCGGTTCAAGACATTCTGCACCGAGAACCGGGTGCTGGCCTGCATCCTTGCGACTTTTCTGCTCTCCGCCGCCTTCATCCTGGTGCCGGATATCGATCTTGCGGTCACTCGTCAGTTCTACGTTCCAGGTGTCGGTTTTCCGCTGGCGCACAACGGCACGCTGCAGGAACTGCGCATGGCGGGCAGCAACGTTCCCGTCACGGTGGCGGTGGTGGTGATCGTCGCGCTGGCGCTGAAGCTGCTGCATCCCTGCCGGCCCTGCCTGCTGCCGCCGCGCTTCTCGCTTTATTTCACCATGCTCTTCCTGCTGGGGCCGGTCGTGCTGGTGAACGGCGTGTTCAAGACCTTCTGGGGTCGCCCGCGGCCGGTGAAGGTAGAGGAGTTCGGCGGTTCCGTGCCATTCATCGACGCCTGGTCCTTCGGCCAGAGCTTCGCACATCGGTCCTTCGTGTCCGGCGAGGCGGCGACGATCGCCTGCCTGCTGCCGCTCGCTCTGTTCGTGCCACGCCCCTGGCGCTGGCGCGTCTTCGCGATGATCGCCACAATCATCGCGATGGTCTCGCTCAACCGCGTCGCCTTCGGCGCGCATTTCCTATCCGATGTCACCATTGCCATCGCGATGGTGCTGACACTGGCGGTCATCCTGCGGCAGATCTTCTATGTCAGCCACGCCGACCTGTTTTCGGATGAACGCCTGGAGAGCGAGCTGAGCCGTTTCGGCCTCGCCGTGCAGGCGAAACTGCGCGGCGATCTCGACGCGGTGGCCGGTGCCATCCGTGACCGGCTGACCCTGTTCAGCCGCGGCGTCCGCCGGCTCGGAACCTAGAGGCTGGCGGTATCGGCCTCGGCCTTGCTGGTCGGGGGAAGAGCCACCGGCCGCAGCGGAATGGCGGCGCCACTATCCTCGGCGATCGGCGGCACAAGGGTGCGTCGCCGCAGCCAGACCACGCCGAACAGGTCGTACGCGCCGACCAGCGCGCGGCCGAAATTGGTGTATTTCGAGGTGCCGGCGACGCGCGGCCGATCATTCACCGGCACATATGCCACCTCGTGGGCGTAGCTGAGGAACAGCGCCGGCAGATAGCGGTGCATGCTGGAAAAATAAGGCAGGCGCAGGAACGCCTCGCGCCAATAGACCTTGATGCCGCAGCCGGTATCTGGGCAATCGTCCTTCAGCAGCCGGGCGCGCAGCCCGTTGGCGAATGTGGAGGCGAAGCGCCGCGAGCCGGTGGCCAGCCGGCGGGCACGCAGGCCCCCCACCAGCGCCGGCCCCTTGCCGCCGGGCGGGGCAAGCTTGGCGAGCAGCGCCGGGATATCAGCCGGATCGTTCTGGCCGTCGCCATCCATGGTGGCGATCACCGGAAAACCGGCGGCGAATATGCCGGTGCGCAGGCCGGCGCTCTGGCCGGCACGGTGGCCGTGGCGTAGATAGCGCAAGCGCGGATGCATCGCCATCAGCGCCTTGATCTCGGCGCGCGTTCCGTCGTCGCTGCAATCGTCAACGACGACCACCTCGCCGAGGATGTCCTCGGGCAGAACGTTGAAGGTTTCCGTAACGAGGCGGCCGATATTGCCGGCTTCGTTATAGGCAGGGATAACCACTGAAACACGCATTGTATCGCAATCTCGACCAGGCCGCCGATACTATCCGGCTTCGATGAAATCAGGATGAAAAGGCAATAAGCATCCAGTTAACGGCGAAAATCAGCACCTCGTCAATTTTCGCAACGTCGTTCGGTCTTCGGCGAAAGCGTCGCAGAAGCGACGGGGATCCGGCCGCGCATCGGCGATGTGTCACGCGCTTCTGCCCGCTCCCGCATGCCGAAAGCGTTACCGGCGGAACTTCGCGGGGAGCCGGATCGTTGCCTGATGCGCGCCCGCGACTGGGCGGGGTGCGCCGAGGCGAGCGGTAACGCAAGGGGGTATGCATGAGCGGCAAGATGGCCAGAAAATCGAACGAGGCGCCGCCCAATGTGACGGTTCACGGCGCCTCGACCCTTGCCGCGGTGACCGTCGACAGCTTCAACGCGCAACTGCGCGACGGTGACGGCTTTCTCGGGGATCGCGCCCGGCGTGCCGCCTTCTTCGAAAGTCTCGCGCGATGGCGTGATCTGACAGAACGTAAGCTTGCGCTGCTCGGAGACATGCCGATCGAGGACATCTCCAAATCCCGCATCGACGAAGCTCTGGAGGGCGGCAAGCCGCATGAACAGGCGCTCGTCCACAGCGCGGTCGAGGACTATGCCCGCGAGCTGTTTGCCGTCATCCGGCGGCTGCTCCGCACCGAAGCCTGGCGCCATACCCAGCGGATCGCCATCGGCGGCGGGCTGAAGGCGGGTCGCTTCGCCGAGATAGCCGTCGCCCGCACCGAATTGCTGGCGCGCGCCGAGGGCATCGAGATCGAGCTGCGGCCCATTCACAATGATCCGGACGAGGCCGGCCTCATCGGGGGGGCGCATCTGGCCCCAAGCTGGATGTTCGCCAGCTTCGACGACATTCTCGCCATCGATATCGGCGGCAGCAATATTCGCTGTGGCATCGTCCGGCTGAATCTCGACAAGGCCGAGGACCTCTCGAAGGCGCGGGTGCGCAGCATGGAGCTATGGCCGCACGCCGAGGAGAAGCTGGGGCGCGACGAGGCGGTGGAGCGCCTGGTGTCGATGCTGAAAAAGCTGATCGGGCAGGCGGAAAAGGAGGGGCTGCGTCTGGCGCCGTTCATCGGCGTCGGCTGTCCCGGCTCGATCGCCGCCGACGGTTCGATCGAGAACGGCGCGCAGAATCTGCCAGGGAATTGGGAGAGTTCGCGCTTTAACCTGCCATCGGCGCTCTGGGAGGCGATCCCTTCCATCGGCGGGCACGAGACGACGGTGACCCTGCATAATGACGCCGTCGTGCAGGGGCTGAGCGAAGTGCCGTTCATGCAGGATGTCGAGCGCTGGGGCGTGCTGACCATCGGCACCGGCCTCGGCAATGCCCGCTTCACCAACCGTGCCCATCCCAATGACGAGCAGAAGGCCGTGCGGCGGCGGCACGCCAACCGGCAGAAGGACAAGGAGTGAGCCGCCCGGCTCGCCGGCAATGACCTCGTGCCGATGTCGGGCGCGGGCCGCCATGTCGCTCTCGGGAAGCGGGGCCGCCATGCCTTTGGAGGCGGCCAATAGAAAGAATGGCGCCGGCGATCACGAGCCGTGTCGCCGGTGCCTCCAGCCAAGTGCCGCCGGATGCCGTCATCACCGACGACATCGCGGCACGGCCGCGAATAGCGCGTCCGCCCTCAGGCGGCCTGCGTCATCCGGAGGTCGACATTGCCGCGGATCTCGACCTCGATCTCGAGGACCGACATCGGCGCGCCGCGCTCCAGGCGGACCTTCACGCTGTCCCGCTCGCAGGGCACGCGCTTGGCGACGGCTGCCAGAATGTCCTCGCGCAGGCTGGACAGCAGGTCGTCGCCACCGATCACCTGACGCTCGTGGGAGAGCAGGATCTGCAGCCGCTCACGCGCCTGCGGCGCGCTTCCATTGGTGAAAAACCGCTTCCATAGCGTCATGCCGCCCTCCGCAGGAACTTGCCGAACAGGCCGAGCTTCTGCTTCGGCACTTCCACCGCCAGTTCCTCGCCTTTCAGACGCCGGGCGGCGTCGTTATAGGCGCGCGCCGGCGCGCTGTCCGGATCATGGATGGAGACCGGCACGCCGAAATTGGACGCCCTCAGCACATCCGGGCTCTCCGGCACGATGCCGAGCAACGGCAGGGAAAGGATCTCCAGCACGTCTTCGGTCTTCAGCATGTCGCCGCGCGAGGCCCGCACGGCATCGTAGCGGGTGAGCAACAGGCGCTTGTCGACGGTCTCGCCACGCTCCGCCTTCAGCGTCTTGGAATCGAGGATGCCGACGATGCGGTCGCTGTCGCGCACCGAGGAGACCTCGGGATTGGTGACGACGACGGCAATGTCGGCGTGGCGCATCGCAAGCGTCGCGCCGCGCTCGATGCCGGCGGGGCTGTCGCAGATGACCCAGTCGAAATGACGGGAGAGATCCTCGATGACCTTGTCGACGCCCTCTTCCGTCAGCGCGTCCTTGTCGCGGGTCTGCGAGGCCGGCAGCAGGAACAGCGAATCCAGGCGCTTGTCCTTAATCAGCGCCTGCGGGAGCCGGGCATCGCCCTGGATGACGTTGACGAAGTCATAAACCACGCGCCGCTCGGCTCCCATGATGAGATCGAGATTGCGCAGGCCGACGTCGAAATCGACGACGACCACCTTGTCGCCGGTCCGCGCCAGCGCGGCACCGAGCGCGGCGGTCGTCGTCGTCTTGCCGACGCCGCCCTTGCCCGATGTGACAGTAATGATCTTTGCCATGCCTCGCTCCTAAAGTGCGGCAAGCCGCAACGCGTCATCCTCGGTCCATACCCGCACCGGCCGGCCACGGAGGCTGGCGTCGATGTCTTCGGCCGTCCGGTAGATACCGTCGACGGCAATCAGTTCGGCCTCCATCTTCGTGCAGAAGATGCGGGCCTTGGCGCCGAAGGTCGCGCCGGCAATTGCCCGGCCCGCCAGAGCGCCATACACGTGGATCGAACCACCGGCGATGATCTCGGCGCCGGCGCCGACCGATCCGACGATGGTCACGTCGCCTTCCAGGCAGACGATCGACTGGCCGGACCTGACGCGCTGCTCGATGACCATGTTCACCGGCTCCGCCGGCTCGGCCGACTTGCGCGGCGCTTCCGGCACGGCGACCGGCTCGTCCGGAATGGCGACGGTGGCGTCGCGTCCGCCGCGCAGCAGAGGCGGCATCGACGCATCGACCATGCTGGGGCGTATGCCTTCGAGCCCGATAAGGCGCACGCCGCGTGTCGCAAGCTCGCCGATCCAGCGTTCGACCTCGGCCTTGCTGGCCGCGGTGCCCACCATGTCGAGAACGACCGTCCGCCCGGTGAAGAAGCCCGGCGAGCGCTCCAACCAGATGTCGAAATCGGCGAGCCACTGCTGGAGCGGTACATCGGCCACGAGCGTCATCGCCATGAACGAGCGGCCGCGAAAGCGGATGGACGGGCCGGAGCGGCTGACAGCATTCACCGTGCGAATCTCCTCTAGTCGGGATAGATTCAGTTAATCTTGGTTAACGGCCGGTTAATGCGGCGTGCTGCGGCCGCGCGGCTGTGGATGGTTGCCGGCGCTGGATTTGGCCGGGTCCCGCCTCTCGAATGAAGTGAGAACGTGAGGCGGGTATGTACTCGCCCGTTTCGGTGGTCTGCTGGCGGCTGCGGTCAATTTGGCCGGGCGCGCTGCGATCCCTTTTGCGCTGCATGATCGCCGCGGATTGTCCACAGGCCGAGCGTGTGGTAAGAACTCCGGCATTGAAGCTGCGAACCAGGGAGGGGCGCGAATGACGATCATATTCCGTTTGCCCGTCCCGGCCGGGATTTCGCGCCGCTAGTTCGGCCGCCCTCGCATCCGAGGCCCGCCTGAGCTTCCAACCTCCCCGCTGAGCTATCCCTCTCGCAGGAGAGGCGCGCCCGCCGCGCCTGCCGATTCAATGTCGTTCTCTTCCGATCGCGGCGCCGAGGCGCTGCGCAATGTGCTTGCCTTCACCTTCCAGCATTGGACGCGCCACTGGCGGCTTGCCGCCGCCATCGCCGCCAGCATCGTCGTGGCGACGGTGACGGAGGTTTTCGTGCCGCTGTTCGCCGGCAGGCTGGTGGATGCGTTGACCGCCGGTCCCGCCGAGGCGGCTGCCGCGCTGGAAGCGTTTCTGGTCATGGCCGGGCTCGGCCTCGGCATGGTGGTGCTGCGTCATCTCGCCTGGTGGGGCGTGGTGCCGCTGACCCTCGACATCATGGCCGATGTGGTGCGCGAGACCTTCCATCGCGTGCAGCGCTTCTCATCGGACTGGCACGCCAACAGTTTCGCCGGCTCCACCGTGCGCAAGATCACCCGCGGCATGTGGGCGCTCGATGTCATTAACGACGTGCTGCTGCTGTCCCTGCTGCCCTCGGTGGTGGTGCTGGCCGGCACGGTGGTGCTGCTGATGCTGCATTGGCCGGTGATGGGGCTGGTCATGGCCATCGGGGCGCTGGCTTATGGGGCGATGACGATCGCGCTGGCGACGCGTGTCGTGGCGCCTGCGGCGCGATTGTCGAATGCGTGGGATACCCGCATCGGCGGACTGCTCTCGGACACGCTGGGCGCCAACCAGGTGGTGAAGGCATTCGGTGCCGAGGCCCGGGAAGATGTGCGGCTCGGTGTCGTCGTGGCGCGCTGGCGCCGCCGGGTGCACCGGACATGGATGCTGGCGACCTGGAGCGCCAGCGGCGAGTTCGCTCTGCTCTGGGTGGTGCGCACCGCCGTCACGGGCACGGCGCTGTGGCTGTGGTGGCAAGGCCGCGCCACCCCGGGCGATGTTACCTATGTGCTGACGACCTATTTCGTCGTGCACGGCTATCTGCGCGAGATCGGGCAGCACGTGCACAACCTGCAGCGCGCGGTGAACGACATGGAGGAGATGGTCGAACTGCACGCGCTGGCGGCCGGCGTGGCCGACCGGCACGAGGCCCGCCCGCTGGCGCTGCGCGGCGGCGAGGTTCGCTTCGAGCGGGTTACGTTCCACTATGGCCGTCACGCCGCGCCGTTGTTCCATGACCTCGACGTGGTGATCCCGGCGGGGCAGCGCGTCGGCCTTGTCGGGCCTTCCGGCTCCGGCAAGACCACCTTCGTGAAGCTGCTGCAACGCCTCTACGACGTCAGTTCCGGCCGGGTGACGATCGACGGCCATGACGTGCGCGAGGTGGCACAGGCCTCGCTGCGCCAGCAGATCGCCATCGTGCCGCAGGAGCCGGTGCTGTTCCACCGCACGCTGGCGGAGAACATCGCCTATGCACGCCCGGACGCCAGCCAGGAGGAGATCGAGCGGGCGGCGCTTCTGGCCAATGCGCATGATTTCATCACGCGGCTGCCAAAGGGCTACCGCACACTGGTGGGCGAGCGTGGCGTCAAGCTCTCCGGCGGCGAGCGACAGCGGGTCGCCATTGCGCGCGCCTTTCTCGCGGATGCGCCGGTTCTCATCCTCGACGAGGCGACGTCGAGCCTCGATTCCGAGTCGGAGGCGGCGATCCAGCAGGCGATGGAACGGCTCATGGAAGGGCGGACGGCGCTCGTGATCGCGCACCGGCTGTCCACGGTGCAGGCGATGGACCGTATTCTCGTGTTCGAGCACGGCCGCATCGTCGAGGATGGCCGGCATGCGACATTGCTGGCGAAAGCCGGCGGGCGCTACCGGCGGCTGTTCGAGCGCCAGACCGGCGTGCTGGCGGAGGCGGATGGCGCACGGGCCGGCGACATGCAACCGGTGCGGTAGGCAGGGATGCGCCTTGCGGTGCTCCTGCCACCAGAGCCATTCCGGTGAAATCAGGTTCACCGGAATGGCTCCAGCTCTCTGCTTCTCCGCAATTCTTCCGCAAAACCGCGGCGCGGTCTTGCGGGGAATTGCTCTAGGGGCGGCCGGGCAGGACGAACACCGTCAACTGGCCGCCCAATGCCGTGTAGCTGCTGAGGGCCGCATAGGCATCCTTCGCTCCCGAGCCGGCATTCGGATCGGTGAGGCCGGCAGCGAGGCCGATGCCTGCCCAGCCGCCGACGCCGGAGAGGACGGCGATATATTGCCGGCCGTGATGCTCATAGGTCATGACGTTGCCGACAATGCCGGACGGCGTCTTGAACCGGTAGAGTTCCCGGCCGCTCGTGGCGTCGACGGCCTTCAGGTACCCTTCCAGCGTGCCGTAGAACACGACGCCGCCGGCGGTGGCGAGCGCCCCGGACCAGACCGAGAACCGCTCGGGAATCGACCAGACAATGCGCCCCTTCACATTGTCCCAGGCGACGAAGTTTCCGGTCCGGCCGTCGCCGCCGGGAGCGGGGTACATGTTGAGGGTGGCGCCGACATAGGGCTGGCCGGACGCATAATCGACGTGAAACGGCTCGTAATCCATGCACATGGAGCTGGTGGGCACGTAGAACAGGCCGGATACAGGTGAATAGGCGGCGGGCTGCTGGTTCTTGGCGCCGATCGCCGCCGGGCAAATGCCGGGATAGGTGACGTCCTCGCCTTCCGCCTCGGTGCCGTATTTTGGATCGAGCCGCGGCCGGCCATAGGTCGGGCTCGCTTTGTCCATGTCGATGCCAGTCGCCCAGTTCACGTGCGGGTCGAATTTCTTGGCGACCAGCAGGTCGCCGGTTTGCCGGTCAAGCGTATAGGCGAAGCCGTTGCGGTCGAAATGAGTGAGCAGGTGCCGGGGCTGGCCGTCGACCCTCTGGTCGGTCAGGATCATCTCGTTGACGCCGTCATAGTCCCACTGGTCGTGCGGCGTCATCTGGTAGACCCAGCGCGCGACGCCGGTATCGGCATCGCGGGCGAAGATGGCGTTCGACCATTTATTGTCGCCGGGCCGTTGCGAGGGATTCCACGTGCCGGGATTGGCGCTGCCGTAATAGACGAGATTGAGCCCGGGATCATAGGCGAACCAGCCCCAGGGGGCGCCGCCGCCGATCGTCCATTGCTCGCCTTCCCAGCTATGGAGCGAGGAATCCTTGCCCACCGGCTTGCCAAGTTCCGTGGTCTTCTCGGGATCGATCCGCATCTCGGCGTCGGGGCCGGTGGAATAGGCACGCCAGGCCAGCGTGCCGTCCTTCATATTGTAGGCGCTCATATGTCCGCGCGCGCCGAACTCGGCGCCGGCGATGCCGACGATCAGCTTGTCCTTCACCGGCATCACGGTGGCGGTGTTGGATTCGCCCTTTTTCGGGTCGCCGTTCTTCACCGACCATCTCACGGCACCGGTCTTCGCATCGAGGGCGACGAGGGTGGTGTCCGCCTGGCCGAGGAAGACCATGCCCTGTGCATAGGCGAGGCCGCGATAAACGAGGTCGCAACACATGATGGCTGCGACGTCCCGCTCCTGCTGCGGTTCGTATTTCCACAGGATACGGCCATCGTGATCGAGGTCGAGGGCGTAGATGATGTTGGGAAACGGCGTATGGACGTACATGATCCCGTCGACGACCAGTGGACTGCCCTCGTGTCCCCTCAGCACGCCGGTAGAGAAGGTCCATGCCACCTGCAGCTGGCCGACATTGCCGGCGTTGACCCGATCCAGCCGTGAATAGCGGGTGTTGGCATAGTCCAGCGTCTGGAGGACCTGACCAGCTGGATCGGAAATCCGCCTCAACACGTCGTCACTGGCCGTTGCCTGCGCCGATCCGGCGACCAGCGCGACGACAGCCATGGCAAACGATTTTATGGCAAACGATTTCGCGGTCATGCTCGTCCTCCTGCGCCGTCCTAAAGGCGTCGGGCGGGCCATTGCCATCGACCCGAGAGCCGATGGAACCGATACCATGAGCGCCCGGTGCGAGGGCAATCCGCAGCGTCGGACGGCCCGGGTTCCGATCCGGCCGGGGCGCACTTCTCCGGATATCTGGCCGTCACCATCCATCCGCCACATGCGTTTGCTTCCCGAACCAATTTGCATTTGGTTTGAGTAGGAGCCTCTTCGCGAGTGCTATCCGCGCTGCAAATTCGTGTGAGATCGCGTCGGTTGCGGTCCCACATCGGCAAGTTGTCGGCGCTAGGGGCTTACAGTTGCTGACGGAGGGCGATATTGGCGCATTGACCGGGAAATTAGACCAATATATAACCAAAGAATAATAGGTTGGAAAAATCCAACAGCGGGTCAGCCAATGGCCGGTACGATGTCGCGCGTCAGCGCGCCTGGGAGGAAGCCAAATGTCCATCATGTTCAATCGGCGCCATGTCCTGCTTGCTGGGGCCGGTGCTGCCTTCGCCTCGCTCGCGCCTGCCGCGCAGGCGGCGGGCTATCCCGACAAGCCGCTGCAGGTGCTGATCCCGACCGGGGAAGGCGGTGGCGTCGATCAGGCCGCGCGCGCCTTCAATCGTATCTGGAGCAAATATCTCGGCGCGAACTTCGAATATTCCTACTTCCCCGGCGCGTCCGGCCAGGTGGGCTATGAGGTCTTCGTCTCGAAGCGCGAAGCGGACGGCTACAATATTCTCTTCGGGAATATCGGCCCCGAGATGATCATGTATGCCACCCAGAAGGTGAAGTACAAATATCCGGAAGATTTCGTCTATCTCGGCAGCATGGATGTCGACGATTCGGTGATCTGGGTCGGTGCGGGCAGCAAGTTCAAGACGATCCAGGATATGGTGGAGGAGGGCAAGAAGCGCGAGATCACGCTTTCCACCAGCCGCCTCCCGCATCCCTCGACCATCGGCGCCCTCGCGCTCGCCGAGGCCACCGGCATGAAGGTGCGGATGATTCCCTATGGCGGCGGCGGTCCCGCCCGTTCGGCGGCGATCACCGGCGAGGTCGATGGTTGCGCCACCTTCCTGTCGTCTTCGCTCGGCCTCGGCGATCAGGCCCGCTTCCTCACTGTGTTCAATGAGACCAACCGCGCGCCGGAGCTGACCAACAATGCGCCGCCGGTGAACCAGGCGCTTGGCACCAAGATCCCGCAAATGTCCGGCCAGCGTGCCATCGCCATTCATGCCAAGACGGTGGAGGCCTATCCCGACCGGGTGAAGAAGCTTGCCGAGACCTTCAAGCAGGTCTTCGCCGATCCCGACTACAGGGCGGTGGCGGAAAAAGCCGGCACGCCCTGGGAGTTCATCCAATATGGCGACGCGGCGTCCTGTCAGGAGTCGGCGAAGGAGTTCGTGGAACTCGCCGAGCGCTACCGTCCGCTTCTCTCCGCCACGAAGTGACGCCACGCCGGGCTCGCGCGGCGAGACTGTGCCGGCTCTCAGGCAGGATCTCAACCATGAATGACGACCGCAACGGCAAGGTCGCGACCGGTGCCGACTGGATCATCCCGATTCTCGGTGCCGCCTTCGCGACCTATTATCTGATCTCCATCAAGGACCTCGACTGGGAAGCCAAGGTCTCCGGCGTGTTCTGCGCCGTGGTGCTGTTCCTGCTGATCGGCATCTTCGCGCTGAGGACGGCGATCGGCCTCGCGCGCGGCACGCACTATCTCGAGCTGACCAGCCTTTATGAGGACCGGAAACTCGCCATTGTGCGCGGTTCGCTGTTCGGCCTCACCGTCGCCTCGGTGGCGGTGATCCCCTGGGCCGGCTTCACGCTAAGCACGTTCGGCTTTCTCTTTGCCGGCTTCCTGTGGCTGCAACGCATGAACGTTCGGGCCGCGGCCATCACCGCCGGCTCGCTCGCCCTGTTCGGCTATGTGCTCTTCATCCTGATCCTGCGGACCTCGTTTCCACAGGGCCCCTTCGAGCGCCTCGTCTCGGCCCTGACCGGCCTCTGAGCCCGGCAGAAAGCCGTTGCGGACGGGAGGTCCGATATGAATCTCAGCCTGAGCCTGCTCTCCGACCAGTTCCTGCTGAACTTCAGCTATCTATGGCTGATCGTCATCGCTACCACCATCGGCATCATCATCGGCGCCATGCCGGGTTTCGGCTCGGCCAATACCATCATCATGCTGCTGCCCTTCACGCTGGCGGTGGATGTCGAGGTGGCGATGATCTTCATGGTCTCGCTGTTCGTCGCCTCGCATATGGGCGGCGGCATCACCTCGATCCTGCTCAACATTCCCGGCAATGGCGGCTCGGCGGCCACCTGTCTCGACGGCTATCCGATGGCGCGCAAGGGGCTCGGCCAGCAGGCGCTGGTGCTGTCCTTCGTCGCCTCGACGGTCGGCGGCATGGTCACCGCGCTGATGTCGATCTTCCTGCTCCCCTATATTGCGCGCCTTGCCTTCTACATGCACAGCGTCGAGATGGTGGTGATCCTGCTGTTCGGCATCACGCTGATCGCCTCGGTCGCTTCCGACAACATGCTGAAAGGGCTGATCGCCGGCTTTCTCGGCCTGCTGATCGGGGCGATCGGCGCCGACCACATCTATTCGACGCCGCGCGGCACCTTCGGCTTCATCGAGCTCTATGACGGCGTGCCGCTGATCGCGGTGCTGATCGGCGTCTTCGCCATCTCCGAAGCGCTGATCATGATGGAGAGCACCTCGGTGCTCAGCGACACCGGCCGGCAGATGATGCAGCAGTCCAGCTGGAAGGAGACCTGGGAAGGCGTGGTCATGTCGTTCCAGCGTACCTGGCACATGATCTGGACCGGCATCATCGGGCTGATCATCGGCATCGTGCCGGGGGCTGGTGCCTCCATTGCCGCCTTCGTCGCCTACCAGCAGTCGCGGCTCTACTCCAAGACGCCGGAGGAATACGGCAAAGGCATCCCGGAAGGCGTGATCGCGCCGGAATCCGCCAATAATGGTTGCGCATCTGGCGATCTCATCCCGCTCTTGGTGATCGGCGTGCCCGGCGGCACCACGGCCGCGGTGATGCTGATCGTGATGACCTATCACGGCGTGCAGCTCGGCCCGCGGCTGTTCATCCAGAATCCCGGCCTCGGCTATGGCGTCTTCATCACCATGCTGGTGGCCTATGCGGTGATGTTGTTCACCACCCTGCCGCTCACCCGCTGGGTGTCGAAGCTGGTGCTGATCCCGACCCCGGTGCTGGCGCCGATCATCATCGCCTTCACCCTCGTCGGCGCCTTCGCGCCGCGCGGCTACATGTTCGATCTCTGGCTGACCCTGCTGTTCGGGGCCATCGGCTATGTCTGCCGCAAGACTGGATTCAACGTGGTGGCATTGCTGATCGGGGTGATCCTCGGGCCGATGCTGGAGGCGAACGTCATGCGGGCGCTGCGCATCAGCGGCAACGACCCCTGGGTGTTCTTTTCCTCGCCGGTCGGAAACATATTGTGGGCGGCGCTTGCCTTCTCGCTGGCCATCCCCTCCATCGTTCAATGGCGCCGCAATCGCGCCGCCGCGCGCGTGGCCGCCGCATGAACGCGCACCTTCCGGCCGGGCCGCTGCACAGCGCCAACATCACGCCTCTCGCCCGGCTGGATATTCCGGGCGGCGGGGAGGTGGTGGTGAAGGATGGCTATGCCTTCATCGGCCACATGTCGCCGCCATTGGGCACCAGCATCTACGATGTGCGCGACCCCGCCCGGCCGCGTCTCGTGGCGGCGCTCGCTCCGCCGGACGGCTATTCCCACACCCACAAGGTGAAGGTCGCCGGCGACCTGATGATCACCAATGTCGAGCGGCATCGCCGGCACTTCTATCGCAAGGGCGAGCGGATCGAGGCGGTGACGGGTGAACTCACCACCCACCTCGGACGGGTGCCGACACCGGATGAGATCGCGCGCGCGCTGGGTGTCGCCGCCGATGAGATCGCGGATCTTCGCGCCGGCTTGTCGCGG
Organism: Ancylobacter sp. 3268; assembly: GCF_031456575.1. NCBI lineage: Bacteria > Pseudomonadati > Pseudomonadota > Alphaproteobacteria > Hyphomicrobiales > Xanthobacteraceae > Ancylobacter > Ancylobacter sp. 3268. The sequence continues at coordinate 132,655 of NZ_JAVDUX010000003.1, forward strand.
GGCTATGGCGAGGGCGGCTTCCGCGTGTGGGACATCCGCGATCCGGCCAATCCGCGCGAACTCGCCTATGTCCGCACCGGCGGCATCGGCGTGCACCGCTTCGACATGGACGAGCGCTACGCCTATATCTCCACCGAGATGGACGGATATGTCGGCAATATTCTTGTCATCTACGACCTCGCCGATCCGACGAGGCCGCGTGAGGTTTCGCGCTGGCATCTTCCTGGCCAACATGTCGCCGGCGGCGAAACACCGGCATGGTCGGGGCAGCGTCATCGGCTCCATCATGCGTTGCGCGTCGGCGACGTGATGTGGGCATCCTGCTGGTATGCCGGCGCTTATGCGATCGACGTGTCGGATATCGCCCGGCCGCGGACGCTCGGCAGCTTCAATTATCATCCCCCCTTTCCCGAGCCGACGCACACCTTCTTCCGCCTCGCATCGCCGATCGCCGGGCGCGACATCGCATTGATGATCGATGAGGAGCACGACCATGTGCCCGGCCAGCCGCATGCCTTTCTGTGGGTGATGGATGCGGGCGATCCCGCCGCGGTGAAGCCCCTCTCCACATTCCACCTGAGCGAGGCCGACAGCCCCTATGCGCGCGCCGGCGGGCGCTTCGGCGCGCATCAGTTCCAGGAGCAGCAGATCGGCAGCCTGGTCTTCGCGACATGGTTCGCCGGCGGGTTGCGGGTGATCGACCTTGCCGATCCGGAAACCCCCCGCGAAGTCGGGCATTTTATTCCACGGCCGGCCAATGGCCATGCCAGCCCGCAGAGCAATGACGTCGATGTCGATGGCCGTGGCATCGTCTATGTCATCGACCGCGACCGAGGCTTCGATATCTTCGCGTTCAAAGGGTGAGTGCCTGACGCCATGTGCGAGGATTGTCTGGATGAGGAAGCCGAGACGCTTGCCGGACAAAATCCAGAGCAGCTCGCTTTGGCCGCACGGCACATCGAGCGCGACATGCTTGGCGCGCCGGTCGCGGCTTCTGCTTGGGACATCTATTTCGGCAAGATCACCGGGGCGGTCGATTGGCGCTCGATGGAGCGCATAGCACGCTGCGTAGAGGCGGCGCAGGTTTTGCTCGGGATGCAGCCTCTGCGGGACTGAGCGGCGACGACCGATGCACGATGCCGGAAGATGGCCAGCACAGCGCTCGCGTCTGCGCCATGGCTATAGACCGGCCGATGTGGCGATCAACGCGCGTCACCTGAAGGAATGAGGCTGGCCGGGAGCGCAACTCGCAAATAGCTCCGCTCTGCGGGCCGGATTTCGACCAGGCCGCGGTGTAGGCTGGCCATTCCTATGCTAATCCGTCGATGCTCCAAGCGCGCTTTCGCCCGGGGCCCGCGCCGGTACATGAACGGTCACCTCGTTGCCGTCTTTGAGGGCATTCGAGGCCGCTGCGACGGCGGCTTCGAATGCGGCCTCCTTCGTTGCGTAAGTCATTCCAGCCTTGCCGCCATACACGACATGCCACGCGCCTTCGCGACCCGCAATCTCATAGACGTCATGCCCTTCGCGATGTTCAAGGCGAACCGTACCGCGCTCCTGAACACCGCCCGGCGTTTCGGTCGTGGTTAGGAATACTTCATCCATCGGCGCTCTCCTCTGGTATGCCAGGGATCAACGCAGAGGGCAGCGCAGGGTTCCGAAATAACGCCGTTCGGTACAGTTCCGGGGGTCGATCAAGGTGAGGCCGTTGCCCGCGCCGGCGCGCCTTCAGCCGCGGTAACTCTTCGCGCCACGGTTCTGACGAACGTTTCCGCTGAGTAGCCGTTCAGCCGTCCAATACCGTCAACCCAAATGCCAAGTATCACAAAGGACCGAGACTCGGCGATGTAATTATACTCGGTAGGAAGCTGATCGAGCGTCGTCAGTCTCGTCGTGAACGCGCGTGTCTGATTAGGGGCGCCGAAGCTCACAAAGCGGACATATGCATGCCGCGATAGAGGGATATTCGTACGATCGGTCGAATCAAGCATCCCACCTCTCCCTTATGAGGGAAGGATCACATGTGATTCGGCAGCTGCCAAGTTACCCGCCGTTCTCAACAGCAGAAAAATCTTAAAATTCTATGACGCTGTGGTTCCTCAATGGGTGGGCCAGATGCTGTCCGGCTGATGAAGCCGCCTTGCGGGGCTATTGCCGCGGTCCAATCCTGCCGCGGCGAGCGGCAACGGTAACGGCAGGGGGTCTGGAATGGAGGTGCAGCGGCTATACGCGCGGCAACTCTTTGACGAGGCGCCGGATGTCGTTGAGCGCCAGTACCTTCCCGCCATGCGGCGTGTATCCGGTCGGAATACGCACGTGCCAGGCGGGATTTTCGTCGATCATTTCCGCTGCTTCCAAGAGCGGAACTTTCAAGTCGCCTTCGCGAATGGTCATCACTTTGACCATGCTCTTGAGCGTGAGATCAGGCATTGATTCCTCCCGGGTACTTGATGCTTTTTCAGCTACCTTCGCATGCCGATTGCCAATCGGCTAGGAGGCTCGGTAGGGCAGGGCGCATCGGGGCGTGCAAGACCAGCGGGAAGGTCTCCCCGGCTTGGGCAATCATCTTTTCCGATCGTGGGCCTCTCCCGTCGTTTACGCCTGCCGCGGTTCACAGGCGCCGCTGCGCGGGCCATGCATTTACGTCAGTGGCCGGACTCTTCATGCCGCGCTTGGAATGTCACCCGTGATCGCGGTCAGGGTTTTGTCCTTGGACATGGTGGCTGGCGTGCGTCTCCGCCGACGCGCGTCACTTGCAGGGTTCATTCTTGCACTCCGAATAGCCGTAATCGGGTATTCTGGTGGCAGCCGATAGTTTCGCTCTTCTGCGCGGACGAATGGCGGGTGGGGGTGGGCTGGTCAGCAGCGCTGAGATCTCAACCCGATCTTGTGACGTTGTGCAACTTTTGCGTATAAAATGTAAATTTTAATCGCATAAGATGCAGGTCGATGCGATAACTGATACCGAGAAGAGGTCCCGATGCGAGCAATCGCAGCAGAAATAGACGCTGCTATCACCAAGCTAATGGCGGCCGCGACCGCAGAGCGAGAGCAACGTGCGTCGGATGCCGGCTTGGAGGGGTCTGGCGAACTCGATCCGTTCAGTACGGCCCTGCTCGAGGCCGTTTTCACCGCGCTCAATGGCATTAAAGCCAGCCTGATCGACACATCCCAATCTACCGAAGTGTCCAAGCGCCACGCAGCCGAGAGTTGAGCGGTGACGTGCATTGAGGTCATTCCGACCAGTTTGTCTCGTTCCCTGCATGCGGGTGCCGGCAAGTTCGTGTCGATGCGAATTGGCCGGGCTCAAGCGCTGTTAGGCTTTCCGGAGGAGGCCGGCAGCGTCGCAAAGAGGTCGCGCTCCTGCCCTGGGCGATGCCTTGAACGTCACCGACATCACAACGCAGGACGTGTTTCGCGTGCTCGACCAGCCGTTTGAAGACGGTACCTTGTGGGAAAAGAGGACCGAAACGGCGTCCCCTGCGTTCCCGGATAGATGAATTCGAGCACGATCCGCGCTTGGTGCGGGAGAAACTGCGCACTCGAGAGCCGAGGAGACACCTCGAACTGGCGAATCCCCATGCGTTGCGGGCATGGCCAAGGCGAGGCAGCTGAGAAGCGGGCGAGGGCAGCATTCGCCGCCTGACAGAACAGAATAGATCTGCAGTGTGCGCCGGTAACCAAAAGACCGCGATTCGAGGTCACTGCTGTCCTCGGTCTGGAGCAGGTCGAACCGGCAATTCATTGGACTGAAACCGGATCACTCAAGAGAGGCAGCCAAGCCGCTCCACGTCGGCTTTCGGCTCCGGGATCGAATGGATGTGTACGCATCAAAGGAAGGCATTAAGGGCTGAGCGTCCCCGTCGCCGCGCCAAAAGGTGAAGAACGTTATCAATCCGGCGATTCAAGGTGGTGCTAGGTGGTGCCGTATCGTTCTATTTGTTGGTTGATTTTCGATCCTCTGTGCGTACCATTTTGTACAGATAAAGGGAATTATTCACGTATAAATGTCTTATTTTAAGATAAAATATATAAAACTCGGAGGAGTCGGAGTGTGGATCCACCTCTTGTGGTAGATTTGGATGGGACGCTTGTTCGAACGGATATTCTATTTGAGTCTTTTTTTCTTCTTTTGTCTTCATCTCCCTGGAAAGCTATTGAAGCGATAGCGGCGCTGCCGCGGGGGCGGGCGGCGCTGAAATCGCAGATCGCGAACCAGGCGGCGCTCGATTTCACTGCACTACCGTTCAATGACGATGTGCGGAACTTCGTCGAGACCGAGCACAGGCGAGGCCGGAAGATCTATCTGGCCTCGGCTACCGACGAGCGTTACGTACGGGCGGTCGCCGACGGCATGGGCATCTTTGATGGCGTGTTCGGTTCCAACGGCACTCTCAACCTGGCCGGCAGCGTCAAGGCGACCTCTCTCTGCGAGGCGTTCGGGGCGGGTGGGTTCGACTATATTGGCGATGCGTCGGTAGACGAGGATGTGTGGCGAAAAGCACGCAACGTCTATGTAGCGGACGCTCGGCCTTCGCATCTGGCGGAAATACGCATATGGGCTCCTAATGCGCAGGCCATCGGCATGAGGCGTGTGCAGATCGAGGACTATCTGCGTGCCATCCGCATCCATCAATGGCTGAAAAATCTTCTGGTCTTCGTGCCAGCGATCGCAGCCCACGAACTGGTGGCAGAACTCGGAGCTGTCCTCCTCGCCTTCCTGAGCTTCAGCCTCTGCGCCTCCAGCGTTTATATTCTCAATGACCTCCTCGATCTCAAGAACGACCGCGCGCATAGCCGGAAGAAGAACCGTCCCTTTGCATCGGGCCGCGTTCCCATCCTTCACGGTGTTCTTCTGTTTCCTCTTCTATTGCTTGGTTCGCTCGTACTGGCGCTTTTCCTGCCCTTCGAATTCCTGCAAGCGCTCGTGGGGTATTATGCCCTGACGTGCGCTTATTCATTTTATCTCAAGAAAAAGCTGCTGATAGACGTCACCGTGCTCGCCTGCCTCTATGGAAGCCGCCTATGGGCGGGGGCGGCGGCGATCGGAGCGGCGCTGTCACCATGGCTGATTGCCTTTGCGATCTTCATCTTCTTCTGCCTGGCACTGGTGAAGCGATGCTCCGAGCTGATCGATAGGCTGCAGAAGTCCAAGCAGGATCCCGCCGGCCGCGCCTATAGGCTGGGCGATCTGCCGGCATTGCAATTCATGGCCGCGGCGTCCGGAGCCGTATCGCCGCTCGTTCTGGCGCTCTATCTCAACAGCGAGTCGGTCCGCGCGCTATACACCTATCCGGATCGGCTCTGGATCGTCTGTATCATTCTGCTGTTCTGGATCAGCCGGGTGCTGCTGCTGACCCAACGCGGCGAGATGCATGACGACCCGGTGGTGTTCGCCGCCACGGACCGGACCAGCCTCCTCAGCGCCGCGGCTTGCTCCGGCGCCATCTTGATCAGCATCTAGATGACGCCCGCCCGGCGTATCGCCGCGCTCTACGCACTGTTCGCAGTGCTGGCGATCAGCATGAATCTCGCTGCGCAATGGTGCGTGCTGCGCATCGCCGCCTTGGCCAATGTGGAGGGATGGCCGGGAGTGTTTCTCGCTTTGGCTTTCGGGACCGGTGTCGGGCTTGTTGCCAAATATTGCCTCGACAAGCGCTACATCTTCCGGGATTCCTCGACGGGCGCGGCCGCCCATGCGCAGAAATTCCTGCTCTATGGCGCGACCGGCCTGGTGACCACGGCCATCTTCTGGGCGGCCGAAATCATCGGGTCCCTGATCGATCCCGAAGGAGCCAGCTTGTATATCGGCGGGGCGCTCGGACTGATGGTGGGCTATGCCATGAAATACCGGCTCGACAAGGCCGTCGTTTTCGACGCGCCTTCCCTGGATGCGTCTCGTCCGGAGGAACGTCCGGCATGAAGCTCTCGGGATGGGGACGCTATCCGTGGGTTGAGGTCTTGCCGGAGGAGCCCCGCACCGACACCGAAATCTGCGCGCACCTCGCATGCGCGCCCAGCCTCATCGCCCGCGGTAATGGTCGCTCCTATGGCGATGCCGCCCTCAACGAGTCTTGTGTGCTCGACATGCGGCACATGAGCCGGCTGGTCGCCTTCGACGAGGGCAGCGGCTTCATGGTCTGCGAGGCGGGTGTCCTGCTGTCGGACCTCGTGGCACTTTTCGTCCCGCGCGGCTGGTTCGTGCCGGTGACGCCCGGCACGCGCTTCGTCACCATCGGCGGCATGGTGGCGGCGGATGTGCATGGCAAGAACCACCACGTCGCCGGTTCATTCGGCGATCATGTCCGCTGGCTCGACCTCATGCTGGCCGACGGCCAAATCATGCGTTGCTCCCGCCAGGAGAACGTCGGGCTTTTCAACGCCACGCTTGGGGGTATGGGGTTGACCGGCGTCATTCTCCGGGTCGCCTTCGCCCTGCAGCGGATCGAGACCGACCTGATCGCACAGCGGCTGCTGAAGGCGGCGTCCCTCGACGAGGCGATGGATCTTTTCGAGTCGAACGACGCGGCAACCTACTCCGTGGCGTGGATCGACTGTCTGGCATCGGGGGGACGGCTGGGGCGGTCATTGATCACGCTGGGCGAACATCTGCCGAGATCCGCGCTGCCGCCCACACGGGAGGGGCGGCCCTTCGCGGACGTCCCGCGGCAAAGGCTGGCGATGCCTGTGTCCAGTCCCGCCTGGGTGATGAACAGGCGGTCGGTCGCCACCTTTAATGCCCTCTATTACGCCCGCGGGCGGCCAGGCGAGCGCATCGTGTCGCTTGCCTCCTATTTCTATCCACTCGATGCCATTGGTGCGTGGAACCGACTATATGGCCGGAACGGCTTCGTGCAATACCAGTTCGTGCTGCCGAAGGCGGCAAGCCGTGAAGGGCTGCGCGCCGTGCTCGATCGGGTAGCGGCGGCGGGTGCCGGATCGTTCCTGGCGGTACTGAAGCTGTTCGGCGCGGCGAGGTACCGCGCCGGCTCCCTGTCGTTTCCGCGAGAAGGATACACGCTGGCGCTGGACTTTCCCGTCTCGACGGGCACTTTCAAGCTGCTGGAGCAACTCGACGTCATCGTGGCCGCTTTCGGCGGCCGGCTCTATCTCGCCAAGGATGCGCGCAGCGGTGCCGCCATGCTGGCGGGCTATGACCAGTTGGATACCTTTCGCGTCTTGCGCGAGCGCTTGGATCCGGTGCGGCGCCTCTCTTCGCTTCTCTCCCGGAGGTTGGGCCTATGAATGCATCCGGCACCGCATATGGGGCGGGGTCGCTCATGCTGGTGGTTGGTGGCACCTCCGATATCGGGCGCGCCATCGCGCACCGACATGCGGCGGCGGGTGGCGCCCTGATCCTCACTGCGCGCGAAACGGCCCGCCTCGAGCCGGATGCGCAGGACATCCGCCTTCGCTACCGTACGGAGGTGACAGTCGTCGGGTTCGACCTTCTCGCCCTTGAAACTCATGCCCGTCTGCTCGACGAGCTGCCGGCGCTGCCTGACATTGTGGTCTGTGTGGCCGGCCTGCTCGGCGACCACGCCGTCTCCCGAGGCGACCCGATCGCCGCCAAGCTCGTCATGGAGACCAACTACGTCGCGCCGGCCCTGCTTCTTGGCCTGGTGGCCAATCGGTTTGAGGCCCGCGGCCGAGGGGTGATTGTCGGCATCAGTTCGGTCGCCGGGGAGCGAGGACGGGCCTCGAACTATGTTTACGGTTCGGCCAAGGCGGGTTTTACCGCGTTTCTCTCAGGCCTCAGGGCGAGGCTGTCGCGCACCTCTGTTCGAGTGGTGACAATCAAGCCCGGCTTCGTTGCCACGCGCATGACGGCGGGCTTCAAGCTGCCGCCCGTCCTCACCGCACAGCCCGAGGAGGTCGGCGCTGCGGTGGCGGCCGCCATACGGAGGCAGAAGGACGTCGTTTATGTCCGCTCGATCTGGCAGCCCATAATGACGGTCATTCGTTACATGCCCGAGACAATATTCAAGAGGATGAAATACTAGCCGGATACTTTGGAGCGGATAATGATACCGTCCTGGATCGAAAGGAAGGATTTCTTTGGTCTCCTGCTGACAATTCTCGTTTCGGCGCTGACCTTCCGGGCGCTCTACATGATGCATGGAGACTGGAAGGATCTGGCTGATGCCGCTTACGGTGTCATAACCGGGCGACCTCATTGGCGCGCGTTTCAGAACCGCCTTCTCGGGCCATACCTGGTGCTTGGGATCAATACGGTCGTTCCGACTTACCGGCAAAGCCTGCTCATCTTCACGGCGCTCGGATTGCTGGCGCAAAACGCATTGTTCTACCTCTTGTTAAGGTCGATCGACCTATCGGTCCGATCGGCCATGTTATGTGTATGTTTTTGGTCGTTCATGTTTCTAGTGTTACAAGATTATTGGATATATACGTGGGATGTATTGGATATAATCATATTTACTATCATTTCGTACATTATTTTATTTGTTAATAATAAAAAAATTATGATTTTCCTTTATCCGCTCGCAATTCTCAATCGTGAAATTGCGTTGCTGATTCCAATATTTGTTATATTGTATGAAGCATATAATGTTTTCTATTATAAAAAGAATTCTATATCGATAAATATAAGTAGAAATATATTAAATATAATTATATGCACAATTTTAATTGTGACTGGCCTTATATATGTAAAAATATCACGCGATTTCTTGTTTGTTCAGAGTTCGCTCGGTGGATTGGATAGCAGCAATAAATATATGGGAAATCATATAAACATAATTTATAATCTGAAAGAGCTGTTTTTTATAAATTTTTTCTCGGGAAGCGAGGCGTATGTCGTTACTTTATGGATTTCAATGATATATGCATCTCTTGTATTTACAAAATCTGATGACATTTCGATGAAGATGGCGGTGTTGCTATTTTATATGATCGTTGTGAGCATATTGCTATTTGGTCTTCTGAATGAGGCGCGCGTGTATTTTCCTCTCATTTCCTTAGCGATATTTATATATATCGCGTGGCAACGCGTGCGGGGGCAGGGGCGACTTGATCTCTCTCCCGGAAATCGAAACCGTGAGACGTCGTGCTCGCCATAGGGGCATTGTCGGCGGAAAAGTCTTTGAAGCCGCGAACCCTGGCCAGCACGTCGAGCTGCGTCTGCATCGGCAGGGATGCCGGGTGTCAGCATCACCTGGACGGTCGCGAAGGTGGTGCGCAACTCGTCGTTGAGCCTGGCGATGGCGCGGCGACGAAAGGTCATCATACGCCCTCCCCAGCGGGACGCGGGGCGTGGTCGCTGCGTGCCATCCGCCGCCGAGGGGGGAGCGGTTGACGCCGAGGTCCGGCACACGCAGGGTTTGACGGCGCCCGCATCAAGCCCCGCCTGGATCTGTTGCGGCTTTGCGCCGTCGATGGCGCGTGGTCGGCCGCGCGTCTGTCATGGCGCTTGGCGGCGGCAAGGCCAGCGATCACCCGCTAGCGGGTCAGCGCACGCTCGAACCGCGCCAGCGCATCGAAGATCGAATCGCGGAATACGGCAAAGCTTCGTGATGCTGGACTTGGTGTGTTTGCTTGCGCAGGCCCCTTTGCCACGCCTCGCACGGGGTTCGCCGTCTACCGCCGCCCAGCCCAGCACGGTGCCGACGCGCTGCCGCACGCGCTTGGCGGTTTCCGTTTTAGCAAGCCATATTGGCGAGAAGACATTGAGGATGTCCGGCGTTTCAGTTCGGCCAATGGGGCGTTCGTCCATGCTTCCCGGTCGCCATCACGACGTTCACGAGCGCGTGATCTTAGCGCCGCCGCGTATCCCTGCGTGGGCAGGGGGGCTTGATGAAAGCATCCAATTTTCAGGGTATTCGGTGGGTAGCTTCTGCTCTGAGGGCAAATTCATCGTTGATATCAATGATGAATGGTAGCGGAGGAGGGACTTGAACCCCCGACCCCAGGATTATGATTCCCGTGCTCTAACCAACTGAGCTACTCCGCCATCGGGAGCGGCCGCATAGTGCCGCCTCGCGAGGTGCGCGGATATAAGGAACCCGGCCGAAGGGTGTCAAGCACCGCTGTGCGTTTCTCGCACAGGAGGGATGCCTTGTCCTACCAATAAGCGGCCGGTGGCAGGCCTTCGACGATCTCGACGACGCGGCGCCGGGTTGCCGGGGTCGTCGCCGCGGGGAGGGCGTGCGAAGGAAAGAAGCCGGCCTCGGCGATCTCGCGATTGGGCTGGCACGGGGCTTCCGCGATGAAGGCGCCGGCAACGAAGACCGCGACATGGTCGCGCGAGCCGAGATGTGTATTGAGGAACAGGCCGTGCAACCGGGGCGGCGCAGTGAGACGGATTGCCGCTTCCTCGACAAGTTCGCGGCGGATCGCTTCCTCGGCGGTTTCGCCGGCATCGACCCCGCCGCCCGGCAAGTGCCAGCCAGCCACATAAGTGTGCCGTACCAAGAGGATATGCCCCTGTGCATCGATCACTGCGGCGCGCACGCCGAGCGTCACGCCCCGCGTCAGCCGGCCCCATAGATGCAGCAGGCGCGGCGGGCGGAACACCGGCATGGGGGTGGGGCTTTCTGTGAGCATGATCCGTGTTTTGTCCGTAGCGCGTTCCATCGGGTGGACGGCGCTGCTATGGAGACCCCCGTGTTTGTGCTCGCTCATCTCACCGACCCTCATCTCGGTCCGCTGCCGCGGGCGCGGCTCGTCGAGCTCGCCGGCAAGCGGGCGCTCGGCGTCATCAATTGGCGGCGAGGGCGCCGCCGGCGGTTCTCCGATGCCACGATCGATCTCCTTATCGCCGACATCAAGGCCGCCGCACCCGACCATATCGCGGTCACCGGGGACCTGGTGAATGTCGGTCTGCCGGCCGAATATCAGACCGGTCTCGGCTTTCTGCAGAATCTCGGCCCCGGCCATTATGTGACGGTGGTTCCGGGCAATCACGATGCCTATGTACGTTCCACCGCCCATCACGCGCTGCTCAACTGGGGCAATTATATGCGCGGGGACGGTGCCGAAGGCGGCGAGACGGAAGGCGTTGTCGCCGATTTTCCCTTTCCCTTCGTGCGTCGGCGCGGCGATGTGGCCCTCATCGGCGTCTCGACGGCAGTTCCCACCCAGCCCTTCATGGCAACCGGCAAAGTCGGGCGCGGGCAGCTCGAACGTTTGGCGCAGCTGCTGGCGGAGCTTGGTGGGCAGAAGCTGTTCCGGGTGGTGCTGATCCATCATCCGCCTTGCGGTCATCGCTCCGCCCATAAGCGCCTGCTCGATGCCGAGGCGCTGCGGGCCTGCCTCGCTGCCAACGGCGCCGAGCTGATGATTTGCGGCCATGACCATCGGCCGATGGTGGAGATGCTCGCCGGTCCCTCGGGCGGGCTGGTGCCGGTGGTCGAGGCGCCGTCCTTCGCCGCCGGTCCGGAGGACAGCCACTGGCCCGGCGGCTATCATCTTTACCGGATCGAGCGCTTGCCCGGCGCCGAATTCCCGTGGCGTTGCACGATGGAGGCACGCGGATTCGCCCGTGGCGACGCCACCGTCGCCACACGCACCACCCGGGTGCTGAGCGCGCCGAGAGCTAGCTGAGCGTCTAATAGCGCCCTTGCAGGAGTAGCCATCCGGCGACGCTCGCGGCGATGCCCGCGAGGAGGCCGAGCAGGAAGACGCCGCCATTTCCGCGCCGTGGTGGTGGCTCATGAGCCGGCGCCGGCGGATGGTGGGGCAGGGGGCGCGGGGCCTCCGGCTCAGGCGGTGCGCTGGTGGCGATCGCCTGTTCGCGGGCGATGAGCCGGCGGGCGACATAGCGCGTTACCGCATCGGCGATGTCGTTGGGGTTGATGCTCTCCGCCAGCACTCGCCGGCCGGAGCGGGTGTCCTGCAGGAAGCGAAACGTGCGTCGGTCGCGCCCCAGGGTGACATGCGCGACCATGTCGACGAACAGCCGCGGGGTCTCGCCCGGCATCAGGCCGCGGTCGAATAGATCGGCGTGCTCCAGCGGCACCTCGGCGAAGATCGGGTCGAGAATCTCGTTGAGCATGGACAAGCGGACGAGGCTGGCGTCGCGCAGCTCGACGATGACACCGGCCTGCTCGGCAGCTTCCACCCGTGCGGCGCGGATCGCTTCGCGCAGCGACAGGCCGGAAACATCGCCCCGCTGGTGGCCGCCTTCTTCCATGGATCCCCCGCTCTTCCGTTGCGAGACTAGCCGGCGACTCGGGCGCCCGCCACACACACGCTCCGACTATGTGCCTCTTGGGTTAATAGATGGCCTGCATTAAGGCGGAAGGAGCGGCGGCGGAGCGGATATGGCACGGTTCGAGATTCCCGAAGGCGTGGTGGCGGTGGAGGATTATGAGGCGGTCGCACGCGAGCGGCTGAGCCGAGAGGCGTGGGCCTATTATTCGGGCGGCGCCGCCGACGAGACCACGCTGCGATGGAATCGCGAGGCCTTCGGTCGGCTGCGGCTAAGAAGCCGGGCCCTGCCGGAGATTGCCAGTGGCGGCACCCAGCTGCGGCTGTTCGGGCAGGATTTTACCCATCCGATCCTGGTCGCTCCCACCGCGCATCACCGGCTCGCCGATCCCGCTGGCGAGCTGGCGACGCTGGTTGGTGCCGGTGGCGCCAAGGCCGGCATGGTGGTGAGCACCGAGGCCGACGTCACGCTGGAGGAAATCGCCGCGGCGGCACGCACGCCGCTCTGGTTCCAGCTCTATATCCAGCACGACCGCGGCTTCACGCTCGACCTGGTGCGCCGTGCCGAGGCCGCTGGCTATGGCGCGCTGGTGGTGACGGTGGATGCGCCGGTGTTCGGCATGCGCAACACCGAGCAACGGGCCGGCTACAAGCCGCCCAAGCTCTCCGAGCACGCCAATCTCGCGGGACTGCACACCAGCTATTTCGCGCATGCCGAGCTCGGGGAGAGCCTGATGTTCGGCGGCTTCATGGATGTGGCGGCGCGCTGGGCGGATATCCATCGGCTGCGTGCGGTTACGAAATTACCGCTCATTCTCAAGGGGATAATGTGTGCGGCGGATGCCGAGCGAGCGATTGGCGCCGGCGCGGACGGCATCATCGTCTCCAACCATGGCGGGCGGGTGCTCGACACGCTGCCGGCAAGCATCGAGGCGCTGCCGGGGGTGGCGAAGGCGGTCAGGGGCCGGGTGCCGGTGCTGATGGATGGTGGGATACGGCGCGGCACCGATGTTTTGAAGGCGCTGGCGCTGGGGGCGAGCGCGGTGCTGGTGGGACGTCCGGTGCTGTACGGGCTGGCTGTGGCGGGGCCGGCCGGCGTCGCCCATGTGCTGCATCTGCTGCGCTGCGAACTGGAAATCGCCATGGTGATGACCGGCTGCAGCCGGCTCACCGATATCGGCCCGCAGGTCATCTGGGAGGATCAGTAGAGCGTCTCGCGGTAACGCCGCAGCATCTCCACCTGGGTTTCGGCGGTGGCGAGGTTGAGCTGGTCGCGCAACATCTCGCCCATGCTGGGCAGGCTGTCACGAGAGACGAAATGCGCCGGGTCCCAGGCATGCGAGCGCATGAAGGCCTTGGCGCAATGCAGATAGGCCTCTTGGACGGTGACCCGCAGCACGGTGGCCGGCTGGCGGCCATCGACCTCGAAGCGGGCGCGCAGATCGGCATCGTCATGGATCTCGGCGCGGCCGTTGACGCGCAGCGTCTCATCGATGCCCGGCACCAGGAACAGCAGGCCGATGGCCGGGTTGGCAATGAGATTGGTCAGCGTATCCAGCCGATTGTTGCCGGGGCGGTCCGGAATGAGCAGGGTTGCCGGATTCTCCACGGCGATGAAGCCGGGGGCGTCGCCGCGCGGGGTGACGTCGGCGCGGCCGTCGGCGCCGAAGCTGCCCAGCATGACCAGTGGCGAGAGGGCAATCAGGCGCCGGCAATGAAGATCGAGTGCCGGCAAGACCTTGCGCCGACTGCGCTCGCGGGCTTCGCCATAATGGGCGCGCAGAGCCTCGATGCTGGTAATCCGGGCCATTTCCGATCTCCTAATTCTTCACGACGAGCTGTACACGATCAGCGGAAAAGCGGGCACGGGTAAACTGGATCGGCTGGCGCTTGGGATCGCCATTAATGCTTTCCACCACCATTACCGTCCGGCCGGGAGCAAGGGCGAGCAGATCGCGCTCCTCCTCGTCGGCGAGGCGGGCGGTGATGCGAGTTTCCAGCCGCCGGTAGTCGCCGAGGCCCAGCGCCTCCAGGGCGCGGGTAACCGAGCCGGTGGCCGCGGCGATGAAGTCGAGGTCGCGGCAGCGATCGGCGATATACCAATGCGTGCCGACGGTTAGCGGAACATTGTCGGCTTCGCGGAGCATGTCGAGCCGCAACACCTCGGTGCCCGTTGGCACCTTCAGGGCAGCGGCGATGTCGGCGGTGGCAGCCTCGATGCGGGAGCCGATCACCCGCCCGCCCGGGGCACGGCCTTCTCCAGAAACGATTTCGGAAAAGCGGGTGCGCGGCGTGATCGGATAACGCAGCGGCGGCTCCTTCACGAAGGTGCCGCGGCCAGGGGTGGCCTCGATGAAGCCTTGATCGGTCAGGGTTGCGAGCGCCCGGCGCAAGGTGTGGCGGTTGACGCCGAAGCGCTCGGCCAGTTCGGCTTCGGTGGGGAGCCGGGCGCCGGGCTTTAGCCGGCCCTCGGCGATATCCGCCTCGATACGCTCGGCGATCTGCTTCCAGAGCGCGACGCCGCTGCGGCGGGCGACATCGGAGGAGGGGGTCTCCTCGGCGGACGTCATCGGTGTGTCGTCGGCATCGGTCATCAAGGGCGTGTTCCGTCGTGTACGGCTATTGCGCATTTGTATAGATTAATATACAAAATTGGCATGGTTGTAAACCACGCCACCGCATGCGAGGCCGGACCGAACCGATGCCGCAGAATTCCGAAAAATATAGTTCTGACAATGTGATGCCGGCGCGGAAGGCCGCGCTTGCGACGCTCGCCCGGGCCCGGCGCGACGAGCTCGACGTGATGCTCGGGCAGCTTTCGCCGCTGCCGGCGGCCCGCGATCTCCGGCCGGCAGAGGTCGGGCTGGTGATGCTGCGGGGACGTATGGGCGGCGATGGCGCGCCCTTCAATCTCGGTGAGGCGACGGTCAGCCGCGCCGCCATTCGCCTCGATGGCGGGGCGACGGGCTTCGGCTACCGGCTCGGCCGCGACATTGCCGCGGCCCGACAGGGGGCGCTGATCGACGCGCTGTGGCAGGACGAGGACCGGCGGGCGGCGGTGGAGGCGGCGCTCGCGCCGGTGCGGGCGCGGCTCGCCACCGAGGCCGGCGAAGCGCGGGCGGAAACCGCGGCCACCAAGGTCGACTTCTTCACCCTGGTGCGTGGGGAGGATTAATCTTGCAGACACAAGAGCTTACGCGGGGCTTCGCCGATCCGGTCTTCGCGGCGCAGGGCGTGTTCCGCGCTGCCATGTGGGCACTGTCGCGCCCCGGCCGGCCGCAGGAATTGCCGACGGATCTGGTTCCTCCGGCACCGCTTTCCCCGGAGGCGGCGGCGCTGGCACTGACGCTGTGCGACTATGAGACCCCCGTCTTTCTCGACGCCGCCCTGGCGGCGGATCGGGCGGTCAGCGATTTCCTGCGCTTCCACACCGGGGCGCCAATCGTCGCCCAACCGGGCGAGGCGCGCTTTGCCTTCATCGCCAATCCCTTGAACATACTTGATTTTTCCGAGTTTTCGCTGGGCTCGCCCGATTTTCCCGATGCTTCGGTCACGCTGATCCTGCAAGTCGCGGGCTTCGTCGATCGCGGCTTTACGCTGGAGGGGCCGGGCATCAAGGGGCGCATCGGCTTCGGCGCCGCGCCACTGCCGGAGCACTTCGCGGCACGGATGGCGGCGAACCGGGCGCTGTTTCCGCGTGGCGTCGACCTTTTGCTGGCCGGCGCCGGGCAGGTCATCGGGCTGCCGCGCTCGGTCGCGGTGCAGGAGGGCTGAAGCATGTATGTGGCGGCAAAAGGCGGCGAAAAGGCGATCCGCAATGCGCACGAGCTTCTGGCTAAGCGACGGAGAGGAAAAAGGAATCTCCCATCGATCTCGCTGGAGCAGATCGCTGCGCAGCTGACCCTGGCGGTCGACCGGGTGATGGCGGAAGGCTCGCTCTACGACTCGGATCTGGCGGCGCTGGCGATCAAGCAGGCACGCGGCGACCTGATCGAGGCGATCTTTCTCATCCGCGCTTTCCGCACCACGCTACCGCGCTTCGGTACTTCGCGGCCGCTGGATACCGGCGACATGATGGTGCGCCGGCGGGTGTCGGCGACCTTCAAGGACCTGCCGGGCGGGCAGCTGCTCGGCCCCACCTTCGACTATACCCACCGGTTGCTCGATACCTCGTTGGCTGCGCCCGATGGGTATGGTGAGGTGTATGGTCAGGCCGAAGCCGCCTCCGGGATGTCCGGTGAGGCCGATCCGATCGAAAAAATGCCGCGCGTGACCGATCTGATCGGCGCCGAAGGGCTGATCGAGGCCTCGCCCGCCGATGATGGCAGCGAGCCCTTCGACATTACCCGCGCGCCGACCAACTTCCCGGTCGACCGCGCCACCCGCCTCCAGACGCTGGCCCGCGGTGACGAGGGCTACCTGCTGGCGCTCGGCTATTCCACCCAGCGCGGCTATGCCCGCTCGCATCCCTTTGTCGGCGAGATCCGCTTCGGCGATGTCGAGGTGATCATCGACGTGCCGGAGCTGGGGTTCGAGATTTCCATCGGCGACATCCAGCTCACCGAATGCCAGATGGTCAACCAATTCAAGGGCAGCGCCGAGCAGCCGCCGCAATTCACCCGCGGCTACGGTCTCGTCTTCGGGCAATGCGAGCGCAAGGCGATGTCGATGGCGCTGGTCGAGCGGGCGCTGCGCTGGGCCGAGCTCGGCGAGGAGCCCGGCGCGCCGGCGCAGGACGAGGAATTCGTGCTCTCCCATTGCGACAATGTGCAGGCGACCGGCTTCGTCGAGCATCTCAAGCTGCCGCACTATGTCGACTTCCAGGCTGAGCTGGACCTGGTGCGGCGCATGCGCCGGGAAGCGCTGGAAAGCCGGCAGGCCGACGCGATGAAGGAGGCGGCGGAATGACGTCGCAGCACACCGGCGAGATGCCGGCCATCAGCTACAATTTTGCCTATCTCGACGAGCAGACCAAAAGGATGATCCGCCGGGCGATCCTGAAGGCGATCGCCATTCCCGGCTATCAGGTGCCGTTCGCGGCGCGGGAGATGCCGATGCCCTATGGCTGGGGCACCGGCGGCGTGCAGGTGACCGCCGCCGTGCTCGGCCCGGACGACGTGCTCAAGGTGATCGACCAGGGGGCGGACGACACCACCAATGCGGTGGCGATCCGCGGCTTCTTCGAGAAGACCGCCGGGGTGGCGACCACCACCGCCACTACCGAGGCGACCGTCATCCAGACGCGGCACCGCATCCCGGAGACCAGGCTGAGCGAAAACCAGATCCTGGTCTATCAGGTGCCGATTCCCGAGCCGCTGCGGTTTCTCGAGCCGCGCGAGACCGAGACGCGGCAGCTGCACGCGCTGGCCGAATACGGGCTCATGCATGTGAAGCTCTATGAGGACATCGCTCGGCACGGCCACATCGCCACCACCTACGCCTACCCGGTGGAGGTGGCCGGCCGCTATGTGATGGATCCTTCGCCGATCCCGAAATTCGACAACCCGAAGATGGACGACTGCCCGGCCCTGCAGCTGTTCGGTGCGGGACGGGAGAAGCGCATCTATGCCATCCCGCCGCACACCACGGTGCGTTCGCTCGACTTCGAGGACCATCCGTTCAGGGTGCAGCGCTTCGCCAAGCCGTGTGCCCTGTGCGCGGCCGAGGGCGTCTATCTCGACGAGGTGATCCTCGACGACCGGGGCGAGCGGATGTTCGTGTGCTCGGACACCGATTACTGCAACGGCCGGCAGGCGCAGGGGCATCGGGGGGAGATGGCGGGGGAGGCGACGGATGAGGGCGCTCTTTCTCCTCTGGCGGCGCTCCCCCCTCACCCCACCCCTCTCCCCCTCGGGGAGAGGGAGCTAGGGGGCGTGCCGGTGGGCAGGGCCGCACTTCACCTCTCCCCGAGGGAGAGAGGTCGCCCCGAAGGGGCGGGCGAGGGGCGCGCGACGGCTGCCGTCGAAGCCGACGCCGCGGAGGTGCGGTCATGAGCGCGACGAATGTCACCGTGCGTCCCGCCGTGCCGGCCGATGGGCTGGAAGGCGATCAACTCCCGCCGATCGTGAACGCGGATGTCGCCGTTCGCCCCGCCATGCCGGCCGATGGGCTGGAAGGCGATCAGCTCCCGTCGCGCGTGGCGGCGGATGTCACCGTGCGTCCCGCCATACCGGCCGACCTGCCGGCGGTGTTGGCGCTCTATCGCGAACTCGACGCCGACGACGAACTCGACCTTTCAAGGGCGCGGGCGGTGTTCGACCGCATGGCGCGCTATCCCGACTACGCGCTCTATGTCGCCGAGGCGGCGGGCGAGGTCGTTGGCCCGGCGGATGCCGAGGCGGGGGAGGTGCTCGGCACCTTCACGCTGCTGGTGATGGAGAACATCGCCCATGGCGGGTCGCGCTCTGCGGTGATCGAGGCGGTGGCGGTCGGCGCCGCCGCGCAGGGGCGGGGCGTCGGCCGCGCCATGATGGGCGCGGCGCTCGACATGGCGCGGGCGAAGGGCTGCTACAAGGCGGCGCTCTCCACCCGCATGTCGCGCGAGCGGGCGCATGCCTTCTATGAGAGCCTCGGCTTCCGGCGGCACGGCTACAGCTTCTACACGGAGCTGGAGGAGGGTGAGGAGGCGGCCGGGGACGCGATGGCTCTCTGCAACCGTGGTTCCCCCTCACCCCAACCCTCTCCCCGACGGGGAGAGGGGGATGACGGCGCCCGCCCTCTCTCCTCCGGAAACGCGCGCTCCGCGGCGGCGTGTGAGGGGGCTTCCAATACGGAGATCGCATCATGACGGACGGGATGTCGACCGACGCCCCACTTCTCGTCGCGCAGGGGCTAGGCAAGACCTATGGCGCGCGGATCGGCTGCCGCGATGTCTCGCTCGACATCTATCCCGGCGAGGTGCTGGCGGTGGTCGGGGAATCCGGTTCCGGCAAATCGACGCTGCTCGGCCTGCTCTCCACCGAGCTGGCGGCCAGCACCGGGCGGGTAAGCTACCGCATGCGCGACGGGGTGCTGCGCGATCTCGCCAGCCTCGGCGCGGCGGAGCGCCGGTTGCTGATGCGCACCGACTGGGGCTTCGTGCGGCAGAACCCGGCCGACGGGCTGCGCATGGCGGTCTCGGCCGGCGGCAATGTCGGCGAGCGGCTGATGGCGGTCGGCTGGCGGCACTACGGCAACATCCGCACTGAAGCGACTGACTGGCTGGGGCGGGTCGAGATCGCCGCCGATCGCATCGACGACGACCCGCGCGCCTTCTCCGGCGGCATGCGCCAGCGGCTGCAGATCGCCCGCAACCTCGTCACCAAGCCGCGCCTCGTCTTCATGGACGAGCCGACCGGCGGGCTCGACGTCTCCGTGCAGGCGCGGCTGCTCGACCTCATTCGCGGTCTGGTCTCCGAGCTCGGACTGGCGGTGGTGATCGTCACCCACGACCTCGCGGTGGCGCGGCTGCTGTCGCACCGCATGGTGGTGATGCGGCACGGAAGGGTGATCGAGACCGGGCTGACCGACCAGGTGCTCGACGACCCGCGCGAGCCCTATACGCAATTACTGGTGTCGTCGGTGCTGGCGGCGTGAGGGGGATGACGATGAGCACGAATGATGGCACCGGCCTTCCCCCTCACCCGGCCCTGCGGGCCGACCTCTCCCCCTTGGGGAGAGGTGAGAAGGGCCTGGTCTCGGAAACTGGCCGATCTGATATGAGCGACCAGCGCCCTCTCCCCGATGGGGAGAGGGGCGGGCTGAGGGGGGAGGGAGCGAACACGCAAGGCCCCATCCTCTCGGTTTCCGGCGTCGCCAAGACCTTCGTGCTGCATCTGCGCGAGGGCGCGCGGCTGCCGGTGGTCTCCGGCGCCGGCTTCGAACTCTTCCCCGGCGAATGCGTGGCGCTGGGCGGCCCCTCGGGCGCGGGCAAGAGTTCGCTGCTCAAGATGGTCTACGGCAATTACCGCGTCGATGCCGGGCACATCCGCGTGCGCGACGGCGAGGAGACGGTCGACGTCGCCACCGCCGCGCCGCGCCGGCTGATGACGCTGCGCGCCACCACCATGGGCTATGTCAGCCAGTTCCTGCGCGTGATCCCGCGCGTGTCCGCGCTCGACGTGGTGGCCGAGCCGCTGATCGGCGACGGCGTCTCCCGCGAGACGGCACTGGAACGGGCCGGCGCGCTGCTCGCCCGGCTCAACCTGCCGGAGCGGCTGTGGAGCCTGCCGCCGGCCACCTTCTCCGGCGGCGAGCAGCAAAGGGTGAACATCGCCCGCGGGCTGATCGCCCATCGCCCGCTGCTGTTGATGGACGAGCCGACCGCCTCGCTCGACGCCGCCAACCGGCAGGTGGTGATCGGCCTGATCGAGGAGAAGAAGCGGGCCGGCGTCGCCATTCTGGGCATTTTCCACGATGCCGAGGTACGCGAGGCGGTGTGCGACCGGGTGATCGACGTGACGGATTTTGCGAAGGTGGCGTGAGGACCATGACGAACGAGACGGTTTTGGCCAATGCCACGCTGGTGCTGGAAGACGAGGTGCGGCGCGGGCACCTGGTGATGCGCGACGGGCGCATCGCGGAGATCGGCGAGGGGACGGCGCCGCGCGGGGCGATCGACTTCGGCGGCGACTATCTGCTGCCCGGCTTCGTCGAACTGCACACCGACCATGTGGAGGGCCATCTCTATCCGCGTCCGCGGGTGATGTGGAACGCGTTTGCGGCGGTGACCGCCTATGACGCGCAGATCGCCGCCGCCGGCATCACCACGGTGTTCGATTCGCTGCGGGTGTGGCCGGACAAGAAGGCGGTGGGCATGGACGGCGACGCGCCGCTGCTCGCGGCGACGATCGACGAGGCCGCCAAGGCCGGGCTTTTGCGCGCCGAGCACCATGTGCATCTGCGCTGCGAGGTGGCGGCCGACGGGGTGGTGGAGGATGCCGAGAAGCTGATGGCGGCGTGCGACGTGCGCCTGGTCTCGCTGATGGACCACACGCCGGGGCAGCGGCAGTTCCTCACCGAGGAGCATTTCCGCGCCTACTACAAGAAGAAGAGCGGCATGACCGATGCGGAGATGGACGTGATCGTCGCCGACCGGCTGATCGCCCATGAGCGCCATGCGCGCGCCAATCGCGAGCGGCTGGTGGCGATCGCGCATCAGCGCGGCATCGTGCTGGCGAGCCATGACGACGCATCCGACGCGCATGTGGGCGAGGCCATCGAGGACGGGGTCGCCATCGCCGAATTCCCGACCACGGTGACGGCGGCGCAGGGCTCGCACGCCGCCGGCATAAGGGTGCTGATGGGCGCGCCCAACCTGGTGCGCGGCGGCTCGCATACCGGCAATGTCGCCGCCGAGGATCTGGCGCGGCGCGGCGTGCTCGACATCATGAGCTCCGACTATGTGCCGGGCAGCCTGCTGCTCGCCGCCTTCGCGCTGCCGGGGCTGATCGATGGCATCAGCCTGCCGCGGTCGGTGGCCATGGTGAGCGCCAATCCCGCCGACGCGGCGGGCATGGGCGATCGCGGGCGGCTGCGCCCGGGGCTTCGGGCCGATCTGCTGCGCGTCTCGCGCGCCGGGCCGGTGCCGGTGGTGCGCACGGTCTGGCGCGAGGGCGAGCGGGTGGCGTGAGGCGCAGCCCGGTCTTAAGACGGATGTCGGCGAGCAGGCGGGAGACGGGCGCGTGAGTGTCGGTGCGGCGGCGGATGGCGAGAGCTGCGACGAGGCGGTCCGGATCGGGCCCGGCCCTCTGGTGCTGGTGGTCGGCCCTTCCGGCGCCGGCAAGGACACGCTGCTTGCCTATGCCCGCCTGCGGCTGGCCGGGACGCCGGGGCTGGCCTTCGCGCGCCGGCGCATCACCCGGCCGGCCGATGCCACCGAGGATCATCTCAGCCTCGACGCCGCCGCCTTCGCGCGCGGGGTCGAGAGCGGGACGTTTCCGCTGCACTGGCGGGCGAACGGCTTGTCCTATGCGCTGGGGCCGGAAGTGGCAGCGGCGATCCGCGCCGGACAGGCAGTGGTGGCGAACGGCTCGCGGGCGGCGGTGAAGGAGGCGTGCGCGCGCTTCGCCGATGTGCGGGTCGTGCTGGTCACCGCGCCGCCGCAGGTGCTGGCGGCGCGCATCGCCGCGCGGGGCCGCGAGAGCGCGGAGGATGTGGCGCAGCGGCTGAAGCGCGAGCCGGCGCTGGACCGGGCGCCGGAGCTGACCCTCGTCAATGACGGCCCGCCCGAGGCGGCCGGCGAGCGGCTGGCGGCCTATCTGCACCGGCTGGCGGCGGCATAGCCGGGAACCCTTCCGCCTCCCCGCGCGTGCCGCGTCGCCCGGCCGTTCCGAAGGCGCCATGGCGAGACACGTCGATCCGTGCGGTTCCCACCGGGGAGGGGTTCCATCCGCCGCGGCCGATGGCGCATCGGCCCGGCCCGGCGTCGATCCAAAAATGACGACGGCCGGGACGAGGCCCGGCCGCATTCAATCCGACGATGCCGTCGTTGAACGTTTTACTGGCGATATTGCTGAATGCGGGTGGTGCGCAGGCCGGCGAGGCCGTGGCGGTCGATCGAGGCCTGCCAGGACAGGAATTCCTCGGTGGTAAGGGTGTAACGCTTGCAGGCTTCCTCAAGGCTCAGGAGCCCGCCACGCACGGCGGCGACCACCTCGGCCTTGCGGCGAATAACCCAGCGGCGCGTATCCGGGGGAGGAAGATCAGCAATGGTCAACGGACTGCCGTCCGGTCCGATCACGTATTTCACCCTGGGGCGGTAGGCCTCGGTCATTGTACGCTCACTCATGACACCCGAACTTATGAGATGATGGTATCCTGACAGCGATAAATATTTTCCTAAACGAATCACGACCCGGTGAGTTCACGAAGGTTAAGGCGTTATTAACATCCACGAAACTTTTTGTTTACCTTGCGGA
Organism: Ancylobacter sp. 3268; assembly: GCF_031456575.1. Classification (NCBI taxonomy): domain Bacteria; kingdom Pseudomonadati; phylum Pseudomonadota; class Alphaproteobacteria; order Hyphomicrobiales; family Xanthobacteraceae; genus Ancylobacter; species Ancylobacter sp. 3268. The sequence goes on from NZ_JAVDUX010000003.1 coordinate 155,721, forward strand.
ATCTTCGGTGGCTGATTTAATGTCGACGACGATGCTGGAAATCGGCCGTCGCCGGGCGGGTTGCGCCGCCGGGGCGGGATTTCGTACAAACGGGTTCATCGAGCCGCCTCGACGTCCTATATAGGGACATCGACACTCTCCCGCTCCCAGGCCTTCGTGGTCGCAGACCCGCCGCTCGCCATGATCCGCCTCGACGACACAGGCCGTACCCCCAAGGACACCCGCGTGGTGGTGGCGATGTCGGGCGGGGTGGATTCCTCGGTGGTCGCCGCGCTCTATGCGCAGGCCGGCTACGAGGTGATCGGCGTCACCCTCCAGCTCTATGACCATGGCGAGGCGATGCACCACCGCCCCGGTGCCTGCTGCGCCGGGCAGGACATCTACGATGCCCGCGTGGTGTGCGAGAAGCTCGGCATCCCGCATTACGTGCTGGACTATGAGAGCCGGTTCCGCGACGCGGTGATCGAGCGCTTCGCCGACGCCTATGCCTCCGGCGAGACGCCGATCCCCTGCGTCGACTGCAACCGCACCGTCAAGTTCCGCGACCTGATGGAGACGGCGAAGGATCTCGGCGCCGACATCCTCGCCACCGGCCATTACGTGACCAGCCGTGCCCTGCCGGATGGCGGGCGCGCCCTGTACCGGCCGCTCGACGAGAGCCGCGACCAGAGCTACTTCCTCTATGCGACGACGCAGGCGCAGATCAACATGCTGCGCTTCCCGCTCGGCGAGACCACCAAGCCGGAGGTACGCGCGCTGGCCGAGGGCTTCGGCCTGAAGGTGGCCGACAAGCCGGACAGCCAGGACATCTGCTTCGTGCCAAACGGGCACTACACCGCCATCGTCGAGAAGCTGCGCCCGGAAGCCGGCGAGCCGGGCGACATCGTGCATCTCGACGGCCGGGTGCTCGGCCGCCATGCCGGGGTGATGCGCTACACCATCGGCCAGCGCAAGGGGCTCGGCATAGCGAGCGCCGAGCCGCTCTATGTGGTGGGCATCGATGCCCGCCAGCGCCGGGTGCTGGTGGGGCCGCGCGCGGCGCTGGGGGTCACCGAGGTGCGCATCGACGAGGTGAACTGGCTGGGCGACGAGAGCCTCGACGCCGCGCTCGATGCCGGCCGCGAGATCCATGTGAAGGTGCGCTCGACCCGGGCGCCGGTGCCCGGCCAGCTCGGCCGCGCGGCCGATGGCGCGCCGGTGGTGCGTCTCGCCGCCGCGGAGGAAGGGGTGGCGCCCGGCCAGGCCTGCGTGTTCTATGCCGATGTCTCGGCCGGGGCGCGACTGCTGGGCGGCGGGGTGATTCGCCGCGCGCCCAGCGCCTTCACAGCGCTGACACGCGCTCAGGAGATGGTGGCGAACGCCCGTACCGCGTGAGTCGCGGGCGTCGCGCCGGCATCGGCCGCAGGGCCGGGCCGGATATGTTGGGGGGAAACCATGACGACCGATCTCGACCGCGCCACCGTTGAGGAAGCCTATGCCCGCTGGGCGCCGGTTTATGACATGGTGTTCGGCGCGGTCTTCGACCCCGGCCGCAAGGCGGCGATCAAGGCGGCGGAAAAGATCGGTGGGCGCATCCTCGAATTTGGTGTCGGCACCGGCATGGCGCTGCCGAACTACAAGCGCTCCAACCGGCTGGTGGGCGTCGATATTTCCGAGCCGATGCTGAAGAAGGCCCGCGAGCGGGTGAAGAAGGAGCATCTGCGCCATGTCGAGGGGCTGTGCCTGATGGATGGCGCGCATCTCGGCTTCAAGGACGACAGCTTCGACGTGGTGATCGCCCAGTTCGTCATCACCGTGGTGCCGCATCCCGAGGAGACGCTGGACGAGATGGCGCGGGTGCTGAAGCCCGGCGGCGAGATCATCCTCGTCAACCATCTCGGCGCCGAGGACGGGCCGCGCGCGGTGTTCGAGCGCTGGTTCGCCCGCAAGGCGCGCAAGCTCGGGTGGCGGCCGGAATTCCAGTTCGCCCGGCTGCGCAACTGGGCACTGCAGAACGGCACGGTGGAACTGCCGGTGGCCAAGGATGTCGGGCTCGGCGTCTATACGCTGGTGCGTTTCAAGAAGCTGAGCGCCGCGGAACAGGCGGCGCGGGCCGAGGACGGCAAGGTGGCGCTGGCGGGGTAGTTCCCGCCGCTCCGCCCCCCCGCGCCGCCTTCACCTGTTCACCTCCCCGGCCGCCGCGATCACCTCCTCGACGATCAGCCTCACGTCCTCCTCCGTCGTGCGGTGGTTGACGAAGCAGGCGCGCAGGGCGAAGCGGCCGTCTAGGGTGGCGTTGGACAGGAAGACCCGCCGCCGCGCGAGCAGCCGGCGCAGCAGCGCCTCGTTGTCCTTCTCGCGATGACGGAAGCACACCGCGCTCAGCGGGCCGGCCGAGAGAAGTTCAAGCTCGGGACGCGCGGCGATCTCCGCCTCCAGCAGCCGCGCATGGGCAAGATCGCGGGCGATGGCGGCGCGGAAGGCGGCGCGGCCGTGATATTGCAGCGACAGCCACAGCTTGAGCGCCCGGAAGCGGCGGGACAGTTCGAGGCTCTCCTCGAAGAAGGCGAAGGCCTCCTCCGGATCGGTGTTCAGGGCCCGCACATAGTCGCCGCTGTGCGAGAAAGCGGTCTGCGCGACATCGCGATGGCGATGCAGCAGGCAGCCGCAATCGACCGGCTGGTACAGCCATTTATGCGCGTCGAGCGACAGCGAATCTGCCTCTGACAGGCCGTCGAACAGCGCCGGCGCGGCGAGCGACGCCAGCACGCCGAAGGCGCCGTCGACATGCATCCACATGTCCTCCCGCCGGGCGATCGCGGCGATGGGGCGCAGCGGATCGATGGCGCCGGTCGCCACCGTGCCGGCGGTGGCCACCACCGCGAGCGGCGTGCGGCCGGCGGCGCGATCCTCGGCGATGGCAGCTTCCAGCGCGTCGATGCGCAGGCGCATATCGGCGTCGACCGGGATGAGGCGCAGGTTGCGGCGGCCGAGGCCGATCAGCGCCACCGCCTTCGGGATCGACATGTGCACCTGTTCGGAGGCGTAGACCACGCCGGGCCGGACGCCGTCCTCATTGGCCGGCAGCCTGGCCTCGCGGGCCATGGCGAGGGCCATGAGATTGGCCGAGGAGCCGCCGCCGCACAGCGAGCCGGTGAAGCCGGGGCAGCCGACCGCCTCGCCGAGCCAGCCGATCACCGCCCGCTCGACCGCCACCGCCGCCGGGGCGGAGCGCCAGGCGCCGACATTCTGATTGAGCGCCGAGGCGAGCAGGTCGCCCAACGCGCCGACCGGCTCGCCGGAGCCGAACACATAGCCGAAGAACCGGCCGCCCGAGGGGCGGGAATGCGCGGCAATGGCGGCGAAATCCTCCAGCACCGCCGCGCCGCGGCCGTCCTCGGCCCAGGGCCGGGTGAACAGCCGCGCCGTTTCGCCGCCGCTTGTGGGCGGATAGGCCGGGCGCTCATCGAGCCCGGACCAGTAGCCGGCGGTGAGCTGCGCGGCGGCCTCGACGAGGCTGGCGAGTTCCGCGGCGGGGATCTCCAGCGGCCGCTCCCGCCGTGAGTCCTGCCGCGGCTCGATGCCGTCCTGTCGCGCGTCCCGATCCATTTTCGCCCCCCTGCCGGTTCCGGCCTCGGGGGCCGGTTGTGCCGGAGGCTGGATCGTTTCCGCCTTTCATGCAAACGCCGAAACCATCCAGCCGTTGATCTCATGCATTTTCTTCACGCGAGCGGGCTCCGCTTCGCTCGAAAATGCTCCAGGTCCTCCCGGCGCGCGCGGCAATGCGGGGCGGGAGTGTCACGTCGTCCAGGCCAGCGCCGGCCCGACGGGCACGATGCCGGTGGGGTTGATGGTCTTGTGGCTCTCGTAATAGTGCCGCTTGATGTGGGTGAGGTTCACCGTCTCCGACACGCCCGGCACCGTGTAGAGCCGCTGCAGGTAGCGCGACAGGTTGGGATAGTCGGCGATGCGGCGGATGTTGCACTTGAAGTGGCCGACATAGACCGCATCGAAGCGGATCAGCGTGGTGAACAGCCGCCAATCGGCCTCGGTCAGCGTGGCGCCGAAGAGGTAGGGGCCCTCGGCGAGGCGCAGCTCCAATTCGTCGAGCATGGCGAACAGGGCGAGCACCGCCTCCTCATAGGCCTCCTGCTTGGTGGCGAAGCCGGCGCGGTAGACGCCGTTGTTCACCGCGTCGTAGATGCGCGCGTTGAGGGCGTCGATCTCCGCCCGCAGCGGCTCGGGATAATAATCGTGCCGGTCGTCGGTGAAGGCCTCGAAGGCCGAATTGAACATGCGGATGATTTCCGCCGATTCATTGTTGACGATGGTGCCGCGCTGCCTGTCCCACAGCACCGGCACGGTGACGCGGCCGGAATAATGCGGGTCGGCCTGCAGATACACCTCGTAGAGCCGCTGCTTGCCGAGCACCGTGTCCTCGGTGGCGCCCATGGTGGGGCGCCGGGCATGATCGACGAACACCCAGCCTTCCTCGCCCATATAGGGATCGACGACGCTGACGCCGATGAGGCTCGACAGCCGCTTCAGCTGGCGGAAGATCAGCGTGCGATGCGCCCACGGACAGGCGTAGGAAACATAGAGATGGTACCGCCCGGCCTCCGCGGGAAAGCCGCCCTCGCCGGAGGGTCCGGGCGCGCCGTCGGCGGTGATCCAGTTGCGGAAACGGGTGATGGTGCGCTCGAAGCGCCCGCCGGTGCTCTTGGTATCGTACCAGCTATCGGCCCATTTTCCGTCGACCAGCAATCCCATCATGCGTCTCCCTTGGCTTGCCGGGAGAACCTAGGCCGAAAGCGGCCGAATGGCACGCGGCCATCGGTTGCGTCGGCGAGAGGCAGGCATTGCGGCAACGCGCATGGGCGGGAGCGCTCCCGCTTCTCCCGGAATCGCGGGAAGGCCTGCCTCCCGGTTTTTTTCGCGTGTTTCCGGACGGAATGCGCTAGAGCCGCTTGGCATAGAGCCGGGTGCCGGTGAGGCCGCCATGCGGCTTCAGCGCGAAATCCGGGATCTCGCCGCAGAAGACGAAGCCGTGCCGCTCATACAGGCCGGCGGCGCCGCCGTCGCTGGCGGTATCGAGGACGAGCAGGCTGCGGCCGCGCTCGCGGGCGAGGGCTTCGGCGGCGCGCAGCAGCGCGCTGGCGATGCCGCGGCCGCGAAACGTCGGCAAGGTCATCATCTTGGCGATCTCGGCGCGGTGCGGCTGGTTCTCCGGCAGGCCGAGCTGCAGCGTCACCGTGCCGGCGAGCGTGTCGCCGAGGAAGGCTCCCAGCACCACCCGGTCGCCACGGGCGGCGGCCTCGAGCGCGGCGCGCCAGAAGCCGGCGGCCTTCTCCGGTGCCAGCGGGTGCATGAAGCTGACCGAGCCGCCCTCGGCCACGGTCTCGACCAGCAGTGCGGCGAGGGCGTCGATGGTGGCGGCGTCGGCGGCGAGCGGGCGGATGGCGATGGTGTGGGGCATAGCTGGCATGGCAAGGCTCACAGGCGGGTGAGGGCGACGATGTAGCGGCAGGGGGCGTCGCTCTCATTGGCGAAGGTGACGTCTGCCGGCGCGCCGAAGCCGAGCGAGTCGCCGGGGGCAAGCTCGTGCCGCTCGCCGCCCTCGACCAAGGTGAGCGCGCCGGCACGCAGCTGCAGCACCTGGCGTATCGACGCATAGGAAGAGGCGGGCAGGGTGACGCGGCCGCCGGGCGGCAGCTCGACCTCGACCAGCTCGACCGGATGGTCCGGCCGGGCGAAGATCTGCCGGCGGACATAGCCGGTGGCGGGATCGCGCCAGAGCGGCTGGTCGGCGGCGCGCACGAGCCGGTCACCGCCCTCGGCACGCACGAGCAGGCCGGCAAGGGTAAGATCGAAGGCGCTGGCGAGCCGCACCAGCGTCACCGCCGTCGGGCTGATCTCGCCGCGCTCGATCTTGCTGATGGTGGCCTTGCCAACCCCGGCGCGGCCGGCCAGATCGGCCAGCGACCAGCCGCGCGCCTCCCGCTCCAGCTTCAGGCGCCGGGCGAGGCGGGCTTCGGTGTCGTCTACTAAAATAGTCATTCGTCTCTTATAGAAGACGGTGCGATCATGAATCAAGCGGCTGGCGCGCCGTCTGCGCGGGATGTGGGATCGTCGTGCTTCCGATGCGCAAGCTTCTCCCTCGACCTGCGTGCCGGCCTGTGCTATCCGGCCGGACCTTTTTCGGGAAAGACGGCGATGGCCCCGAGGCCGATGCAGCGACGACGAGACGAGATGACCCGCGTGGAGATGCTTCCATGCGCGGGTGATTTCGCTCGCCGGTGCCAGCAGCCGTGACGCCACGGTCGCTCGGCGCGGCGATGTGCCGACCTTGAGCCTGCCGAGCGCCCAGATGACCGAACTCTCCATTACCGTTCTGACCGAGAAGCCTTCCGACGATGCCGCCATCGAGCGGCTGGTGGCCCGCACCTTCGGCCCCGGCCGCTATGCCCGCACCGCCTATCGGCTGCGCGAGGGCAACCCGCACCGGCTCGACCTCTCCTTCACCGCCTATATCGGCACCATGCTGGTCGGCTCGGTGCGGCTGACGCCGATCACCATCGGCAAGGATGCGGCGCTGCTGCTCGGCCCGCTCACCGTCGAGCCGCCGTTCCGCTCGCATGGCATCGGCCGGCGGCTGGTGGAGCGCTGCCTGGAGGCGGTGCGGGCCCAGTTCGACCGCGAGGATGCGGCGCGGCTGGTGCTGCTGGTCGGCGACGAGCCCTATTATGGCCGCATGGGCTTCAGGCGGGTGCCGCATGGCCAGGTGAGCCTGCCCGGCCCGGTGGACCCGGCGCGGGTACTGGTGTGCCCGCTCGACGACACGCCGCTTGAAGCGGTGCGGGGCCCGGTGCGCAGGGCGTTCGCGACGCCGCAGCCGGCCGCGGCGGAGTAGCCGGGCCGGCCTCGAGGCGCGCCGGCGCCGGCTCGGGCAGGCGGGCCGGCAGACCATTCCGTTGGCACAGGCCTCGCTCGCCGCGGAAGGTGTGCGATCGTGCGTCCGCCGTGGGGGACCCGTGCCGGCCAAACCTGCAAGATGCAGGACGTGCCCTATACGGGGCAAAAAGGCACCCGGTGCGCGGAGCGATGTCCGCGCACCGTGCGATGGTCCCGCAGGCACGACGTACACGCTGCAGGGGATGGGCGGCGGCGCGGTGGCAGCTCCGTCACATGTCCTCCGGCTTGGTCATAAGTCTTCCGGCTTGGTCATAAATCTTCCGGCTTGGTCACATGGCCGAATGGAATGGCGGGAGGCAGGCACCTCTGTCCGGCGCAGGGCTGCGAGGGCGGGGGATTGCTGCCGGACGGCGGTACGAGCTGTTGAACCGCGCCGCCGGACGATGCTTTCGAGTTCTTCACGGTGATCGTCACCTGCTGCACGTTGTCGAGGGTCGTTTCGACGCTGCCTTTCACGGAGAGTGGCACGAAGCCATATTTGACGCTGCCCTTGCCGGTGCTGGTCACCCCGAACGTCGCATCATATTTGAATTGATCCGCAATGATCTTCGGATCGCCGACGACGAACCTGTTCACGTCGTTGGCGAGCTGGCGCATGAACACATAGTAGCCGATGCCATTTTGAAGGATGCGTCCGTCTTGCTTGGCAATCAGGCAGGTCTTCGCGTTCTCGGCAGTGCCGTTCAGGGTGAAGTCGGTCGTGGTGTCCACGGTGCTCGTTCCCACGACCGAGGCGCCGAGGCTGACTGCCGGCGTGATGCCGTTGAAGGCAAGGATATCGAGCGAGCCGTCGGCATCGATGCCGGCCGTGGTCTTGATCACTGCTTTCAGCTTCAAATTGACGGTGAAGTCCTGGCCGAGCAGCACGACCCGTCGCGGTGTCTGAAGCGGAAGGTCCGTCACCAACTGGGCGACTTCGCATTTGATGGTGTTGATGATGACGTCCGCCGGCACGAGTTCCGCCGGATTGGGCGGTGGCGGCGCCACGCAGGCCGCTAACACGCACGAAGAGACGATGCCCGCTGCGACGGCGATCTTCATTGCAAATTCCCCCAAATTCCCGAGGGAAGTGTGTATGAAGTTCATGCAACCTAAAAGCGCATTTGTGCGCCAGTTTCGTCGGCTTACCGCCCTTCGCGTGCCCAGGCGGCGGCGATTCCAGCCATAAGGATGAGCAGGCCGGACAGCCCGGCGAACAGCGGGAACAGGCCGAGCCCGCGCACCACCGAGACGTCGCGCAGGGCGAGGCCCATCCAGTCCTCGCCGGCGAAGCGCTCGCCCGAGCGCACCGCCACCACCCGCGGCACGCCGCCGGCAAGCTCCGCCATCCGCCAGACGCCGCCGCCGGTGGCGGCCAGCACCGGGCGCAGCGTCTCGGTGGTCGAGGTCACCTCGGCGAACTCGCGCGGGTTGAGCGGGCCGACATTGACCAGCGCGGTGTGGGTGCCATCGCTGGCCCGCCACAGGCCGAGCCTGTCAGCCGGGAAGGTGGCGCGGAACAGGCCGGGCTCGACCGAGGCCAAAGTGAGGGTGCGGGTCTGGCCGGTCGGGTTGGTGACGACGACGGTTGGGGCGGCGTCGCCCATGGTCTGGCGCTCGACGACGAGGTCCGGGCCGTGGGCGGTGAGGCGCAGGCGCTCCTCCTCGAGGTCCGGCTCCTTCATCAGCCAGTGCGACAGGCGGCGCAGCAGGTCGATATAGGGGCCGCCGCCTTCGAAGCCGCGCGCCCACAGCCAGAAATGATCCGACAACAGCAGGGCGACGCGGCCCTCGCCGACGCGGTCGAGCAGCAGGATCGGCTTGCCGTCCGGCCCGTCCATCACGCTGGTGCCGCGGGCGCCCTGGGTGTCGACGATGCGGAAGAACCGCGCCCAGGTCGGTGGATTGCTCTCCGAGCCCGGCAAGGCACGGGTGACCGGGTGCCGGCGGCCGGCATCGGTGAGCCCGGCGCGGAACGGCGTCTCGGTCATGTGGCCGGCCGGGGCGGCGGGCAGCACCGCTTCCAGCGGGGTGTTGAACACCGAGCCGTCCGAGATGTAATCGGTGCCGGCGGCGACCAGCAGCGCGCCGCCTTCCTCGACATAGCGCACGATGTTGTCGAAATAGATCATCGGCAGCACGCCCTGCTGGGCGTAGCGGTCGAAAATGATCAGATCGAAATCCTTGATCTTCTGCTGAAACAGCTCGCGGGTCGGGAAGGCGATCAGCGACAGCTCGTTGATCGGCGTGCCGTCCTGCTTCTCCGGCGGGCGCAGGATGGTGAAGTGCACGAGGTCGATATTGGCGTCGGACTTCAACAGGTTGCGCCAGGTGCGCTCGCCGACATGCGGCTCGCCGGACACCAGCAGCACCCGAAGCTTGTCGCGCACCCCGTCGATGGAGACGGCGGCGCGGTTGTTCACCGGGGTGAGCTCGCCCTCGAGGCCGGCGGCCTCGATCTCGACGATGTTGGCCCCGGCATGGGTGATCTCGACATCGACGCGGGCTTCCTGGCCGGCGGTGACGATGGGACGGGCCACCACCTCGCCGTCGCGGCGCACGGTGACGCCGACGCGGGCACCGGCCGGGGCGCCTTCATCGACCACCCGGTAGCCGATGGTCTGGTTCTGCCCGACAATGCCGAAGCGCGGGGTGGCGGTGAGCGCCACCCGGCGGTCACGCTCGCCCGGCTGGCCGGAGATGATGGCATGCACCGGCGCCCGGAACCCGAGCGCCGCCATCGAGGCGGGGATGTCATGCACGCGGCCGTCGGTGAGGAAGATGGCGCCGGCCACCCGCTCGGGCGGCACATCGGCCAGCGCGGCGGACAGGGCGGTGAACAGGCGGGTGCCGTCGACCTCGCCGGCCCCGGCGCCGGCATCGACGAAGCGGATCTCGGCGCCCTGCTCCTTGAGGCGGGCGAGGCGGGTCTCCAGCTCGGCGCGGGCGGCCTCGGTCATCCGGTTGCGGTCGCCGAAATCCTGGCTGGCGCTCTTGTCGACGACGACGGCGACCACGGTGGAGAGCGGCTCGCGCTCCTCGCGGGTGAGGGAGGGATTGGCCAGCGCCAGCACGGCCAGCGCCAGGGCGAGGCCGCGCAGGATCGCCCCGCGCGAGCGGGCGACGAGGAGCAGCAGCGCGACGGCGCCGGCCACCACGGCGCAGGCGATGAGGAAGGGCAGCGGGATCAGCGGATCGAAGGCGAGGCCGAGATTCATCGGGCGGGGCCTCCGTCAATGTTGCGGGGTGGGATCTTCCACCTCGCCCCGAGGGGGAGAGGTCGGCCCGCCGGGCCGGGTGAGGGCGCGCGACGACTGCGGAGCGAGGGCAGACCCCTCACCCCCTCCCTCTCCCCCACGGGGAGAGGGAGCAAGGGCGCGCTCACTTGAGTTGTGTGTCGTGCAACACTGCGTCCGGCGCCGCTTGTCTGAGAAACGCGACAGTGCGGGTGTGTGCCCCTCATTGTCCCAGCCTTTCGAGCAGCGCCGGTACATGCACCTGATCGGCCTTGTAGTTGCCGGTCAGCACATACATGACCAGATTGGCGCCGGAGCGGAAGGCGAGTTCGCGCTGGCGGGCGCCGCCATCCGCCAGCGGCAGCAGCGGCCCGCCATCCGGGGCGGTGGCCCAGGCGCCGGCGAGGTCATTGGAGGTGATCACCACCGGCGAGACGCCGTCGCCGGCGCGGGCCGGGCGCTCCTCGCCCTCCTCGGCCGGCGGCAGCGCTTCCACCCAGGTGGTGCCGCCGGTGAAGCGGCCGGGAAAATCACGCAACAGATAGAACGCCTTGGTGAGTACGTGGTCGCGCGGCACCGGCTCCAGCTCCGGGACGTCGAGCCCGTCGAGGATCTGGCGCAACGCGGCATTGGTCGGCGTGGCGCCGCCGACGCCGGGAAGGGTGGTCTCGGCGTCGCGGGTGTCGAAGACGATGGTGCCGCCCTGCTTCATGAAGGCATCGACACGGGCGAGCGTCTCCGGCGCCGGGCGCTGGGCGTTGGCCAGCACCGGCCAGTAGAGCAGCGGGAAGAAAGACAGCTCGTCGCGGGTGAGATCGACGCCCATCGGCTCGCCGGCCTCCAGCGCGGTGCGCTCGCCGAGGAATTCGGTGAGCGCCTTGAGACCAGAGGCGCTGACCTCGTCGGTCTCGGCATCGCCGGTGACAACATAGGCGAGGCGGGTGGCGCTGGTGGCCTTCACCGCATAGTCGATCTCCGCCTGGGACATCGGCTTGTCGGGCCGCGCCGCCGGCTGCCCGGCGGCGGCTTGGGAGGGAGCCCGCGCATTCGGCGCCGCCGCTGGGGCGGTCTGGGCGAGGGCCGGGGCCGCGAGCAGGCCGGAGAGCAGCCCGGCGAGGGCGACGGCGAGCACGAGACCGGCGGCGGTGGAGGCCCGGCGGGGGACGAGGCGGGACAGGCCGCCGGCGAGCAGGAACACGATCATGGCATCCACCAGCAGGAGGGCGAGCAGAGCGAGCAGCAGCGGCGCGCGCAGGTCGCGCGGGGCGGCGTCGCGATAAGGCTCGATCCGGCCGAGCGCCGAGAGGTCGAGCGGCGCCAGCCGGTCGGCGGGCAGCAGCGCGTTGACCGCTACCAGACCTTCCGGCGGGCCGTAGAAGCCGGGGGGATGATCGGCGCTGGCGCGGCCGTTGAACCCGACCGGGATCGCTCGCGCGGTCGGGGTGACCGGCCGGAAGGCGCCGAAGCCGTCGAGCAGGCGCGAGGGCGGCACCGTCTCGCCGGTGGTGGCGGTCTCGCCGACGACCGCGCCGTCGGCCGAGGCCTCGGCGGCGCTGGAGCCGCCGAGCGCCACCACCCGTCTGAGCATGTCGACGAAGGAGCCCGACAGCGGCAGGTTCGACCACGAGGTATCGGCGGTGACGTGGAACAGCACCACCATGCCGGCGCCGCGCTTCTCGCCGGTGACCAGCGGCGTGCCGTCGGTGAGCGTTGCCCAGGTGCGGTTGGCGAGCAGGCCGTCCGGCTCGGCGAGCACCTGGCGGCCGACCGTGACGTCGTTCGGCACCGGCACGTCGCGGAACGGCCCGTCCGGCGAGAAGCCGCCAAGCGTCTGCGGCTGCTCCCAGGACAGCGAGCCGCCCAGCACCCGGCCGCCGCGGCGCAGCGTCACCGGCACCAGATCGTCCGACCCATTGGCGAGGCGCGGGCCGGCGAAGCGGATCAGCACGCCGCCGCCCTCGATCCAGCGCTCCAGCCGCTGATGCACCTCCGGCGGGATGGTGCCGACATCCGACAGCACGATGACCGGCAGGCGTTGGTCGATGAAGCGCGCCACGGCTTCCGGCGTGGCGGCGCCGTCTGCGGTGCGGATGTCGGCGAAGGGGCCGAGCGCGCGGGTGAGATAATAGGACGGGGACAGCAGCGGCTGGCGCTGATCGGCGGTGACGCCGGAGACCAGGCCGACGGTGCGCCGGCGCCAGCGCTTGTCGAGCAGCTGGACGGCACCGGCGGATTCGACGCCGGCGATATCAAGTCTCGCAACTTCGTTGCGGATCTCGACGGGCATGTCGAAGCGCGCCTCGGTCTCGCGGGCGCCGGGCTCGAAACTGAACGGCGCCTCGCCGAGGGGCAGGCCGCGCATGTCGAGGGCGCGCACGGTGCCGGCGCGCGGCAGCGTGTCGCGATCGGCGCGCACCACCTTCACGGTGAGGGCGCCGGCGGCGTTGTCGGCGGCGGCGAGCGCCAGCGGTTCCTCGACGCCATCAGCCAGGGTGGTCAGCGGATGTGTGCCGGCGATGGTCGCCAGTTCGGCGGCGAAGCCTTCGGTGCCGGCATTGGCGCCATCCAGGCGCACGCCGTCGGACAGATAGACGATGCCGGCCTCGGGCGCGGTCTCCAGCGCCTTGCGCAGGCTGGCGAGCGCGGTGGCACGGTCCGGCAGGTAAGGCTGCGGCGACAGGGTGCGCAGCCGCTCGCGCGCCTCGCTCGGGGTCATCAGGCGCGGTTCGAGCGGCGGCTCGCCGGTGGGGATCAGCACGATGCCGCGGCCGGCGAGATCGGCATCGGCGACGACGCCCTCGGCGCTGACGCGGCGCGCCTCCCAGGTGGAGGCGGCGGTCCAGCCGGAATCGATCAGCAGCACCACGGGGCCGGAAGAGGAGGGGCCGGCGACCGGCGGATTCCAGATGGGCCCGGCGGCGGCGAAAATGACGAGGGCGGCGAGCAGCAGCCGCAGCACGGTGAGCCACCACGGCGTGCGGGCCGGGGTCTCCTCCTTGGGCGGGATGTCGAGCAGCAGCCGGGTCGGCGCGAAGGCGATGCGGCGCGGGCGCGGCGGCACCAGGCGCAAGAGGAACCACAGCAGCGGCAGCGCGGCGAGCGCGGCGAGCAGCAGCGGCGTGGTGAAGGCGAGAGGCAGGCCGAAGAGGTTCATCAATGGCCTCCTGACGCCGTCGCGGCCGGCTCGTGGACTTCACCGGCATGGGCGCCGCGCTCGTCGGAGGCGTCCTCGATGTCGCCGGCGGCGGCGTGCATCGATGCCGTCCCCGCCGCGCCGGCGGTCATGCGGGCGTGCAAAGCGAGCAGCAATTCGCTGGCTGGCCGGTCGGTGCGGTGGATGATGAAGCTCCAGGTCCGGCGCTCGGCCTCGCGGCGGATGATGGCGCGGTGGCGGGCGACGCGCTCGACATAGTCCTCGCGCACCGTCTCGGCGCGGCCGATGGTGAGCAGCGTGCCGGTCTCCGGCTCGCGGAACTCGACGCGGCCGGAAAACGGGAAGGTCTCCTCCGCCGGATCGCACACCTGCACCACATGGCCGTGGGCACCGGAGGCGGCGAGGCCGGCGAGGCTTTCCACCACCTCCGGCGTCGGGCTCCACAGGTCGCCGAGCAGCACCACCTCGGCCAGCGGCGAGGGGGAGAAGGAGGGGGGCAGGCTCTGCGGCAGGCTGGCGGCGTGGACGAGGGATTCCGCCATCTTCTCGACGATGCGGCGCGAGGCGGAGGGGCGCATGACGCCGGGAATGCCGACGCGCTCCCCGCCCTTCACCAGCAGTTCCGCCAGCGCGAAGGCGACGATGAGGGCGCGGTCGCGCTTGGTCTCCCACACCAAGGGCGAGGCGAACACCATGGAGGCGGAGAGGTCCGGCCAGATCCACACGGTGTGGGCGGCCTCCCACTCGCGCTCGCGGACATAGAGATGGTCGTCGCGGGCCGAGCGGCGCCAATCGACGCGGGCGGAGGGCTCGCCATCGACGAAGCGGCGGTACTGCCAGAAGTTCTCGCCGGAGCCGGCACGGCGGCGGCCGTGCAGGCCGTGATAGACGCTGGCGGCGATCTTGCGCGCCTCCAGCACCAGTCGCGGCATGGCGGCGACGAGGCCGGCGGCATCCTGCGCCGCACTCCTCACGGCATTGTCGGCATCAAGTTCCATCAACCCGTCCCATGCCACGCCACGTCAGGCACTGCGTGTTCAGCCGATCTTCGCCGCCAGCTTGGCGACGAGACCCGGTACCGTCTCGCCGTCGGCGCGGGCGGCGAAAGTGAGCGCCATGCGGTGCTTCAGCACCGGCTCTGCCAGCGCCACCACGTCGTCGACGGAAGGGGCGTAGCGGCCGTCCAGCAGCGCGCGGGCGCGCACCGCCAGCATCAGCGACTGCGAGGCGCGGGGGCCAGGTCCCCAGGCGATGAATTTGGAGAAGGCGCCGGCGTCCGGCCCCGGACGCGCCGAACGAACCAAAGTGAGGATCGCCTCCACCACCGATTCGCCGACCGGCAGGCGGCGGACCAGCCGCTGGGCGGCGGCGAGATCGTCGGCGGTCATCACCGCCTTGGGCTTGGTCTCCTCGGCGCTGGTGGTGTCGAACAGGATCCGGCGCTCGGCATCGCGATTGGGGTAATCGACGTCGATTTCCATCAGGAAGCGGTCGAGCTGGGCTTCGGGGAGAGGATAGGTGCCCTCCTGCTCCAGCGGGTTCTGGGTCGCCAGCACGTGGAAGGGCTTCGGCAGATCGTGCCGCACGCCGGCGACGGTGACATGGCCTTCCTGCATCGATTGCAGCAGCGCCGACTGGGTGCGCGGCGAGGCGCGGTTGATCTCGTCCGCCATCAGCAATTGGGCGAAGACCGGGCCGGGAATGAAGCGGAAGGAGCGCCGGCCGCCGGCCCCTTCCTCCAGCACCTCGGCGCCGAGGATGTCGGAAGGCATCAGGTCCGGGGTGAACTGCACCCGCCTTGCGTCGAGGCCAAGAACGGTGCCGAGCGTTTCCACCAGCTTGGTCTTGGCGAGGCCGGGCACGCCGACCAGAAGGCCGTGGCCGCCGGACAGGATGGTGATGAGCGTGCGCTCCACCACCGCCTCCTGGCCGAAGATGACCTGGCCGATGCCGGCCTTGGCGGCGCGGACATTGGCCGCCGTCGCCTCCGCCGAGCGGACGATCATGGCGTCGAGGGATTCGAAATTCTCGCCGGTCGCGGACGTCATGTCGTGCTCCTTCAACCTTGCTGCGGTGCCGCTTCGCGGGTGCCGCCAACCTCGTAGCAAGCAAGGGGCCAGACGTGGCCTCATGCCGCTTTGCGCCGGCCCGGCCGGCATCCGTCCCCGCCGCCAATGCTTTGCCGGTTACGTTGCGCTGCAAAACAACCTATTGCAATGCACGCATTCCGTTACCGCCGGGAAGCGGCGCGGGCTTCCTGACGGTGAAGCTTACGCTATCTTCGCATTGGGTCGACTATCAGGCGGGGCATCACGACTGCGCGATTACGGCCGTGTGACAGAGAAACAATCATGGCTTCAGATACTTCCGGGCGACTTGACGATTTCATGAGGTTGGTCGCCTCGGCCAAGGGCGAGGGCGGGCCGCCGCTGGAGCGCTGGAATCCGCCCGATTGCGGCGATATCGACATCCGCATCGACCGCGAGGGGGGCTGGCACCATGACGGGCGGCCGATCGGCCGGCCGGCGCTGGTGCGGCTGTTCGCCTCGGTGATGCGGCGCGAGGGTGAGCGCCATGTGCTGGTGACGCCGGTGGAGAAGCTCGGCATCACGGTGGAGGACGCGCCGTTCCTGGCGGTGGAGATGCGGGCGGCGAAGCCGGAGAACACCCCGGCGCAGCTTGCCTTCCGCACCAATCTCGACGACTGGGTGACATGCGACGCGGCCCACCCGCTGCGCTTCGACCGCCAAGCGGACGGATCGGCGCGCCCCTATATATATGTGCGTCGCGGCCTGTGGGCGCGGCTGACGCGGGCGGTGTTCCTCGACCTGGTCGAACAGGGAGAGGAGAGGGAGGTCGAGGGGCGGCGGCTGTTCGGCGTCGTCTCGTCCGGGGCGTTCTTCCCCATTGCCCCCGTGGACCCGAGCGCCGCCGACGAGATGGATGAGAACCGATGACTGCCGCCTTGCCGCTGACCGCCCTGCCGCTGCCGGCCATTTCCGATGCCTTGCGGACCACCTCGCCGCTGGTGGAGGATTTCGTCGCCCGCGCCCATGCGCGGCTGCTGCGGGCGCCGGATCTCGACGGCGCGGCGACGCGCGGCGACCACGAGCTGACGCCAGAGTTCAAGACTCTGGTGGCCAATGTGCGGGCGGCGGCGGTGCTGATCCCGGTGGTCGCCCGCCCCGAGCCGACGGTGCTGCTCACCCTGCGCTCGGCGCATCTGCCGAGCCATGCCGGGCAGATCGCCTTTCCCGGCGGCAAGGTCGATCCGACCGACCCCGACCCGCTGCACGCCGCGCTGCGCGAGGCGGAGGAGGAGGTCGGGCTCGACCGCGCACTGGTGTCGCCGCTCGGCTATCTCGACAGCTACCTGGCGCGCACCGGCTATCGCATCGTGCCGGTGGTGGGGCTGGTGCGGCCGGATTTCGGCCTGACTCTCAATCCTGGCGAGGTCGACGAGGCCTTCGAGGTGCCGCTCGCCTTCCTGATGAGCCCGCTGAACCACCGGCAGGAAAGCCGCGAATGGCTCGGGCTGATGCGCACCTTCCACGCGATGACCTATGACAAGCGGCGCATCTGGGGCATCAC
Organism: Ancylobacter sp. 3268; assembly: GCF_031456575.1. Taxonomy (NCBI): domain Bacteria; kingdom Pseudomonadati; phylum Pseudomonadota; class Alphaproteobacteria; order Hyphomicrobiales; family Xanthobacteraceae; genus Ancylobacter; species Ancylobacter sp. 3268. The sequence goes on from NZ_JAVDUX010000003.1 coordinate 172,632, forward strand.
CGCCGGCATTCTGCGCAGCCTCTATGACCGGGTGTATGGCGGATGATACGGGTCGCCATCACCAACATCCTGTTGTTTCTGACGCCCTTCGTGCTGTTCGCGCTGTATCTGCGCTTCGGCCGGCGGGTGGATGCGGCGCTGTCGGGCTGGTCGACGCGGGCGCTGGCGGGCTGCTTGCTGGCCGGGGTGGCGCTGGTGGCGGCGAGCCTGCTGCTGTTCGAGGCGGAAACCCGCGGGCCGACCACCGGGCGCTACGTGCCGCCGACCTGGGAAGGCGGCAAGCTGACGCCGGGCCATATCGAATGAGGCCCCAGGCCCATGCGCTGATCGCTGCGCGCCCCGGCCTCGCCCGGCTGCTCGACGTGCTCGACCGCGACGGCGAAGAAGCGCGCATCGTCGGCGGGGCGGTGCGCGACTGGCTGGTGGGGCGGGATGTCGGCTGGCCTGCGCGCGGCGATGTCGACATCGCCACCACCGCGGTGCCGGACGAAGTGACGCGCCGGGCGCAGGCGGCGGGCTTCCGGCCCATCCCGACCGGCATCGAGCACGGCACGGTGACGGTGATCGCCGAAGGCCAGCCCTATGAGGTGACGACGCTGCGCGACGACGTGGCGACCGACGGGCGGCGGGCGCAGGTGGCGTTCGGCCGCGACTGGCGGGCGGATGCGGCGCGGCGCGATTTCACCATGAACGCGCTGTACCTGACGCGCGGCGGCGAACTGATCGACTTCACCGGCGGCGAGGCGGACGCCCGCGCGGGACGGGTGCGCTTCATCGGCGATGCCGACCAGCGCATCGCCGAAGACTATCTGCGCATACTCAGGCTGTTCCGCTTCCATGCCGGCTACGGCCATGGCCCGGTGGAACGCGAGGCGCTGGCGGCGGCGATACGCGGCAGGGACGGGCTGGCGCGGCTCTCCCGCGAGCGGGTGCGGGCGGAACTGATGAAACTGCTGGTCGCCGCGCGCGCCGGCGAAACCCTGAGGGAGATGGACGCCGCCGGGTTGCTGGAGCCGGTGCTCGGCGCGACCGGCGACGTGACGGCGTTCGCCCGGCTGGCCGCGATCGAGGCGGCGCTCGGCCTCGCCCCCGACGCGGTGCGCCGGCTCGGCGCGCTCGCCGTGCGCGAGGAGGCCGACGCGGCGGCTCTGGCGGAACGGCTGCGGCTGTCGCGCGCGGAAGCGTCGCGGCTGGCGGCGCTGGCCGGCCCGGCGCCGACGCCGGCCCTGTGCGAGAAGGGCCAGAAGGCGTTTCTCTACCGGATGGGGCGCGAGCGCTTCACCGACCGGGCGCTGATCGCCTTCGCCCGCTCCGGTGCGGCCATGGACGATGAAGGCTGGCGGGCGCTGCTGGCGATCGCGCTGGACTGGCCCATGCCGGCTTTTCCGTTGAAGGCGGCGGATTTCCTCGCGCGCGGGCTCGCGCCCGGCCCGGCGCTGGGCACGGCGATGAAGCGGGCGGAGGACGCCTGGATCGAGGCCGGCTTCCCGCAGGATCCGGCCGATCTCGACGCACTCCTCGAGGCGGTACTCGCCGACGACCGCTGAACCGCAGCGCATGCGATAGTGTTCCCCTTACCCAAGGGGAGGATTACCCATGGCCAATGAGGGCCTTCATGTCGCCCGGCAGATCTTCGTCAACCTGCCGGTGAAGGATCTGAAGCGCTCGGTGGCGTTCTTCACCGCGCTCGGCTTCAGCTTCAACCTGCAATTCACTGACGACAACGCCACCTGCATGATCATCGGCGAGAATTTCTTCGCCATGCTGCTGGTTGAGCCGTTCTTCAAAAGCTTCACCCACAAGGAAATCGCCGACACCGCAAAGACCACCGAGGTGCTGGTGGCGCTGCAGGTCGACGACCGCGCGGCGGTGGATGCGCTCGTGGCCAAGGCGCGGGCCGCCGGCGGCGCGGTGCCGCGCGCGCCGCAGGATCTCGGCTTCATGTATTCGCACGGCTTCGAGGATCCCGACGGACATACCTGGGAGGTGTTTCACATGAGCGAGATGCCGCCAGCCTGAGCCCCCGCGCCTCTGGCCGGCGCCGGTGAAGGGTGGTTGAATGGCACCCTTGCCGTCGTTTCGGGTGATGCCATGGTCGCCGCATGGGTGCGGGCTTTGTGGTTCGGTCTGCTGGCGGTGCCGCTGCTTCTGGCCGGCGCCGAAGCGGTGCGGGCCGACGAGGCGGAATGGCCGATCGAGGGCCGGCTTTTCGGCAAGCTGGAGCCGGGCGGCAACGGCAAGAAGCTCGATTTCAAGACCGCGCGCGACATTAGCGGCATTGCCTGCGAGGACGGCACGGCGCTGCCGCGCCTGTGCCTGATCGCCGACGACGAGGCGCAGGGCGTGCAGATCGTGATGGCGCGGCGGTATGAGGGCGAGGCCGGCGCCTTCATCCCGCTGATCACCGACCGCCTCGGCGGCGAGCCGCTGTCGCTCGACGCCGAGGGCGTTGCCTACGCCGATGGCGCCTTCTACGTCATCGGCTCGCATGGCCGGCCGCGCCGCGAGAGCGACCCGGCGGCAGCCAGCATCCGGGCCAAGGCGACCTGGCGGGTGTTCCGCATCCGCTTCGTGCCGGGCTCGGTGAACCGCAGCGGCGACATAAGGGGACCGCGCCCGACGGTGGAGGTTTCCACCGACCTGCCGGCCTTCCTGCGCTCGGTGCCGCAGTTGGCCGGCGCCTTCGACGCCAAGCTCTCCGAGCACGGGCTCAACCTCGAAGGCGTGGCGGTGCATGAGGGCCGGCTGTTCGCCGGCTTGCGGGCGCCGGTGGTGGAGGGACGGGCCGCGGTGGTTGCGGTGCCGCTTGCCGCGCTGTTCGGCGGCGAGGCGGGCAAGGCGGAGCTGATCACCTATGATCTCGGCAAGGACACGCTCGGCGCGCCGCGCGGCATTCGCGACCTGATCGCCTTCGGCGGTGGCTTCCTCATCCTCGCCGGGCCGCAGCTCGACCCGCCGGCCGGCCGGGCAGTGGCCTATGGCGACTACGCGGTCTACCGCGCCGCCACGGCCGGCGCCGGCGCGACGCTGGTGGCGAACCTGCCGGCCTTCGGCGGCGAGGGAAAGCCCGAGGCGCTGTTGCCGCTGAAGCACGAGGGTGGCGCGCTCAGGGCGGTGCTGCTGTTCGACGGGCCGCGCGAGGGTGGCGGCCGGATCGTGAGCTTCGAAATCCGCTAGCCGGCGCCGCCGGCTGCCTGAGGCCTGACGCCTGCTGCCCGGGGGCGCGGGCTCGCCTTCCGCGAGGCGATCGGGGCTTCTCGCGGGGGCGGCCGCGGCCGGGCATCGCGGTCACCGGGCCCGGCCGCCGGCTTGACCTCCGGACGGGTGGAGCCTAGCTTCCGCTCGGTTACGAAGGGGCGGTCGCAGCGGAATGTCGATTACATTCGTCGGGCTGACGCGGTTCAGCCTGGTCACCCAGGATTCGTTGACCTGGTTCGAATCCACGCGCTACCTCTCGCTGGAGGATGCCAAGAAACTGGTGTTCGACCAGGGCCGGCTGATGCTGCGGCTGGAGATTTTCCGCCGCTATGCCCTGCCGACCTATGCGGTGCTGACCAAGCAGCCGCAATCCTATGCGCTCATCATCATCAACGCGGACCTGCCGGCCTTCTGCCAGAAGCGGCTGCGGGAGATGATCGCGCCCTATCCCAATATCCGCATCGTCCAGGTGCGCGGGGGACAGAGCTTCAAGACGCCGCCGAAGCGGGTGTCGGTGGAACTCGCGGCCGGCGGGCGCCTGTTTTCCTACCGGTTCGACGACGACGATGCGCTGCCGCCCTCCTATATCGACATGATCCGCAGCCATGCCGAGACGCTCGCCGACGGCACGGTGATCTCCCCGATCAATGGCTGGACGATCGCGCCGGCGCCGGACGACGGCATCCAGATGCAGAGCAGCGAACTGCCCTGCCTGGCGCTGGGGCTGGGCGTGATCTCGTCGGCCGAGCGCTATCTGAGCGCCTTCCAGCTCGGCAACCACATGACGGTGCACAAGCGGTTTCCGGTGCACCTCATCTCGTCCGAGCGACCGCTCTGGCTGCGGACGCGGCACGGCTACAATGACAGCGTGAAGCGCCGGCCCGGCCCGCCGCCGGAAGACAAGCCGATGCTGGAGGCCTCCCTCGCGCTGAAGAAGGATTTTCCCTTCATCAACCTCGCCTCGCTGCGGGTGCTACATCAGCCGCCGGCAGCGTCGCCGGCCGCGGAACCGCGCCAGCTGGAGCCTTCATCCGAAGCCGGCACCCGAGCGCCGGGCATCGGCGGCGGCACCTGAGGGGCGCCCGGCTCCCGAGGTTTCGGCGAGACGGTCAGCCGGCCGTCACGGCCACTTCACCACCGGCGGCATGGAAGACAGGATCGATTCCACATTGCCGCCGGTCTTCAGCCCGAACACCGTGCCGCGATCGTGCAGCAGGTTGAATTCGACATAGCGGCCGCGGCGAATCAGCTGTTCCTCGCGCTCGGCCTCGGTCCACGGCGTTCCGAGGTTGGCGCGCACCAGGCGCGGATAGATATCGAGGAAGGCGAGGCCGACATCGCGGGTGAAGGCGAAATCGGCGTCGCGGTCGCCACTGTCCAGCCAATCGTAGAAGATGCCGCCGATGCCGCGCGGCTCCTGGCGGTGCGGCAGCCAGAAATACTCGTCGCACCAGGCCTTCAGCCGGCCATGATCGGCGACGGCATGGCCATCGCAGGCGGTCCGCATGGCGGCATGGAAGGCGAGGGCATCGGGATCTTCCTGCGAGCGGCGGCGGTCGAGCACCGGGGTGAGGTCGGCGCCGCCGCCGAACCACGCGCGCGAGGTGACGACCAGCCGCGTGTTCATATGCACCGCCGGCACATGCGGATTCGCCAGATGGGCGATCAGCGAGATGCCGGTGGCGTGGAAGCGCGGATCGGCCTCGGCGCCGGGAATCTGCTTGCGGAATTCCGGGGCGAATTCGCCGTAGACGGTGGAGCAGTGGACGCCGACCTTCTCGAAGAGCCGGCCGCGCATCATCGACATCACGCCGCCGCCGCCGCCGGCGCCGGAATGATCGGTGCGGGTCCACGGCTTGCGCTCGAAGCGGCCGGGTGCGCCGGGATAAAGCGCGGCGGGCGCCTCGTCCTCGAGCGCCTCGAAGGCGGCGCAGATGCGGTCGCGCAGCGTCTCGAACCAGTCGCGGGCGGCCGCCTTCAGCGGCTCCACCCGCGCCGGATCGAGCGGCGTGCCGGGGGCGTTGCGGGCGGCGTCGGCGATATTCGAGGCGGACATCGACAGGCTTCCTCTCTGCGCCGACGCTTCTAGAGTGTTTTGCGCTTTCGCGAAATGGCGTGCCGGCGCCGGGTTTCTTCGCGCGGCAGAGCCGCAGGCGCGGCGGGGACAACCCATCGATGCTGGCGGAGCGGCGGCGACTCGTGTTTGTTCCCGATTAGTTCGCACGTGTTCCCGATCGACATACTGCCGCCGCATCGAAGGCGGAAAAGGCTGCTCATGCTGACGCGTCTGCTTGTCTGGTTCGAGAACCGCCTCGACCCCTTCCGTCCCATGCCGCTGGCCCGCCCTCCCGAGGGGCTGTGGGCGTTCTACTGGCATTTCGTGCGACAGAGCGGGCCGATCTTCGTGCTGGCGCTGGCGGCGGCCTTCCTGGTGGCCATCGTCGAGGTGTCGCTGTTCCGCTATGTCGGGCAGATCGTCGACCTGCTGCAATCCTCCTCGCCCGGCGCGATCTTCGCCGACCATGGCGGGCTGCTGCTGTGGATGGCCTTCGTGGTGATGATCGCCCGGCCGGCGACGCAGGCGCTGCACGATCTGCTGGTGCGGCAATCGATCAACGCCAATTTCTCCAGCCTGATCCGCTGGCAATCCTATCGCTGGGTGGTGCGGCAGAGCCTCTCGTATTTTCAAAGCGACTTCGCCGGGCGCGTCGCCACCCGCGTCCTGCAGGCCGGGCCGGCGGTCCGCGGCTCGGTGGTCGAGGTGATCGACGCGCTTTGGTACGTCTCGGTCTACGCGATAAGCGCGGTGATCCTGTTCGCCGAGGCCGACTGGCGGCTGGCGGTGCCGATCGTCGCCTGGATCGTGCTCTATGTCGCGGCGCTGTCCTATTTCATTCCGCGGGTGCGGGCGCTGTCCAAGGCGATGTCGGAGACCAACTCCGCGCTGACCGGCCGCATCGTCGACAGCTACACCAACATCATGACGGTGAAGCTGTTCGCCCATGCCGACCGCGAGGACGCCTATGTCCGCGAGGCGACCGGCGCCCACAACGACGCCTTCCGCGCCCAGCAGCGCAAGATCACGGCCATGGCGATGAGCGTCAGCTGGCTGAACAGCCTGATGCTCGGCGCCATCGGCGGGCTCGGCGTGTGGCTGTGGTCGACCGGGGCGATCAATCTCGGCGCCATCGCGCTGTCGACCGGCCTCGCCATCCGCATCACGAACATGTCCGGCTGGATCATGTGGGTGGTGACCGGCGTGTTCGAGAATGTCGGCACCGTGCAGGAGGCGATCCTCACCATCGCCCGGCCGCATACGGTGGTCGACAAGCCGGGCGCTCCCGCCCTCGCCGTGCCGCGCGGCGAGATCCGCTTCGAGGATATCAGCTTCCATTACGGCAAGGGCTCCGGGGTGATCGAGAAGCTCGACCTCATGGTGAAGCCGGGCGAGCGCATCGGCCTCGTCGGCCCGTCGGGCGCGGGCAAGTCGACGCTGATGAACCTGCTGCTGCGCTTCTACGACCTCGAAGGCGGACGCATCCTGATCGACGGTCAGGACATTGCCGGCGTCGCGCAGGAAAGCCTGCGCGGCCATATCGGCGTGGTGACGCAGGACACCTCGCTGATGCACCGCTCGGTGCGCGACAATATCCGCTACGGCCATCCCGAGGCGGACGAGGAGGCGATCTGGCAGGCGGCGCGGCGGGCGCATGCGGCCGAGTTCATCGACGGGCTCGCCGACCCGCAGGGCCGCAGGGGCCTCGACGCGCATGTCGGCGAGCGCGGGGTGAAGCTGTCGGGCGGCCAGCGCCAGCGCGTCGCCATCGCGCGGGTGCTGCTGAAGGACGCGCCGATCCTGGTGCTGGACGAGGCGACCTCGGCGCTCGATTCGGAGATCGAGGCGGCGATCCAGTCCAACCTCGACGAGCTGATGCGGGGCAAGACCGTCATCGCCATCGCCCACCGGCTGTCCACCATCGCGCGGATGGACCGGCTGGTGGTGATGGACCATGGCCGCATCGTCGAGATGGGCAGCCACACCGAGCTGATCGCCCGCCGCGGCCTCTATGCCCGGCTGTGGCAGCGCCAGTCAGGCGGCTTCATCGACATGGAAGAAGATGTTGCGCAGAAGGATGTGGCGCAGAAGGATGTGGCGCAGAAGGAATTGGCGGCGGAGTGAGCCTCACCCTGCCGCCGCGCCGGCCGGGAAGTCCCTGAGCTGGCGCAGCGCCTCGCCGGCGATCATCGCGCCGGCGATCGCCACATTGAGCGAACGGGCCCCCGCCGCCAGCGGGATGAGCAGGCGCGCATCCGCCGCCGCGTGCACCGGCTCGGGCACGCCGGCGCTTTCGCGGCCGAGCAGCAGCACGTCCCCCGCCGCGAATCGGAAGTCGACATAGGGTATGGCGCCGCGCGTGGTGGCGAGCAGCAGCCGCGCCTGCCCGGCCAGCCGCCACGCCTCGAAGGCCTCGAAGCTCGCATGGCGCCTTATGGTCGCGCGGTCGAGATAATCCATGCCGGCGCGGCGGAATCCGGCATCGCCCACCGGAAAGCCGGCCGGCTCGATGATGTGCAACTCCAGCCCGAGGCAGGTGCCGAGCCGGGCGAGCGTGCCGGCATTCTGCGCGATGTCGGGCTGGTAGAGGGCGAGGCGGATCGACATGGCGGCGGTTCCGGACGGCTCCTGACCAAAGGGCGTCGGAAACGGCGGGATTGCGGCGACAGCATGGCAGCGACACGGCCGGGATGGACGAAGGGCACGGCAGGGGGCGGGGCGGACTGCCGCACTGCCGTCATCTGGACAAGGGGCTAGGAGGGTGCAATTAGAGGCAGTCGAAGGTAAGCCGACCGCGCGGTCGGCCGCACCGGCGTTACGTCATGCCGGGGCGGCGGCAGGCGGATCACGCAGCGGCGGCCAACCGTTCAGGCGGCGATCGGCTTCGGCGGCGACTGGCTCGGCGGATCGTGCATCGTTCGATGGGCGTGAGGGGAAAGGAAACACTCGTGGCATCAACCGAAACGGCGGAAACCACGCGCCGCGACTTCCTCTATATCGCGACCGGCGCCATGGGCGCGGTCGGGGCCGCCGCCCTGGTGTGGCCCTTCGTTTCGCAATTGCAGCCGGATGCCTCGGTGCTGGCGCTGTCCTCGACCGAGGTCGATCTCGGGCAGATCCAGGAAGGCCAGATCGTCACGGTGAAGTGGCGCGGCAAGCCTGTCTTCGTGTGGAACCGCACGCCGAAGGATATCGAGGAAGCCAAGGCGACCCAGCTTTCCGCGCTGCTCGATCCGGTGGCGCGCAACGCCAACCTGCCGGCCGACGCCCCCGCCACCGACGAGAACCGCGCCGCCAAGGACCAGGAGAAGTGGCTGGTCGTCATCGGCATCTGCACCCATCTCGGCTGCGTTCCCATCGGCCACATGGGCGAATATGACGGTTGGTTCTGTCCCTGCCACGGCTCGGAATATGACAGCGCCGGCCGGGTGCGCCGCGGTCCGGCGCCGGAAAATCTGGCCATTCCGCCGTATCATTTCGTGTCCGACACGAAGATCTCCATCGGCTGAGCCGAGCATCCGGGAAAGAGACAGATGAGCGGACACGCTACCTTCGAGCCGAAGAACCCGGCGCTCAAGTGGTTCGAGAGCCGGCTGCCCCTGGTCGGGCTGATCCATTCCTCCTTCATCGCCTATCCCACCCCGCGCAACCTGAACTACTGGTGGACCTTCGGCGGCATCCTGTCGCTGATGCTGGCCTGCCAGATCCTGTCGGGCGTGGTGCTGGTGATGCACTACACGCCGCATGTCACGCTCGCCTTCGATTCGGTCGAGCACATCATGCGCGACGTCTCCTATGGCTGGCTGCTGCGCTACATCCACGCCAACGGCGCCTCGATGTTCTTCATCGCCGTGTACATCCACATGTTCCGCGGCCTGTATTACGGGTCCTACAAGGCGCCGCGCGAGGTGCTGTGGATCCTCGGCTGCATCATCTACCTCCTGATGATGGCCACCGCCTTCATGGGCTATGTGCTGCCGTGGGGCCAGATGAGCTTCTGGGGCGCCACCGTCATCACCAACCTGTTCTCGGCCTTCCCGGTGGTCGGCCCGACTATCGTCGAGTGGCTGTGGGGCGGCTTCGCCGTCGACAACCCGACGCTCAACCGCTTCTTCTCGCTGCACTACCTGCTGCCGTTCATGATCGCCGGCGTGGTGGTGCTGCACATCTGGGCGCTGCACGTCGTCGGCCAGAACAACCCCACCGGCGTCGAGCCGAAGAGCCCGAAGGACACCGTGGCCTTCACCCCCTACGCGACCATCAAGGACGCGTTCGGCATGGTGTGCTTCCTGATCTTCTTCGCCTGGTTCCTGTTCTACATCCCGAACTATCTCGGCCATGCCGACAACTACATCCCGGCCAACCCGCTGGTGACGCCGGCCCATATCGTTCCCGAATGGTACTACCTGCCGTTCTACGCGATGCTGCGCGCGATCCCCTCCAAGCTCGGCGGCGTGCTGACCATGTTCAGCGCCATCATCGTGCTGTTCTTCGTGCCGTGGCTGGATACCTCGAAGGTGCGTTCCGGCGTCTACCGCCCGCTGTTCAAGCAGTTCTTCTGGATCTGGGTGGCGGTGTGCATCGGGCTCGGCTGGCTCGGTTCCAAGCCGGCCGAGGGCGGCTACATCGTCGCCGGCCGCATCCTGACCTTCTGGTACTTCGCGCACTTCCTGATCATCCTGCCGCTGCTCGGCCTGTTCGAGAAACCGAAGGCGGTGCCGGCCTCGATCACCGAGGCGGTGCTGGGCAAGTCCAAGGGGGGCGGCGTCCCCGTCGCGGCCGGCGCGAGCGCGCCGCAGACCAAGGGTTGAGCGGGAACCGAACGATGAACAAGCTGATATCCTCGCTCTCGATCTTCTCCTTCTCCCGCGCCTCGCTGCGGCGCGGCCTGATCGGCGCCGCCGTCACCGGCGCCGTGCTGGCCGGCAATGTGCTGGCCGGCGGCCCGGCCCCGGCGCTCGCCGCCGAGGGCGCGCCGAAGCCGCACCGCGAGAACTGGAGCTTCGCCGGCCCGTTCGGCAAGTTCGACCAGGCGCAGCTGCAGCGCGGCTTCCAGGTGTTCAAGGAGGTCTGCGCCTCCTGCCACTCCGCGCATCTGCTGGCCTTCCGCAACCTCGCCCAGCCGGGCGGGCCGCACTTCTCCGAGGAGCAGGCCAAGGTGGTGGCCGAAGGCTACCAGGTGCAAGACGGCCCGAACGATGCCGGCGACATGTTCGATCGCCCGGCGCGGCTGTCCGACCGCTGGCCTTCGCCCTTTCCGAACGAGCAGGCGGCGCGCGCCTCCAATGGCGGCGCCTATCCGCCGGACTTCTCGACGCTGGCCAAGGCCCGTACCTATGAGGTGGGCTTCCCCGGCTTCCTGATCGACATCTTCACCCAGTATCAGGAGCAGGGCCCGGACTACATCCACGCGCTGCTGAACGGCTATGTCGAGCCGCCGGAAGGCTTCACCGTGCCGGAGGGCGCGCATTACAACGCCTTCTTCCCCGGCCACGCCATCAAGATGCCGCAGCCGATCTCCGACGACCAGGTGACCTATACCGACGGCACGCCCCAGACCGTCGACCAGTATTCGCGCGACGTCACCGCCTTCATGATGTGGGTCGCCGAGCCGCATCTCGAAGCGCGCAAGCGCCTGGGCTTCCAGGTGATGATCTTCCTGATCGTGTTTGCCGGCCTGCTCTACTTCACCAAGAAGAAGGTGTGGAAAGCGGTCCACGATCACTGACCTGCCACGCCCGCTGCCATCGCGTCGAAGGGCCCCTTGCGGGGCCCTTTTACGTTGGGACATGTGGCGGCGGGTGTCAAAATGGAGGAGCCATCCGCCGCACTCCGAAGCCGTGCGGCGGTAGCTGGGCGGCGGCGGGATGCCGGGTTGACCGCGGCGAGGCGGCGGTGGCGCAGGCACAGTCCTTGGGGGCTCTAAGGTACCCGCCGGGCAAGCCGGACCACGAGGCCGATGTGATCGGAGATCCGGGCGCCGTCCGCCAGCGGATTGGGCGGCACGGCACTATCGAGCGGCGCCAGATCGCGGGTGACGGCCAGATGGTCGATGGACGCACCCGTCAGGCCGGGGATCTCGCCGCTGGTGACGACGGTGAACGACGGCCGCAGCGCGGCGGCGAGGGCGGTGGCCACGTCCTTCGGCGCCCGTGTGCGCGGGATGGCCTGATTGAATCGCCAAGCAGCAGCGTATCCGCGTGCGGCGTCTCGCGTTCCGGCAGGGCGCCCGGCGCGTGCGGGTGGCGGCGACGGTCTTCAAAAAGGCGCGCGGTTGCGCCGGCCGCACGCGACATGCGCCATCGACCAGGGGATGCAGACGCGGATGACGAGGAGCCGGCCCAGCGGCGTCGCGGTCAACCCGTGCACGAAGCGGCTGGAGGGCAGGCCGGGATGGCCGACATCGTCCGCCTGTTCCGAGCGGAGCCGGCTCCACAGCAGCACCTTGCGGCCACGGGCCTCATCGGCAGGCCGCCATCGGGATCGGCGGCGATGACGTGCCGGCCGGACGGCAGCTCGAGCGGCGCCTCGGTGCGGCAGGCAAGATCGGGAGCGTAGCGGGCGAGGAGATCGCGGCGCCGGCAGGCGAGGCGAGCCGGCGCCGGGCGACGCTCCACCGCCGCGCACGCAGCGTGCCGCCGGGGAGGGCGCTCACGCCTCGATCCGCTCGACGAAGATGCAGTCGTCCAGCGCGAACACCGCGCGGCCATATTGATCGGTGCCGGTCTCATGAGTGAACACCAGCCCCCATTCCGGGCGGCTGGTGCTGAGCTTCTTGGACGTCACTTCGCTGGTGAAGGTGACGGTGTCGCCGGCCAGCACCGGGCGCAGCCATTTGAGGTTCTTGAAGCCGGGGGAGGGGCCGATGCGCGGCGTCGGCTTGCCCTGGTCGCGCAGCACGGCGTGATGCCGGGCGATGGCCTGCGCGCGCAGCCGGGCGGCGACCGCGGCGGTGTGCCAGCCGGAGGCGGCGAGGCCGCCGAAATGCATGCGCGCGCCCACGGCGGCATCGAGGTGGAAGGGCTGCGGATCGAAGGCGCGGGCGAAGGCAATGATTTCGTCGGCGAAGAAGCTGTGCGCCCCGAGCGGGGTGGAGGTGCCGACGAGAATATCCTCGAAGAAGTCCATGCCCGCCTCCCTCACGCCGGCCGGAAACCGGGATTTCGCCGGCCGAACATGATCGGCCCGACGAGCTCGCAAACCGCATGGTTGTCGGCGTCGAGCAGCTCCAGCCGCATCTTGACGATCCCCATATCCGGCCGGCTCTTCGAGGAGCGGGTCTCCAATATGTGGCGGCGCAGCTTCAGCACCATGCCGGGGCGCACCGGGGCCAGAAAGCGCGTCTCCTCGATGCCCGGCGAGCCGAGGCAATCGGCATTGGCGAGCAGGCCGTCCACCAGCAGCCGCATGGCGATGGCGCATATGTGCCAGCCGGAGGCGCACAGCCCGCCGACGGCGCTTGCCTCGGCGGCGGCATCGTCGAGATGTAGCGGGTTGGGGTCGTATTTCCGCGCAAAGGCGACGATCTCCTCGCGCCCGACCACATAGCGCCCGCTTACCGCGACATGGCCCTCGTGGAAGTCTTCCCAAAAGAGCATCGGCGCCCGCTCCGTACCCGCGACTCTCGCCATTATGACAGGGGACGGGCGCCCCAAGGTCAAGCCATCCGGTCGAAATGAGCAGCCGGACCGGCGCGGCTCGACGGATATCAATCTGGCGCCGCAGCTCGATCGCCGCTTTGCGCTCTCGCCGATCCGGTTCGCCGTGCCCGGCTGGCGCGGGGCGGGGCGATGATTGGCGAGTTCGGCAAGCCGTTCGGCGGCAGCCGGGCGGCGATTTCCAGCACCTGAAGGTGCCGGAGGCGGCGGAGCTGATCGAGCCCGCACCGGTCTTCACCCTTACCCGCCTGTTCCAACGCCGCGCCGCTGGCCTCGGACGCATGGCCAGGATCGGACGGCGCGCCGGCCGGTTCGGTCCGAAGGGCGCCATCGCAGAGGTGCTGTCGCGGGAACTGCGGCCCGGCGGGGCGGCGGCTTGGCCGGATGGAGACGCCGAGGGTGAGGCCTTCCATTACCGCTTCGCCTGTCGCGGGATTTAGGCGCCGGAGCGGCTGCTCCGGATGCATTGCTTCGCCGAGCGGCGGGCGAGCGGCGGCGATTGCCGCCGTCGTCGCGCTCATGCAGGGTATGGATGCCGGCTGGAGCGGCAGCTTCGAGGGGCCGGACGAGAGGTTGGCGGCACCGGCGGGGTGAGCCGCCGGATCGCCGCCGCGGATCACCCGCCGATTCGATCGAGCGGTCGGATCGGCGGCAATGGCGGGGCAGCCCGGTGGTCCTGGGCGCCGCCGCCCTGCTCCGCCTCAGTTGGCGAAGCGGAAATGCAGCACGTCGCCATCGGCGACGACATAGTCCTTGCCTTCCAGCCGCAGCCGTCCGGCGTCGCGGGCGCCGGCCTCGCCCTTGCCCTTGACGTAGTCGTCATAGGCGATGGTCTCGGCGCGGATGAAGCCCTTCTCGAAATCCGAGTGGATCACGCCCGCCGCCGCCGGGGCCTTGGTGCCGGCGGTGATGGTCCAGGCGCGGGCTTCCTTCGGGCCGACGGTGAAATAGGTCACCAGCTTCAGCAATTCATAGCCGGTGCGGATGATGCGGTTGAGGCCGGGCTCCTCGAGGTCGATGGCCTCGAGATAGTCCTTCTGCTCCTCGGCGGGCAGCACGGCGATCTCGCTCTCGATCTTCGCCGAGACCACCACCGCCTTGGCGCCTTCCTCGGCGGCGCGGCCGAAGACTTCCGCCGACAGCGCGTTGCCGGCCTTGGCCGAGGCCTCCTCGACATTGCAGACGTAAAGCACCGGCTTGGACGAGAGCAGGCCGAGCATGCGGAAGGCCTTTTCCTCCTCCGGCTTGACGTCGACCAGACGGGCCGGCTTGCCGTCGCGCAGCAGCACGAGCGCACGGTTCATCAGCTCGAGCTGCTCCTTGGCGTCCTTGTCGCCGCCCTTCGCCTTCTTCTCCAGCGCGCCGGCACGCTTTTCCAGGCTTTCGAGATCGGCGAGCATCAGCTCGGTCTCGATGGTCTCGATGTCGGAGATGGGCGCGAGCTTGCCCTCGACATGGGTGACGTCGGAATCCTCGAAGCAGCGCACCACATGGGCGATGGCGTCGCATTCGCGGATATTGGCGAGGAACTGGTTGCCGAGGCCTTCACCCTTCGACGCGCCGCGCACCAGGCCGGCAATGTCGACGAAGGTGAGGCGGGTGGGGATGATCTGGGCCGAGCCGGCGATGGCGGCCAACGTCTCCAGCCGCGGATCGGGCACGGCGACGTCGCCGACATTCGGCTCGATGGTGCAGAACGGATAATTTGCCGCCTGCGCCGCCGCCGTCTGCGTGAGCGCGTTGAAGAGGGTCGACTTGCCGACGTTCGGCAGGCCGACGATGCCGCATTTGAAGCCCATGGTGCGATGCTCTTTAAGGATCTGGTCTGGTTGCCGATGTGGTTAGGCAAGCCGGAGCGCAAGCGCAAGCGCCGCGCTCATCAGCGGCCTATTTCGCCGGTGCGCCGGGCGGCTTGACGGTTCCGAAGCCCTGCGTGTCGAGGAGCAGGTGCAGCCGGCTCTGGAACTCGTCGATCCTGCCGGCGATCAGCAATTCGGCACAATCGGCGCAACCATCCGCCACCGCCTCCACCCATGCGCGCTCAGACTTGGCGAAATCGCCGAGCACGAAGGGCATGACCAGGGCCTTATCGCCGGGATGGCCGATGCCGAGGCGCACCCGGCCATAGTCGTTGCCGCAATGCGCGGTGATGGAACGCAGCCCGTTATGGCCGGCATTGCCGCCGCCGAACTTGGCGCGCACCTTGGCCGGCGGCAAATCGAGCTCGTCGTGAAAGACGAAGATGTTCTTGAGCTCGATCTTGTAGAAGCGGTGCGCCTCGGCGACCGCGCGGCCGCTTTCGTTCATGAAGGTCTCCGGCAGCAGCGCCAGCACCTTCGCGCCGCCGATCTCGCCTTCGCAGGCGGCACCCTGGAAGCGGCGGCGCCACGGCGAGAAGCGATGGCGGCGGGCGAGGGCGTCCACCACCATGAAGCCGATATTGTGCCGGTTGCCGGCATATTTCGGCCCGGGATTTCCGAGCCCGGCGAAGAGGAACATCTCTGGCCCCGTACCGCTGACACCAACGGCCGCTTAAACGCGAAGGAGCCGGAAGCGGGCTTCCGGCTCCAGATTCGGCCCCTCGCGCCCTGGTGGCGCGAAGAGGCGAGAGTTCGCCGCGGCCGATCAGGCCTTGGCAGCCTCGGCGGCAGCCGCGGCGGCCTCGTCGGCCTCGGCTTCCTTGAGGCCCGACGGCGCCACGATGGTGGCCAGCGTGTCGTCGCCATGGCCGGCCCAGGTCACACCGGCCGGCAGCGTGACGGTCGACAGGTGGATGGAATCGCCGAAAGCGGCGCCGGAGACATCGACCTCGATCGCCTCGGGAATGGCATCGGCCGGAACGTTCAGCGACACGGTGTGGGCGACGATGTTGAGGGTCGCGCCCTGCTTGAAGGCGGCGCCGGTGTCGGCACCGAGGAAATGCACGGGGACGTCGACGGTCAGGGTGGCGCCGACGGCGACACGCAGGAAGTCGATGTGCAGCGGGAAATCCTTCACCACGTCGAGCTGGTAGTCGCGCGGGATAACGCGGTGCTTCTCGCCGTCGATATCGACGTTGAACAGCGTGGTCAGGAAGTGGCCGGCATAGATGATCCGGTTGATCTCGACATGGTCGAGGGTGATGCCGACGGGGGCCTTCCCGTCGCCATAGATCACGGCGGGTACGCGACCGGCGCGACGCTCGGCACGGGCGGCCCCCTTGCCGCTCTTCGTGCGGGCCTGCGCCTTCAGTTCCTTGATGGCGGTCATGGCTAAAAGTCCTTGGTTGCAAAAGGAGAGGGCCGCTTGCGCGGCCCGGTCCCTTCAGGCTGGGTCTGATGGTGCCGCAGCGCGCCTCCAGGGGTGCGGAATGGCCACGGCGAGCGGGTCAATAGCAGCAAAAGCCTTCTGCAGCAATGCTTGCCTCACGCGGAAGCCGGCATGGAGGGCGCGGGCTGGATGCCGCGGCTCAGAACCTGCCGAGCACGCCGGCCTTCACCACGCCGCTGGCGTCGGCGCCGACCGGCGCCGAGCGCTGCACCGAGAGGAAACGTTCATAGCTGCCCATCGGCGCGCGCAGCTCCACGCCGGTGTTCACCGTCGAGGAACTGTCCATCTCCACCGTGGCGCCGAGCTTGTCGCCCTTGCCGAGACCGAGATTGTCGAGCGGCATGCTGTAGGTGCTGCCGACCGTGTAGCCGTCATACACCGAGGGCGTGCCGGTGGAGGCCGAGGCGCCGAGCTGACTGGTGCCGTAGACGGACAGATTGTCCATGGAATAGCCGACGCGGCCCTTCACCTCGCCACTGCCGCTGCCGGTCTGCCGGTTGGTCGGCGAGGAGACCGGCGCGCTCGCCGACATGCTGGTGGAGACGCCGATGCTGACCGGCCCGCGGTCGACGAACTGGACGCTGGTCGGCAGTTTGGCGGTCTTCGACGTCGCCACCGACTTGCGTTGGGGCAGCAGCGCATTCGGCGCCGGCTTCTCCGGCTCCAGCTCGGGCAGGCCGCCCAGGCCGAGATCGAGGCTCTCGTAGAGCGAGGGCGGAGTCCATTGCTCGATCGGGGTATCGGCGACCTGCGGTTCCGGCTCCGGCGCGTCGGCGGGACGCGGCGGCGGCACCGCCGTAGCGGCGGCTTCCGGCTCGTGCCGATCCTGCTGCGGGGTGACGATGACGGTCACGCCGGCCCAGGGATCGACCGGATCATAGGGCAGCGGGCCGCCCATCGACTGGGCTCCGGCCACCGCGGGGAACAGCAGCGCCGCAGCAGCGGCGCCGGCGAGCAGGCGAGTCGGCCTATGGCCGCGCAAGAAGGCGCGTAGCATCGGGTCGTCCCGTTTGATTCAACGAGCCCGACACATGCGGCTGAAAAGTGGAAGGAGCATGGCGCAGCGCGCACAGAATCGTGTGCGCTGCGGTAAGTGAGGGCGGAACCGACGAAAAATCGTCTCAGTTGAACAGGCTGGAGACGCTTTCCTCATGCGCGGTGCGCCCGATCGCCTCGGCCAGCAGGCTGGCGATGGAGATGACGCGGATGTTGCGCGCCACCCGGACCGCCTCGGTCGGCTGGATGGAATCGGTGATCACCAGCTCCTTGAGGTTGGAGGCGGTGACCCGGGCCACCGCGCCGCCGGACAGAACGCCGTGGCTGATATAGGCATGCACCTCGGTGGCGCCCCGCTCCAGCAGCGCGTCGGCGGCATTCACCAGCGTACCGCCGGAATCGATGATGTCGTCGACGAGGATGCAGCGCTTGCCGCGCACGTCGCCGATGACGTTCATCACCTCGCTCTCGCCCGGCCGCTCGCGGCGCTTGTCGACGATGGCGAGTTGGGCGTCGATGCGCTTGGCCAGCGCGCGGGCGCGCACCACGCCGCCGACATCCGGCGACACGACCGTGATGTCGTTGAGATCGAAACGCGACTTGACGTCCTGCACCATCACCGGGGCGGCGAACAGGTTGTCGGTCGGGATGTCGAAGAAACCCTGGATCTGCCCGGCATGCAGATCGACGGTGAGGACGCGGTCGGCACCGGCATGGGTGATCAGGTTGGCGACCAGCTTGGCGGAGATCGGCGTGCGGCCGGAGGAGCGGCGATCCTGCCTTGCATAGCCGAAATAGGGCAGCACCGCCGTGATGCGGCGCGCCGAGGAGCGGCGCAGCGCATCGATCATGATGAGCAATTCCATCAGGTGATCATTGGTCGGGAAGGAAGTGGACTGCAGCACGAACACGTCCTTGCCGCGCACATTCTCCTGGATCTCGACGAAGATCTCCATATCGGCGAAGCGCCGCACCACCGCCTTGGTCAGCGAGGTGGCGAGATAGGCGCCGATCGCTTCGGCGAGGGGGCGGTTGCTGTTGCCCGCGACCAGTTTGATCGACCCGTTATTGCTGGACATTCCGGCGCGCGCTCCAAGCCGTAGATTCACCGCGTAAGATCACCTCGCGGCCGTCTCACGGCCGTCGCGAGGTTCTGATAGGCGGGCCGGCCTGCCCTGTAAAGCCACACTGGCGCGGGATCTGGGCGAGGCCTGCACCCGGATGGCAAGGCGGTGATGCCTCCGCAGCATCGGGGTGGAGATCGTCCCGGCGACCGGGATCCGGGATTCGGCGAGCGGCCTTTGAAACGTCAGGGGCTGGCGGTGAGGGCGAGGGTCGAGGCGGATTCCGGCGCCGGCACCTCGTCGCCGGCCGCGGCAACCGGCGGGCCGTCATCGGTGCGCACCGGCTCATAGGGATCCTCGGTCGCAGCCGGCTCGGCCGCCGCCGCGGGCTCGCTGACCGGCTTGCGCGGCGCGGTCGGGTTCTCGGCGAGGCGGCTGGAAATCTCGGCCAGGCTTTGCGCGGCGATACGGTCCAGCATGGCCTGATCGACATTGGCCCAGACATCGCCGCCGGCCCCGGCGGGCTCGGCACCGGAGACGCGCAGCACCCGCTCGCGGTCCTTGTCATAGACGTCCCACGCCCAATCGACGCTGCCCTTGCCGTTCTCGACGACGGCGAGGAGATAGCCGCGCACCCGATAGGGCGCATTGCTGTCGCGGGAGGCGACCGGGATACGCCGGGCGCCGGCCTCGGCGGACAGGCTGGAGACCAGCTGGTCGAACACCGGCTCCGGAGGGCCATCGATCGATTCGAAGGCAAGCGCCTTGGCGCCGGCGGTGCGCGAGGCGACGGCGCGGGCCGGCTGCGCGCTTGAGGTCTCAGGGCTGGTGGCGCTCGCAACCGGCTTGCCGGCGCCGCCGGTCTGGCAGGCGGCCAGCCCAAGGGCGACGACGGTGGCCGCCGCTGCCGGCACGAGCTGACAAAACCGCCGGCCAAGCTGTTGGATCATCAAGCGCCGCCCCCTTGTGGGCCGGTCGCGGCGCATGACCGTACCGAAGCGATTCGGCGCGGCCGCGCCGTCGCCGGCACATCCGGCGCAAATCGTTAACGGGAATTAACGATAAGGTCCAGAGGGGCGCCCGTTAACGGCTCGTTACCGTTAACGGTGACGAGGAAGGTGCGGCCGAGGCACATGGCGGTTTCGGTCTCGCTGTCCATCAGGATCATGTGGGCGAACATGACCATGCCGGGCTCCAGCACCCAGGGATTGCCCTCGTAGAACATCGGCGGGTCCATCCAGGACGGGGTGAACTTGGCGCCGAGCGAATAGCCGCAGGCGGCCAGCCGGTGATCGGCGAGGCCGTGGCCGTCCATCACCTGCGCATGGGCGGCGAACACCTCGCCGGCGGTGCGGCCGGGCGCGATGGTGGCGGCGCAGGCCTCCAGCGCCAGCCGGGCGGCGTTGAACAGGTCGATGTGGCGGTCGCGGGGGCGACCCACGATCGCGGTTTCCATCATCGCCGCGTGATAATGACGGTAGGTGCCGGCCCATTCGAGGGTGATCTGGTCGCGCGCATCGAGGCGCCGGCGGCCGGACTTGTAGCGGCAGAGCAGGGCGTCGCGGGCGGAGCCGATGATGAACTCGTTGCCGGGGTAGTCGCCGCCCCCCTTGAAGACGGCGCCCTGCATGGCCGCGAGGATGTCGCCCTCGTCAGCACCGGCGCCGATCAGCTCGATGGCCGCCTGCCGGGCATCGAGCGCCAGCTGGCCGGCCTTGCGGACATAGAAGATCTCTTCCTCCGACTTCACCGCGCGCAGATAGTCGACGAGGCCGGACGCGTCGTCGAGGGCGGCGAAGCCGTCGAAGGCGGCGTCGAGCTTGCGGCCGTTGGCGGCGGTGAGGCCGTAGCTGTCATACTCGACGCCGATGCGGGCATGCGCGCCGCCGAGATCGGCCACCATGTCGCGCAATTGCTGCTGCGGCGTGGAGGTGGCGGAATCGCGCCAGATGCGGATGTCCTCGATGAGCGAGGTGTGCTGCGCCTGCCGAAGGTCCGCCGAGCGGGTGAGCAGGGCGAAGCGGCCGTCGGCGCCGAGCCAGAGCGACTGGAAGAAGCAGAAGCCGAACGTGTCGTAGCCGGTGAGCCAGTACATCGATTCCTGCTGGAACATCAGCATGCCGTCGAGCTGCCGCTCGGCCATCGCCGCCAGCAGGCGGTTCTTGCGGCGTTCGAATTCCAGTGTGGTGAAATGCAGGCTCATGGCTCAAGGCACCAGGGTGATGGCGGCGATCAGCCGGCCGTAATCGGGCTCGCCGCGATGGGTGGCGCGGCGATAGGAGTAGAAGCGGGTTTCGTCGGCATAGGTGTCGAGGCCGAGATCCTCGACCGTGCCGACGCCGAGGCGGGTCAGCCGGGCGGCGATGTAGCCGGGCAGGTCGAACATCGCGTGGCCGGCGCGCTCGGACGGTGCGAGGAAGCGGGTGTTCCCGGCCTCGAGGGCGGTGAGGTTGGCGACGAATTCGGGCCCGACCTCGTAGCTCGGCTGGCGGATCAGCGGGCCGATGGCGGCGACAACGCGCTCGCGCCGGGCACCGAGTTCCTCCATGCGGGCGAGGGTGGAATCGAGCACGCCGCCGACCGCGCCCTTCCAGCCGGCATGGGCGGCGCCGACGACGCCGGCCTGCGCATCGGCGAACAGAACCGGGCCGCAATCGGCGATGGCGATGCCGACCGCGACGCCGGGCGTATCGGTCGCCACCGCGTCGGCCTTGGGCCGCTCCTCCCACGGCGCGCGGGCCACGAGGCAGTCCGGCGAATGGATCTGCCAGGCGGTCAGCAGATGCGTCGGCGGCACGCCGAGCGCGGCGGCCATGCGGGCGCGGTTCTCGGCGACATTCTCCGCCGCATCGCCCGAGCCGGTGCCGCCATTGAGGCCGGCATACATGCCCTCCGACACGCCACCCTCGCGGGTGAAGAACGCGTGGCGGATGCCGGGCAGCGCCTTGAGGGCGGGGGATTCGACCTTCATGCGGTTTCGTCTCCGATGTTCCCGACGAACTCTTCGCCGGCCGCGAATCCGGCCGGGGTGCCGAGGGAAGGATGCACCAGCGCGAGCGCCTTGAAGAGGGCGCCCATGCCCTGTTCATGGGTGCCAGCGAGCCGAAGCGCGGCGGCATCGATGGCGGCGGCGGCTTCCGGGCCGGCATCGCGCTTGAGCCGCGCAGCGCGGGCAGGAAGGCCGAGGCGCTCCAGCCATTCGCCCTGGCCGACGGGGCCGAAGGCGCGGGCGCCGTTTTTCCGCGCGGCGACCGCCAGCGCGGCGAAGTCGACATGGGCGGTGAGATCGGCCGCGCCGGGATGGGCGAGCGGGTCGTCATAGACATGGGCACGCAGCGCCTGCAGCGTGTCGCCAAACCCGCCCAAGGGCTCGCGTTCACCCTTGTGGCCATAATCGACGAACAGCGCCGCGCCGCCGTCGCGCCCAAGGCGGGCGGCGACATGGGCGGCGACGCTCTGGCCGAGCGGGCAGATTTCCAGCACCGCGCCGGCCGGGGCGGCGAGCAGCCGCCGCTCGGCATCTGGCTCCAGCCGGGCGCCGGGGCGCAGGCCGAAGGCGAGGGCGCCGGCGCCGGGAGGGGAGGCCTCGTCGAGGCCGACCATGCGCTCGGCGATGCCCTCCGGGACCCGGACGAACTGGCGGATCGGCAGCGCGTCGACGAATTCATTGGCGAGGAGGATCAGCGGGCCGGCGGGCAGGTCCTCGACGCGGTCGGCCCATTCGACGGCGTGGCCGGCGAGGGCACGCTTCTGCACCTCGCGCAGGCGCGGGGACGCCTCGACCAGCACCAAGCGGGCGGCGTCGAGAAAGCCGGGGACGATGCGGGCGGCCCGCAAGGCGTCGGCCATCAAGGTGCCGCGGCCGGGGCCGAGTTCGGCGAGGGTGAAGGGCGCCGGGGAGCCGAGCCGCATCCAGCTATCGGCCGCCCACAGCCCGACGAGTTCGCCGAACATCTGGCTGATTTCCGGCGCGGTGACGAAGTCGCCACCCTGCCCGAACGGCTCGCGGGTGGAATAATAGCCGTGGCGGGGATGCAGCAGGCACGCGGCCATGTAATCGGCGATGGTGAGCGGCCCGTCCTCGACGATGCGGGCGGCGAGCTCATGCGCCAGCGGGGTCGACGCTCCGCTCATGCGGGTGCGCGCTCGTTCAGCGGCGGGCGGCGCGAGGAGTGCCAGGCGAGCCAGGCGCCGAACAGCACCATCGGCACCGAGAGCAGCATGCCCATGGTCAGCCAGCCGCCGGCGAGATAGCCGAGCTGCGGATCGGGCTCGCGCACGAATTCCACGACGATCCGCGAGAGGCCGTACAGCATGACGAACAGGCCGCCGACGATGCCAGGTCGCGCCAGTGCCTTGAAGCCATGGATCGCGACCTGGAGGATGACGAAGATGGCGACGCCCTCCAGCGCCGCCTCATAGAGCTGGCTCGGATGGCGCGGCTCGGGGCCGCCGGTCGGGAAGACGAAAGCCCAGGGCACGTCGGTGACGCGGCCCCACAGTTCCCCATTGATGAAATTGGCGAGCCGGCCGAGGAACAGGCCGATCGGCACCACGGCGGCGGCGATATCCAGCATCGACATCAGGGGCAGCCCGCGGCGCCGGCAGAACAGCGCCATGGCAAGGATGGAGCCGAGGAAGCCGCCATGGAAGGACATGCCGCCGTGCCAGACGGTGAGCGCCTCCATCGGGTGGGAAGCGTAATAAGGCAGGTTGTAGAACAACACATAGCCGAGCCGCCCGCCGAGGATGACGCCGAAGGCGATCCACACCACGGCGTCGTCGAACTCCTCCGGCGGAATGGCGGACGTGCCGCCCCACAGCGCCGGCGTGGCGCAGAACTTCTTCGCCAGCCACCAACCGATGAGCAGGCCGGCGACATAGGCAAGTGCGTACCAGCGGATGGCGAAGGGGCCGAGCTGGATCAGCACCGGATCGATGGCCGGGAAGGGCAGGACGAGAAGTGGGGGTGTCGCGATCAGCATGGAGCGTCCGGAATGCGGGACCGATGGCGGCGCGACCGGCCGCTGCACGACTCGTGCGGCGGCGACGCCGCCACGGTCTTGCCCCCCCGGCGTGACAGGATCAAGGCCGGAGATGCACCCGGGCCGCCCCCGCATGGCCGATCGAAGGCGCGTTTCACTGCCGCCGGGCATGTGGAACATGGGCGTGGGCGTCGCTGCGCCCTTGCGGTGCGGGCACTTGCGCCCCATTGTTGATCTTGAGGCGCCAAGCCGGGAGAAAATAGCCATGACCCAGACCACGAGCCGCATCTTCGATGATTTTGCGCGACTGATGAACGACGCCGCCGGCGTCGCCACCGGCGTGCGGCGCGAAGCCGAGACGGTGATGCGCGCTCAGGCTGAACGGGTCCTGCGCGAGCTCGACGTGGTGACGCGCGAGGAGTTCGACACGGTGAAGGATCTCGCTGCCGCCGCCCGCGAGGAAAACGAGAAGCTCGAGGCACGGCTGGCGGCGCTGGAAGCCCGGCTCGCCAAGCTCGAAACACCCGAGTGAGAGCTGTTGTGGACGCCGGGCCGCAATGCTTGCGGCGCCCGGCGAATCCCTGACACCTTCAATCTATTGATTGTCGAGAGGCGATCACCCACGAACGGTCGTAGCGAGGTACGGATTCAGCGCGATATAGTCGGATTACGGCGATTCGTTCGGAGAACGAAAGGGTTGCCGGCCTGCTGTCCGCGTTGCGTGCGTTCGACCCCCTCCCGCGTCCCAGCCTCGCGAGGTCGAGCATGACCTATACCGATTTCGAAGCCGACACCCGCCTCAACCCGCTCGATCTCGTCGAGCGCATGGCCGCGCTGAACGAATGGTCGTTCGAGCGATCGGCCGAGGACGAAATCACCATTTCGGTGGAAGGGCGGTGGACCGATTGCCATGTCTCCTTCCAGTGGATGGACGAGGTGGAAGCGCTGCACATCGCCTGTGCCTTCGATCTCAAGGTGCCGGAGAAGCGCAAGAACGAGGTGCTGCGCCTGCTCTCGCTGATCAACGAGCAGATGTGGGTCGGCCATTTCGACCTGTGGTCGAAGGAGGGCGTGATCATGTTCCGCCACGCCCTGCTGCTCGCTGGAGCGGAGGCGACCGACCGCCAGTGCGAAGTGCTGATGGAAGTGGCTGTGGAGGCGGTGGAACGCTATTTCCCGGCGTTCCAGTTCGTGGTCTGGGCCGGCAAGTCGGCGCGGGAAGCGATGGACGCCACTCTGTTCGAGACGGTCGGCGAGGCGTAACGGGACGTTAGCCCCCGACCGCCGCGCGGCGCCGTGGACACGGTACAGGTGGGGCAGCATTGATCGGGCGAATCCGGTAATTCCTCGCCCGATACCGCTGCGGCGGCGCAGACGTGCGAGGCGAACCTATGGCTTCTCTTTCCGACATTCCCGGCCGCGTCCTTTTGGTGGGCGCAGGCAAGATGGGCGGCGCCATGCTCCAGGGCTGGATCAGCCTTGGGCTGGAGCCGGCCCGCATCGCGGTGGTCGATCCCGGTCCGCCGCCGGAAGTGGCGGCGATGCTGGAGGCGCGCGGCGTGGCGCTCAACCCGCTCAATGGCGGGGTGCCGGCGGTGATGCTGCTGGCGGTCAAGCCGCAGGTGGCCCCCGACGTGCTCGCCAGGGTGGCGCCCCTCGCTGGGCCGGACACGCTGGTGGTCTCGGTGATGGCGGGCCGCACGCTCGCCTTTCTCGAGGGTTATTTCGCTCCGGGCACGGCGGTGGTGCGCTCGATCCCCAACACGCCGGCGGCGATCGGGCGCGGCATCACCGTCGCGGTGCCGAATGCGTCGGTCTCGCCGGAGCAGATGCGCATCGCCGATGCGCTGCTCAAGGCCACCGGCGGCTGCGAATGGGTGGAGCGCGAGGATCTGATCGACGTCGCCACCGCGGTGTCGGGATCAGGGCCGGCCTATGTGTTCCTTCTCGCCGAGGCGCTGGCCGAGGCCGGTACCAGGGCCGGGCTACCGCCTGACATGGCCGACCGGCTGGCGCGGGCCACCGTTGCCGGCGCCGGCGAATTGATCGTCCGCTCCGGCATCGACCCGGCGCAGCTGCGCCGCAACGTCACCTCGCCGAACGGCACCACGGCGGCCGCGCTCGCGGTGCTGATGGACGAGACGAAAGGGTTCGGGCCGCTGCTGACCGAGGCGGTCGCCGCTGCCGCCCGCCGCTCGCGCGAACTGGCGGGCTGAGCCGGCCGACACATCGACAGGGAGGATGTCATGAGCCTTGCACCCGCCACGACCATCGACATCGGCGATTTCCTGAAGATCGATGTCCGCATCGGCACCATCATCCAGGCCGAACCTTTTCCCGAGGCTCGCAAGCCGGCGCTGAAGCTGATGATCGACTTCGGCCCGCATGTCGGGGTGAAGAAGTCCACGGCACAGATCACCGTGCATTATGCGCCGGAGGATCTCATCGGCCGGCAGGTGGCGGCGGTGGTGAACTTCCCGCCACGCCAGATCGGGCCGGTCATGTCGGAGGTGCTCACCCTCGGTTTCCCCGATGAGGAGGGTGCGGTGGTGCTGTTCGCCCCCGACCGCGAAGTGCCGAACGGCGCAAGGCTGTTCTGAGGCCGCGCGGTCGGCTCATCCCGTCTCATCCGGCCTGATCTGGACATGCCACCAAGCCGGCCGCCGGTCGGTGAATGAATGCTCGGCGCGCACCAGTTCCGGCGAGGTGGCGTCGTCGAAAGTGCCGACCAGCAGCGCAACCACCGGGGCATCATCGAGCGCGCCGATCGTGCTGCCGCAAGTCGGGCAGAAGGCGCGGCTGGAGATATCCGAGGATCGATAGGTCGATGGACGGCCGGCCGGTCCGGTCCAGACGATGCGGTCGGCGGGAAATTCCACCCACAGCGCCGTGGGTGCGCCGGTGTGCCGCTGGCAGGTGCGGCACGAGCAGCTATGCGGGTTGCCGGCTGGGCCGACCGCTTCGAAGCGGATGCCGCCGCACAGGCAGCCACCCTGATAGCGCCGGATCATTCGCCGCCCGTCCTCACACCGGGATGCGGATCGTCGCCCTCAGGCCGCCGAGCGGGCTGTCGCCGAGGGTGACGTCGCCGCCATGCGCGCGGGCGGCATCGCGGGCGATGGTGAGGCCGAGCCCCGAGCCGCCGGCATCCTGGTTGCGTGCCTCGTCCAGCCGGAAGAACGGCCGGAACACTTCCTCGCGCCGCTCCGGCGGGATACCGGGGCCGTTATCGTCCACCGTCACGATCAGCCAGCGCTCGGCGCGGGCGCCGTTGATATCGATGCGATCGGCGTAGCGCCAGCCATTGGCAACCAGATTGGCCAGGCAGCGGCGGAAGGCGTCGGGACGCAGCGTCACCATCGGGTCGCCGGAAAAGGCGGAGGTGACGCTGGCGCCGTGGCGCTCGCCATTGATGCGGGCCTCCTCGATGAGGCGGGCGATGTCGGTGAGCACCGGCGGCTCGCCCATGTCGTCGCGGGCGAAGGCGAGATAGGCCTCCAGCATGCTCTGCAACTCGTCGACATCCTTGCGCAGGGCGTCGGTCTCGGCCTCGTTCAGGAAGGCCAGCTCCAGCTTGAAGCGGGTGAGGATGGTGCGCATGTCGTGGCTGACGCCGGCCAGCATGGTGGTGCGCTGCTCGATCTGCCGCTCGATGCGCCGCCGCATCTCCAGGAACGCCAGCGCCGCGCCGCGCACCTCGCGGGCGCCACGCGGCCGGAAGCCGGCGACGTCGCGGCCCTTGCCGAAGGCGATGGCGGCGTCGGCCAGCGCCTCGATCGGCTTGATCTGGTTGCGCAGGAACAGGATGGCGACGGCGAGCAGCACCAGCGAGGTGCCGACCATCCACACCAGGAAGATGTGCGAATTCGACAGATAGGCCTGGCTGCGGCGGGCGAAGATCCGCATCACCATGTCGTCGAACTGGATCCGCACCTCGATGAGGTTGGAATTGCCGACGGTATCGGTCCAGAACGGCCGGCGCAGCCGCTTGCCCAACTCCCCGGTGAAGTTGGAATCCAGAATGGAGAAGAACGGCTTGGGGCCCGGCGGCGGCAGGTGCTCGTCCGGCAGGAAGTCGACCGACAGGCCCATCGACGACTGGGCGATCTGCTTGATGCGCTCGCGGCCCTCGGACGTGGGAAAGGCGACGGCGAGATCGGCGATGGCGGAGATGTCCTGCGATACCGCGGCGGAAAGGCGGCGGGTTACGGTATTGTAATGACGCTCCATGAACACGAAGGCCAGCACCGATTGCAGGATCACCATCGGCGTGACGATGATGATCAGCGAACGGGCATAGAGGCCCTTCGGCATGACGCTGTTGAACCAGGAGCCGAAACGGGCATTGTTCGCCCGCAAGCGGGCATTGGCGCCGCACGCGGCTTCCCAGGCGACATGGGCACTTTTCGGCATCGCGCGATCGATGCGCGCGGCGAGGCGGGCATTTTTCGCCCGCATGCGCGCCGCGACATCGCGCAGGAAGTGGCGGGCGGCGCCCAGCCGCTGATCGTCGAGCAGGCTCAAGGCGCCACGACCAGCCGGTAGCCGATGCCGCGCACCGTCTGCAGATAAGCCGGGTTGGCGGGATCGCGCTCGATCTTGCGGCGCAGGCGGTTCACCTGCACGTCGACCGCCCTGTCGCCGGCGGAGATGCCCGGCGCCACCAGCGCCTGGCGCGGCACCGTCTCGCCGGGCCGCTCGCCGAGCACGCGCAGCATGTCGCGTTCACGGTCGGTGAGACGGACCAGCTCCCCGTCGCGCAGCAATTCGCCACGCTCCAGATGGAAGACGAACGGCCCGAAGCGCACCGATTCGATGGCCTGGGTCGGAGGGACGGTGGAGCGCTTCAGGATGTTGTTGATGCGCAGCAGCAGCTCGCGCGGCTCGAAGGGCTTGGCGAGATAATCGTCGGCGCCGATCTCCAGCCCCTTGATGCGGTCCTCGGTCTCCGAGCGGGCGGTGAGCATGAGGATCGGGACGGTCGATTCCGTGCGCACCAGCTTCGCGAGGTCGAGACCGCTCATGCCCGGCATCATCACGTCGAGGATCAGCAGGTCGAAGGTGAGGCCGGCGAGGCGGCCGCGGGCATCGTCCGCCGACTCGGCCGTCGTCACCCGGTAGCCCTGCTCGGACAGGAAGCGGGAGAGCAGGTCGCGGATGCGGCGGTCGTCGTCGACGATAAGCAGGTGCACGGCATCGTCGGCCGGCGTCGCCATGCGCGGCCGGGCGGAGGGGGAAGGGCCGGGATTGGCGGCGTCGAGCATGAAGGTCTCCTAGCGGGGACGGGCGGGCGCCTTGCCGGGGCGCGTGCCGCCCGAGACGGCGGCCAGGTCGGCGCGGACGATGAGCTTCTCCACCGCCGCCTGATCTTCGGCATCGATCATGGCGACAAGAAAGCGGCGGACATCCTCGCGCGCGCCCGGCGAGCAGGCGGCGAGCGCCTTTTCGATGCGCTGCGACTGGATGGCGACGAAATCGCGCGCCAGCGCCGCCCCCTTCGGCGTGAGATGCAGCAGCCGCTGGCGCCGGTCGGAGGAGCCGGCGCGGCTGTCGACGAAGCCGCCATCGACCAGCTCGCGCAGCACCCGGCCCAGACTCTGCTTGGTGATGCGCAGTATGTCGAGCAGATCGGTGACCCGCATGCCGGGGTGGCGGTTGACGAAATGCAGCACCCGATGATGGGCGCGGCCAAAGCCATAGCCCTGCAGCACCTTGTCCGGGTCGCTGACGAAGTTGCGATAGGCGAAGAACAGCAGCTCGATCAGGTCGATCTGGCTGCGCGGCGCGGCGTCGCCCGCTGCGGCGGGGTCGGGATCCGCCGCATTGGCGTGAGGCGGTTGCGAGACATTTATGTCAGCCATGTTGACTTTTTTCGTTATGATCGTTACCAAGAAGCCCTGTCTGACGAAAGGATCGTTCGGAAGCCTCGGAACGACCTTGCGTCGGACAGACGCGTCGGCGAGGCCGGACGGCAGTTCGTTCGACGGCGTTCACGATAGATGTACTTGGCCTGCGAAGCAAAATATGCGCGGAAAAACGCACGCGACCGGGTAGGACATGCTTTAAGGACAAGATGGGCGACGTCGCCGGATCATGGCAGGCGGCGAGCCCCGTTCGGGAGACAGTACCATGGCAAGCGAACCCTTCGACAAACGCAGTGGCTGGATCTGGTATGACGGCGCCTTCGTGCCGTGGACGGATGCCAAGGTCCATGTACTGACCCACGGCCTGCATTATGGCAGCTGTGTATTCGAGGGCGAGCGCGCCTATGGCGGCGAGATTTTCAAGCTGGATGAGCACACGATCCGGCTGAAGGAGAGTGCGCGCCTGCTCGACTTCGAGATTCCCTACAGCGAGGCGGAGATCAACGCCGCCTGCCGCGAGATTCTCGTCAAGCAGAACCTGGTCGATGCCTATCTGCGCCCGGTGGCGTGGCGCGGCTCGGACATGATGGGCGTTTCGGCGCAGCACAACCAGATCCACCTCGCCATCGCGGCGTGGGAATGGCCGAGCTATTTCGATCCGGCGGAGCGTCTGAAGGGCATCCGCATCGGCATGGCGAAATATCGCCGCCCCGATCCGCTGACCGCGCCCTCGACCTCGAAGGCGGCCGGCCTCTACATGATCTGCACCATCTCCAAGCACGCCGCCGAGCGCGAAGGCTATGCCGATGCGCTGATGCTCGACTGGCGCGGGCGCGTCGCCGAGTGCACCGGGGCCAACGTGTTCTTCGTGAAGGACGGGGTGATCCACACGCCGGAGGCGGACGCCTTCCTGAACGGCCTCACCCGCCAGACCGTGATCGAGCTGGCCAAGCGCCGCGGCATCGAGGTGCAGGAGCGGGCGATCATGCCGGAGGAGCTGTCGAGCTTCGACGAATGCTTCATCACCGGCACCGCCGCCGAGGTCACGCCGGTGTCGGAGATCGCCGGCACGCATTTCCAGCCCGGCCCGGTGACCAAGACGCTATTCGACGACTACACCGCGGCGGTGCAGCCGAAGAAGGCGGCCGCCTCGGCGGCCTGAGTTGCGGCGCCGCAGAACCCTTCAAATGCCGGCCTTCGGGCCGGCATTTTCGTGTGCGCTCAGCGAGCGGCCGCGACGACCGGGAACAGCACGCGCAGCCATGGCGCGCGCAGCCACAACCCGCCCCACATGAACAGGCCGAGATAGACGCTGAACAGCACATGGCTGAACAGCGGGTTGCCGACCCGCAGCTGCGTGGCGATGGCACCGCCGAGCAGACCGGTCATCAGCACCGCGCCGAGGAGGCTGGTGCGCGGGACGAGATACAGTGCCAGGCAACCGAGCTCGACGAGGCCGATCATCAGCGTGTGGCTGGCCGGCCAGCCCAGCGCGGCCATGGACTCGGTCGCCACGCTGGCGCCGGCCAGCTTGGGCCCGATCGAGGCGATCAGCAGGAAGGCGGCGAACAGGCCGGTGAGGATGTAGCCGGCCGGCACCATCAACGAGGAGGGCATGAGGGTTCTCCGATCCCGGGTTCAGCCGCGCAGCTCGACGCCATTGCCGTCGGGGTCGCGCAGATAGATGGATGGGCCTTCGCCGGCGGCGCCGTAGCGGAGGACGGCGGCATCGGCGGCGATGCCGTGGGCGGCGAGTTCCGAACGAATCCGCTCCGGCTCGAAGCCGGCGATACGCAGACACAGATGATCCAGGTTGCGCCCCTCCGCACCGGGAGCGGCACCGCCGCGCCGGCCGAGCGGGCCGTCGACGGCGACGAGGTCGATCAGTGCCCCACCGGCGCGCAACTGGACCATGCCGATCGCCTCCTGCCGCCGCTCGAGCGGGCAACCGAGAACCTGTGAGTAGAAGCGGGTGGCGACATCGAGATCGCCGACCCGCAGCACGACGTGATCGATGCCGTTGACCTGCATCGTCTCCTCCTTCCGGAAAGCGCTTGATCCGCGCCACGAATGATTTATCTCGATATCAAGATAAATGGAGATATCTCGATGTCAAGACAATCGGCGCCGACAGCCGACCATGTCGAGCAGCGGCGGCGGCAATGGGCGCGGGAATTGCCGGACGTGGATACGCAGGGCATGGCGGTGCTGGGACGGGCGCGCTGGATCACCCTGTGGGCACGCCCGCCGATCGAGGCAGTGTTCGCCGCCCATGGGCTCGATGCCGGGGAATTCGACGTGCTCTCAACACTACGGCGCGCCGGTCCACCCTATCGGTTGCGGCCGACCGAGCTGTTCCAGGCGCTGATGATCTCCTCCGGCGGGCTGACCGACCGGCTGGCGCGGCTGGAGAAGGCCGGGTTGGTGACGCGGCGGCCGAGCGAGAGCGATGCGCGCAGCCTGCTGGTGGAACTGACGGCGGAGGGCAGGGAGCGGGCGGAGGCGGCATTCCGCGCCGACATGGAGGTGGAGGCGGGGCTGCTCGCCGGGCTGACCGGCGAGGAGCGCGACCAGCTGGCCGGCCTTCTGGCAAAGCTCGCGGCCTCGATGGAAGCGGCGAAGCCGTAGCGGCTCAGGGGGTGCCGGCGGTCCACCGTTCCGCCGCCGCGTCGTCGGCCTCCTTGGCCGCGACCCAGCTCCTGGCTTCCGCGCGTTCTTCCAGTTTCCAGAACGGCGCGCGGGTCTTCAGCCAGTCCATGAGGAAGGCGGCGGCGTCGAAGGCGGCGCCGCGATGCGGCGAGGCGGTGACCACCAGCACGATGTTCTCGCCGGGGACGATGCGGCCATGGCGGTGGATCACCGTGGCGCCGAGCAGCGGCCAGCGCGCGCGGGCCTCGTCGACGAGGCGGCGGATCTCTTCTTCCGCCATGCCGGGATAATGTTCGAGCGTCAGCGCGACCAGACGGCTGCCGTTCGGCGCGGAATCGCCCGCATCGTCGGCGCGGCACAGGCCGGAAAAGGTGACGACGGCTCCGATATCGACCCGTCCGGCCGAGAGGGCGGCGACCTCGGCGGCGGTGTCGAAATCCTCGGCCTGGATGCGGACGGTGAAGCGGTCGTCGGGTGGGGCTGCAGCCGGCATGGCCTCAGCCTCCGGTCATCGGCGGAAAGAACGCGATCTCGCGCGCGCCGGCAATCGGCGCGTCCGGCCGGGCATGGCGGCGGTCGATGGCGGCGCGCACCACCCTGGGTTCCTTGAACGCCTCGGCATAGCCCTCGCCACGAGCGGCGAGGAAGGCGGCGAGTTCGGCGACGGTGCGCACCTCCTCCGGAGCCTCGACCTCCTCGGCCTCACGCCCAATGCGTTCCCGCACCCAGGCGAAATAGAGGATCTTCACGCTTCGTCCTCGATCAGGTGACGGGCACCGGCCCGGAAATAATCCCACCCGGTATAAAGTGTGAGCAGCGCCGAGATCCACAAGAGCACGATGCCGGCGAGGGTGGTGCCGGGTAGCAGCGCGTCGGCCGCCGGGCCGGCCAGCAGCACGCCGACCGCGACCAGCTGCGCCGTGGTCTTCCACTTGGCGAGGCGGGTGACGGGCACGCTGACCCGCAGCTCAGCAAGAAATTCGCGCAGGCCGGAAACCAGGATCTCGCGGCACAGGATGACCGCGGCCGCCCACAGCGACCAGCCGCGGATGGTGCCGTCCGACGCCATCATCAGCAGCGAGGCGGCGACCAGCAGCTTGTCGGCGATGGGATCGAGCATGCGGCCGATCGCCGATTGCTGCGACCAGATGCGGGCGAGATAGCCATCGAAGAAATCGGTGATGGCGGCGACGACGTAGATGCCGAGCGCCGCCCAGCGCAGCCAAAGGCCGCCGGCGAGGATATCGGCCCAGAACAGGCAGCCGACCAGCAGTGGCACCGCCACGCAGCGGGCATAGGTCAGCAGATTGGGGAGAGCATAGGTATGCGCCCGCTTGCTCCGCACAGATCCGGCCTGTGCGGGTTCGGTCACCGTATTGCGGGCGGGCGCGACGTCGACCATGACTCTGTCCGGTTCCTTGACTGGGACGTAACCACCCTGCGGGCGCACGTCAATCTACTGCGGGTATTTCACGGCAAAGTAACGGCCATCGCGCGGTGTCGCGCTGCTGTCGGCGTGCAGCCCGACCTCAACGAGGTCCGGCATGGAAAAAATCATACACGGCTCGCGCCGTGGCGGCATTCACCCCCGGCACCGCTTCGAGATCGGCGAGCGAGGCGCGCTCGATCGCCTTCAGCGTACCGAAATGATGAAGCAGCGCACGCTTGCGGGTGGGGCCGATGCCGGGAATCTCCTGCAGGCCGCCCTGGGCGATGTCCTTGCTGCGGCGGGCGCGGTGGGAGCCGATGGCGAAGCGGTGTGCCTCGTCGCGCAGCCGCTGCACGAAATAGAGCACCGGGTCGCGCGGCTCCAGCCGGAACGGCTCGCGGCCGGCAATGAAGAAGCTCTCGCGGCCGGCATCGCGGTCCGGCCCCTTGGCGACGCCGACCAGGGGCACGTCGGTCACGCCGAGCTCGGCCAGCGCCTCCGCCGCCGCCTTCAACTGGCCGGCGCCGCCGTCGATCAGCACCAGGTCGGGCCAGCCTTCCGGGGTGTCGCGAAAGGGCTCCTCCGTCACGCCTTCTTCCCTCTCGCCGGCAGGGAGAGGTGGCTTGCGAAGCCGGTCGGCGAGGGGGGAGGGTGGCTGATCGGTTGGCGTGGCTTCCCCCTCACCCCAGCCCTCTCCCCCTCGGGGAGAGGGAGCAGGGAGCGTGTTCGGGAGCGCGGTCGCATCGGGATTGGCGAGCGATTCCGTATCGCCGACCGGCGCAGGGGGCCTGTCGTCAGCCCGCGGCGCCTCGCGCAGCAGTCGCGAGAAACGCCGGCGCAGCACCTCGCGCATCATGCCGTAATCGTCGCCCGGCGCGAGGTCGGTGTTCTTGATGTTGAACTTGCGGTACTGGCTCTTGGCGAAGCCTTCCGGCCCGGCGACGATCATGCCGCCCACCGCGTTCGAGCCCATGATGTGGCTGTTGTCGTAAACCTCGATGCGGCGCGGACTCCTCGGCAGCGCGAAGGCGCGGGCGAGTTCGTCGAGCAGCCGCGCCTGGCTGGCGCTCTCGGCGAGCTTGCGGCCGAGTGCCTCGCGGGCGTTCTGCATGGCGTGCTCGACCAGTTCGCGCTTCTCGCCGCGTTGCGGCACCGCGATCTCGACCTTGTGACCGCTGCGCTCGCTCAAGGCCTCGGCAAGCAGGGCGCTCTCCTCCGCCGCATGGCTGAGCAGGATGAGCCGCGGCGGCGGCTTGTCCTCATAGAACTGCGCGAGGAAGGAGCCGAGCACCTCGCCGGGCTCCAGCGAACGGTCGGCGCGCGGATAGAGCGCGTGGTTGCCCCAGTTTTGCCCGGTGCGGAAGAAGAACACCTGCACGCAGGTGGCGCCGCCCTCCTGATGGATGGCGAACACGTCCGCCTCCTCCACCGAGCGCGGGTTGATGCCCTGCGAGCCCTGCACCGCGGAGAGCGCGGCGAGGCGGTCGCGCAGGGCGGCGGCGCGCTCGAATTCCAGTGTTTCCGAGGCCTGTTCCATCTCGCGGGCCAACTGCTCCTTCACCGCCCGGCTTTTGCCGGACAGGAAGTCGCGGGCCTCCTCGACATATTCGGCATAGTCGGTGTGGCTGACCTCGCCGGTGCAGGGACCGGCGCAGCGCTTGATCTGGAACAGCAGGCAGGGGCGGGTGCGCGCCTCATAATAGCTGTCCGAGCAGGAGCGGACCAAGAACGCCTTCTGCAGCGCGTTGATGGTGCGGTTCACCGCCCAGACCGAGGCGAAGGGGCCGTAATAGTCGCCCGGCTTCGAGCGGGCGCCGCGATGCTTGGTGATCTGCGGCGAGACGTGATCCCTGGTGATGAGGATGTAGGGGAACGACTTGTCGTCGCGCAGCAGCACGTTGAAACGCGGGCGCAACTGCTTGATGAGGTTGGCCTCGAGCAGCAGCGCCTCGGTCTCGGTCTGCGTTGAGATGAATTCCATCTCGGCGGTGGCCGACACCATGCGGAAGATGCGGTTGGTCAGCCCGGTCGGTCTTGTATAGGCGATGATGCGCTTCTTGATGCTCTTCGCCTTGCCGACATAGAGCACCGCGCCCTCGGCATCGAGCATGCGGTAGACACCGGCACCGATCGGCGCGTGCTTCACCGCCCGCAGAATGGCGGCACGGCCCGAGGCGAGCGAACCGGCCGCCGGCGCGGCCTCGTCCGGCTCGTCGAGAAGCAGCGGCGCCTCGTCCTCGATCTCCGCCATCTCGGCGTCGTCGATCTCCGGTTCGGGCGCGTTCGGGTGGGGGCGAGCGATCATGTGCGCCTAAAATATGGATTCGGGTCGGCCAGGAACAGGGGGCGCCGCGGTTCTACCGTGCCAGCACCGGGAGCGTGATGGGAGATATGCGCAAACTCGGTGCTGCGCCGGCGGCGAAATGGGACTAAGGGGACGGCATGTCCTCTTTGTCTGATGCTCCCGTCAAGCCCGCCGTTCCGCTCGCCGGCTATGCCTATGGCGCCGCGGGGGCGATCCTGTTCGCTTCCAAGGGCATCATCATCAAGCTCGCCTATGGCGAGGGCATCGACCCCGAGACGCTGCTGGCGTTGCGCATGGCGTTCTCGCTGCCGTTCTATCTGGCGATCGGCGCCCTTGCGCTGCGGTCCATGCGCGTGCGCGGCGAGCCGCTGCCGGGCTTCAGCATCTTCGCGCAATCGGCGGCCGTCGGCGCGCTGGGCTACTGGTTCTCCAGCTATGTCGATTTCCTCGGGCTGCAATATATCTCTGCCTCCTTCGAGCGGCTGATACTGTTCACCTACCCGCTTTTCGTGGTGCTGTTCGGGGCGCTGCTGTTCGGTCAGCCGATCCGGCTCAAGGCCCTGTGGACCTTCCTCATCGCCTATGGCGGATTGGCGCTGATCTTCATGGAAGGGCTGGCGACCGTCGGCACCGACGTGGCGCGCGGCGCGATGTTCGTCGGCATGGCGGCCATCAGCTTCGCGCTCTATCAGCTCATGGCCCGCAAGCTGCTGAACAGCATCGGCTCGGCGCTGTTCACCTGCGTGGCGATGATCTCGGCCTCGGTGCTGGCGCTGGGGCAGTTCGTCCTGATCCGCCCGATCGCCGGGCTGATGGTCTCGCCGCGGGTGCTGATGCTCTCCTTGCTCATCGCCATCGGCGCCACGGTGCTGCCGACCTTCCTGATGAACGCGGCGCTGAAGCGCATCTCGGCGCAGGCGAACTCGATGATCTCGACGGTGAGCCCGGTGGCGACCATGGTGCTGGCCTTCCTGGTGCTGGGCGAGACGGCGAGTCTGCTGGAATTTGCCGGTGCCGCGTTGGTGATGACAAGCGTCGGCTGGTTCACCCTGAGTGACCGGCGCGGATAGCCGGCTCCCTATCGCGGCGCCGGCCGCTAGTCGGGCACCTCGGTATCCGGGGTCTGCCAGGCGAGATGCTGGCCGCCATCGACGGTGAGCAACTGGCCGGTGATGCTTTCGGCCCGCGCCAGAAACAGCACCGCCTCGGCGATCTCCTCCGGCCTCGGCCCGCGGCCGAGCGGCACCGCCGCGCCCTGGCGCGCGAAATCCTCGGGGCTCTGGCGGATATTGGCGAGGGTCGGCCCGGGGGCGACCGCATTGACGCGCACGCGCGGGGCGAGCCCCTGGGCCAGCAACCGTGTCGCGGCCCAGAGGCCCTGCTTGGTCAGGCTGTAGGACAGGTAATGCGGCGTCGGTTTCAGCACACGCTGATCTATGAGGTTGACGACGACGCCCGTCCGGTCGGCCGGAAGTTGCGCGGCGAAGGCCTCGGCGAGGAAGACCGGGGCGCGCAGATTGACGGCGAAATGCCGATCCCACAGCCCGAGCACCAGCGCGCCGGCGGCATCGGGATGAAATTCCGAGGCATTGTTGACCAGCAATCGCAGCGTGCCGAAGGCGGCGCAGGCGGGAAGCAGACCCGCAACCGCATCGGCATCCGAGAGCTCGGCATGCAGCAGATGAGCACGGCCGCCACGCGCCTCGATCTCGGCACATGCGGCTTCGGCCGCCGGCTCCGGGCGCCGGGTATGAATGACCAGATCATAGCCCGCCGCCGCCAGAGCAAGGGAAATGGCGCGGCCGATGCGGACCGCGCCACCGGTGACGAGGGCGAGCGGGCGCGCGGCAGCAGAAGAAGGCGGAGCAGGTGAGGTCATGTCTCTTCATGAACCGGAGCGAGGAAGCTGTCCAACGCGGCGTCACCGGGAAAGGCGGTTTCAATCCTGAGCGTTAACGAACGGCTAACCATCATCCATGCGATATGACTGAAACTGCAGGATTTAATTCTTGGGAATGGATGTGGTTTTCATTCGTGGCGCCTGTATACGAACTGTTAATGATAATATCAGGTTACGAAATGCCATAAGACTTTGCTCATAATCTTATGTGACCGTCGACCCTATCGAATTGAACCCGGGTGCGCTGCTGCCCGGATGAATGGGAGACGATCATGAAAGCACTTCTCGCGGGCATCGCCCTCGCTGCGACGGTCGCCGTGCCGGCGTCCGCCGCCGACCTCAGCTACCCCGCTCCGGCCGCCTATGCCGCTCCGGTTCCCGTCTTTACCTGGACCGGCTTCTATCTCGGCGCCAATGCCGGCTATGGCTGGGGTGAGGCGGATTTCTCCGACGACACCAATGGCTTCCTTGGCGGTATCCAGGCCGGCTATAATTGGCAGTTCGCCGGTAGCCCGCTGGTCGTCGGCATCGAGACCGACATTCAGGCCACCAACATCGAAAGCCCCACTTTCTCGCTGGATTATTTCGGCACGGTGCGCGCCCGTCTCGGCTGGGCCGTCGACCAGTTCCTGATCTACGGCACCGGCGGCTTCGCCTATGGCCGCGGCAATTACGAATTGGCCGGCCTCTCCAACAAGCAGACCAACACCGGCTGGACGATCGGCGCGGGCGGCGAATATGCCTTCTCGCCGAACTGGAGCGTCAAGGCCGAGTATCTCTATGTCGATCTCGGCACCGAGACCTACGACACCATCGCCGGCCCGCTGGATATCGGCACCACCGCCAACATCCTGCGTCTCGGCGTCAACTACAAGTTCTGACAATCGCGCCGGAACGCCGGCGCTCTGTCATCCGGCAAGGCGGCTCCCGGTGGGGCCGCCTTTTGCGTTGGGGCCGGCGCGTGATCTGATTTGTTGCATTTTTGCTACGTCCTAGATCAAACGCTACGCAATCATGGCAAAAATGTAGCTGGGATTGCCTGGGAAGCGGGCGGGTCGCTACCTCCCGAAATCCAGCATCCAGGCGGGGTCGAGAGCGGTTCTCACCATTCGAGGCAGCCAGCTTGTGGCGGGTTCTCGCGGTTTTCGCCGCATTCCGGCCCTCGACATGACAAGCTGCCCTTCTATCTCACCCTCAACTGCATCGAGTTCAGCAGTTTTGCTCGGAGAGTACGTTATGAAGAAGATCCTCACCTCGGGCGTTGCCCTCGCCGCCCTCCTGGTTGCGGCTCCGGCCTTTGCTGCCGACATCGCGCAGCCCTACCCGACGAAGGCTCCGGTTGTTGCGCCCGTCCCGGTGTTCTCCTGGACCGGCTTCTATCTCGGCGCCAATGCCGGCTACGCCTGGGGCAGCAGCAACGGCTATGCCGACGATCTCGGCATTGATCCGGCGGGCTGGCTCGGCGGTGGTCAGGTCGGCTTCAACTACCAGCTCGGCAACAACGTCGTGATCGGCGTCGAAGCCGACATCCAGGGCTCCGGCATCGAGGACTCCGCCTTCGGCGTGAAGTCCGAGATGGAGTATTTCGGTACCGTTCGCGCCCGCCTCGGCTACGCGTTCGACACCGTGCTGCCTTATGTCACCGGCGGTTTCGCCTATGGCAGCAACAAGATCACCAACGAGGCGCTGGGCTGGAGCGAGAGCTCGACCCAGACCGGCTGGACCCTCGGCGCCGGCGTGGAATACGCCTTCCTGCCGAACTGGACCGTCAAGGCCGAATATCTCTATGTCGATCTTGGCGACGACTATTACGAGAACATCGGCGCCAATGCCGGTGTTAACCTGAACATCGCCCGCGTCGGTCTGAACTACAAGTTCTGATCGCGATCGGCGCCTACGGGCGCCGGCCACGCGTGTCTCAAGGCCCCGGGGTCAGCTCCGGGGCCTTTTTCATGGATTGTTGCGAAAGACCCCGCAACGAATTTGCCGCAACGACTTGGCCAAGCTGCTTGCGAAGCCACTTGCGTGCTTCAGGCCCGCGTTGCCTCGAAAGCGGGCACGCGTGCGGCGAAGGCGTCGAGCCAATCGACCAGCGCCGGGTGATCGGCCCGCCAGCCGCCCTCGAAGCGCAGGTCGAGATAGCCGAGAGCGCAGGCGGTGGCGATCTCCGCCACGTCGATGCCGGACGAGGTCGCCGCCTTGGCCGGCGGGGCCGATTCCAACACCTTCAGGGCGCGCGCCACCTTGCCGGCCTGATTGTCGATCCAGGCCGGGGTGCGCTGTTCCTCGCTGCGGAAGCGCACTTCATAGACCTGGAGCAGCGCGGCATCCATCAGGCCGTCCGCCAGAGCCTGTCCGACCAGCGCCTGGATGCGCGCCGGCCCGGGAGCGGGAAGGATGACACCGCCGCCGGCCACACCGTCCAGATATTCGAGGATCACCGGCGAATCGAAGATCGGCGTGCCCCCTTCGGGCAGCAGCACCGGAATCTTGCCGAGCGGGTTCTGTCGGCGCACGGAATCGGTGGGATCGGTGGTGTCGGCCCATTCGATGTCGAGATGGATCCCGCACAGGACGGCGCCGATCTTGACCTTGCGGCCGAATGGAGAGGGTTTGGACGAGCGGAGGATCATCGCTGGCTTCAGGCCTTCGGGGCGCATGCGGCAGCGCTCGCCCGCCCATTCGGCGCAGAGGAGCGTCGCGGCATCCGGCGACGGCGCCATGCCGCCGCTTCAGCGCAGACCTATCAGTCGGCGGCTTGCAGGTCGATGGCCTTGGGGCCCTTGCCGCGCTTGTCGGGTTCGACCTCGAAGCTGATGCGCTGGCCTTCGGCGAGCGCTCCAAGGCCCGAGCGG
Organism: Ancylobacter sp. 3268; assembly: GCF_031456575.1. Lineage (NCBI taxonomy): Bacteria > Pseudomonadati > Pseudomonadota > Alphaproteobacteria > Hyphomicrobiales > Xanthobacteraceae > Ancylobacter > Ancylobacter sp. 3268. Next base: position 212,900 of record NZ_JAVDUX010000003.1, read on the forward strand.
GTGACCGCCGAGACGTGCACGAAAACATCCCGCCCACCGTCGTCCGGGCGGATGAAGCCGTAACCCTTTTCCGTGTTGAAGAATTTGACGGTTCCCATCATTGCCATCGCGCCTGCTCCTTGCATCCGCCGGCATTGCTCGCCTGCCGCCGGGTCTTACGAACGGACAGGCTGAAGCAAGACCGATGCCGCGATGTGACGCCGAGGGCAAAAACCGGCATCCGGCGTGCAAGTGCGACGGCCGGACGCGGCGGATCAGCGCTCGGGAATCAGCCAGCCGACGCGCGAACGACCGACGCCGTCGCTCGCCATCACCGGCGCCAGGGCGGCAAGCACGGTGCGGATCTCGTCCGCGAGGGTGAAGGGCGGGTTGACCACGATCAGCCCGCAGCCGGACAGCACGCTGGCCTGGCGCACCGTCCTGAGGTCGAATTCGATGCGCAGGGTCTTGGGTATGGCGGCTCGGGCAATCTCGCGCTGGAAGGCATCGACCGCCCGCACGTCCTTGATCGGGTACCACAGCGCATAGATGCCGGTTGCCCAGCGCTTGTACGCCTCGGCGAGCGTGGCGGCGAGGCGGTGGAACTCGCCGGCTTCCTCGAAGGGAGGGTCGACCAGCACCACTCCGCGCCGCTCCTTGGGTGGCAGATAGGCGGTGAGCGACTGCCAGCCATCGGTGGGCAGCACTTTCGCGCGGAAATCATGCGCGACGTCGCCCAGCGCGGCCCGCACACCGGGCTCTGTCTCGCAGAACAGCAAGCGATCCTGCGGACGGGCGAGGGCGAGGGCGAAGAGCGGCGAGCCGGGATAGTGGCGCAAGGCGGACGGGTCGGTGTCCAGGCCGGGGTTGAACCCGGCGATGACCTGCTTCCAAGGAGCAAGCAGCGCCTCGATCTCCGGCTTGAATGGCGTGCGCAGCACCGCGCCGACACCGCTCTCCCACTCGCCGGTGCGCTGGGCCTCGTTGCCGGATAGATCGTAGAGCCCGGCGCCGGCATGGGTGTCGAGCACCCGGAAGGCGGCGTCCTTCTGGCCGAGATAGGCGAGGATGCGCGTCAGCACGACATGCTTGACGACATCGGCGAAATTGCCGGCGTGGAAGGCGTGGCGGTAATTCATCGAAAGCGTCCGGATCAGCCGCCGCGCATCGGCGGCATCACGACTCGCGGCGCCCGGCAGGCGCGCTTGTCGACCTCGGCACAGGACGTGAAGCCGAGCGACTTGTCGAGGCAGATGCGCACCTCGCGCAGCCGGCGGGAATCGCAGGTGACGGCGATCATGCCGGCATCGAGGCCGGGATTGACCGCGAGGAACGCCGCCTCGACATCGCCGGGCGAAACCATCCTGTAATCGTCGAGCTGGCGATATTCGGCCGGGATGACGATCGCCGCGCGAGCCTTGCGCACCGTATCGAAATAGGCGGTGGCATCGAGTCCGGAGCAGGTGCCGTGCTTGCGCCATTCATGGATCACCAGACGGCGGCTCGGCATCAGGTCGAGCATGGAGCGAACCACCGGCTCCGGCACGAAGGGGGCCGGCTTCTGGCAGTCTTCCGGCCAGCCGGAGGTGTTTTGCGGCCAGAGACCGTGCACCACGAAGGCGAAGGGGCGTCCGATCTTGCACTGGGCGGGGTCGGCTCGGTCGCCGGCGCTCTCGCAATAGGTGGGCGACCAGGAAAGGGCGAGCACATAATGGTCGAATTGGCCGGGCGTGCCGGGCTGCTGCGCCGCCGCCGGCGTAACGCCGCCGGTCAGCGAGGGAATAAGGGTGACGAGCGCCGCACAGAGGAGGGGAGAGGCAACAAGGGCGGCGCGGACAAGCCGCGCCGCGTCATTCAGCCTCACGGCAGCGCCATGCGGCAGTTGGGCGCGTAGGTCCAGGAACGGTCAAAACCCTGCACGCACCACTCGACGCCCCAGGAGAAGCCGATGAATCCGCCATCCTCGATGATCGAGTAATAGACCTTGTGACGGCTGCCGGTCGCCGATACGGCTTTGACCGCGCCGACCTTGCCGCCGACGTAGTGGCCGCCGGAATACACATGTCCCGCCGGCGCCGGAGTGCCGGAGACGATGACATCGGCCGAGCAGTAGCGGCGCGGCTGATATTCCGGTCCCCATGGCCGGAAAGCGATCTCGCGGATATCGTCGAAGCTGTCGATGGTGGCCGAAGAGGACCAATAGGTGCTTTCGGTCTCGGCGAAATGCTTCTGGATGCGCGACAGTGCCGCCGGGGTGTCGCAGGCGGGCACCTGGCCGCTATAGTTCGGTCCTGAGAGCCAGAAGTTCTTCTCGAGGAAGCTTGCCGCCTGGCCGGCGCCGGCAGAGGCGGCGAGCAGGGCGGCTCCCGCCAGCAGCCCCATTGCGCGGCGCGCCGCAACGCCCGCCTTCCGGCTCCGATGCCTGACCATGTCAACTCTCTCCAATGCGTTGACGCGACGATGCATCCCGTCCCGACACCGGTCAAGGACGGGCATGCAACACATCGGGCAAAATCCACTTCGCAAATACCGTGATCGGACCCTTCAGCGGAGCGAAGGCAGGTGTCCGGCGACGCGCAGGCCCGGCGGGCGGGCGGAGACGGCGCAGGGTTCGTCGAGAAAGATCCAGCTGGCGACATTCTGGTCCATGCCGCACACGGCGGTGCGCGGACCGGTGGAACCGGAAAGGCAGACGCGCGCGCCGTGCTGGTAATCGCGTCCGCCGGCGCGGCATTTGCAGTCGGCGAGGGCGCTGCCGCCGGTGGCCAGCAGCAGGGCGAGCGTTGCGGCGGCGTGGTGGATGGCGGGGGCGGTGGGCTTCGAGGCATGAGGGATGCGGGCATGCAACATGTGGGCACCCTCCCTGTTTCCGCGCGAGGCGCGGGCCGCCGCTCAGATGAGGCGGATCACATAGAGCTTACGCGTTGTCTCCACGACTTCCCATACGCCCTTGAAGCCGGGACGCAGCACGAAACTGTCGCCGGCGGCGAGGCGGACCGGCTCCTTGCCGTCCTCGTGCAGGATCGAGACGCCCGCCAGCAGGGAGCAGAATTCCCATTCCTCGTAATCGACGCGCCAGGCGCCGGGCGTCGATTCCCACACGCCGGCGAACAGCGCGCCGTCGGGCAGGGTCTCGAGGTTCCAGGTGCGGTGGAGCGGGTTGCCGGCGACGAGGCGCTCGGGTTGCGGGGCGGTCTCTTCCGGCGCACCGAGGGCGGCGAGATCGAAGGGAAGAAGAAAGGGCATCGGGAATCCGTGGCGGGGAGGAGAGCCGCGCAGCGCCTAGCCACGCGGCCCCGATCCTAGCTGAAGAAACCCTTGATTGTCGCCCAGATGCTTTTGGCCGGCGCTTCGCCGGTGGCGGAAGCCTCGACCGGTGCGGCGTCCTGCGGCGCGATCTGCGACTTGGCCACCACCTCGGGCGTGATCTGCGCGAACAGGGCGAGCTTTGCCAGCGTTGCTGGCCCGGCGAAGCCGTCGGCGTCGAGGCCGTTCTTGGCTTGATACTCCTTGACGGCTTTTTGCGTGCCGCTGCCGAATTTGCCGTCGGCGTCGAGGCCGAGCGCGGTCTGCAGCTTCTTCACCGTCTCGCCGGACGAGCCGACCTTCAGGAGAATGAGCTCGTAAAGACCGAGCGCCGCGAAGGTGTCCGGGCCGGCAATGCCGTCGGCGGCCAGCCCGTTCTTGCTCTGATACGCCTTCAGCGCCTCTTCGGTCTTCGGGCCGAACTGGCCGTCGGCGGGTAGGCCGAGCTTTTCCTGCAGGATTTTGACGGGAGTGCCGGCAAGGCCTTTTTTCAAGATCGACACGGCGATGTCCTCCTTTGCACGAGGCGCGCGCGACGCCGATGCCTCGGCTTCTGCGCGCATCCCGGATTGGAGATTAGGGCGCGATCGAGGGCGGCCAATATGAAACGTCGGGCATGCGACCGAAATCGCACGCCCGACGCTTCCCCGCGTACAGGACCGACGGCCGGCCGCCCCCCCGCCGCCGGTGCGAGGCGGGAGCCGGTCTATTCGGCAGGCGCCGGCTCGGCCTCGATCGATGCCGGCGGCAGGGCCTCCACCTCGGCATATTTGGCACAGGCGAGCAGGAAGCCGGCCACCATCACATAGGCCAGCGACACGCCGGGCGTGACGGCGATGCCGACCATCTCGCCATGCATGAAGCCGAAGAAGGTGAGCACCGCGCCGGCGAGGGCGAAGGCGGCGGCATGGGTGAATTTGCGGTCGATGACGAAGACGCCGATGGCGCCCAGCACCAGCCCGACCAGGATGGCGCCGCCGCCCATCACCTCAAGCCCGTGATAGAGCACGCCGACCGCGCCGAGCTTCTCCATGCCGATGGCATGGGCGGAAGTGCCGGCCATGCCGAGCGAATTGTCGATGAGCAGCTTCGCCCAGGCCGCAAGGTGAGGGGTCAGCGCCAGGATCACCGCCGGCGCGTGGCGCGACGGCGTGGTCTGGAACGCCTGGGCGCCGATGAGCATGCCGATATAGAGCAGGATCGGCGAGATGGCGACGACCGGCACCAGCGCCAGCAGCACGGCGATGATGCCGAACCAGGAGAGAATGATGACCATCAGCCCGGTGGCGGCGGAATAGCCGATGCGCCCGCCCATCGATTTCCAGCCGGGATGGCCGATATAGACGGCGTTGATGAAGGGGTTGCCCATCAGGCAGCCGATCAGGCTGACCACGCCGTCGGCGGTGAGCACGCGGGTGGTGGGATAGTGGTCGCCGGCGGCCTCGGCACTCTCCACATTGTCCATCGCCTCGACGAGGTCGTAAATGCCGAAGGGGATGGCGGTGATCAGGATGATGCCGAGATAGTTGAAGCCGTGGAAGACGTGGTCGAAGGCCGGCAGCGGAACCGAGAAGCCGAAATTGACGAAGGAGGCACCGAGCTTTTCGAGGCTCATGCCGCCATAGCCGAGGCCGAACAGGTTGGAGCCCCAGGCGATGATCATGCCGACCGCGATGGCGACGAGGCCGGCGGGAATCCCTTTGGGATATTTCACGCCGCCGAACCAGCTCACCATGATGATGGCGAAGCAGGTCAGACCGATGACCGGGGTCATGAAGATCTCGAAGGCCGGGCGCATGGAGATGAACGCCACCGACACGCCGGCGAGCGTGCCGAGCAGGGCGGCGCGCGGGGTGATCTTGCGGATGTAGGGCGCCACGAAGCCGCCGATCATCAGGATGAAGCTCTGGAAGAACACCCAGACGAGGCCAGCCTCCCAACCCTGGATCGGGTCGCCGGAGGCGGCCCCGATCGGCAGCATGATGACGAAGACCACGACGAACATGTGCGGCACCGAGATGCCCGAGGGCAGGGCACAGACGTCGTCGCGGCCGGTCTTCTTGGCCAGCTGGTAGCCGAGAAAGGCATAGTAGGCGGTGGACAGGAACATCATCAGCCCGACCGCCGGCAGGATGCGGCCGAACACGATCTCGGACGGCATCTTCAGCACGAATTGCAGCAGGCCGGTCAGCACCAGCATATTGACGAGGATGTTGGTACCGAAGCCGAACAGGGCGTTCCAGTCGCCCTTGGTCCATAGGATGGGCCGCATGCCGGTGCGCATGGGCGAAAGCGGAGACATCGATGTCTCGGACATGCTGGGGGCTCCTCGATGGGGCGTGGCGGAGAGGCGCATGCGCAGGCAATGGCGACCGGCCGGCCGGGCCGGCGGCAGGCACGGCGGTCAGGCGGCCGCGGCGGCGCCTCCAGCGGAGGCGGTGTCGAGGGCGGCAATGAAGGCGGTGCTGTCCGACACCCAGCCGAAGATGCCGCCCTGCGCCTTGATCATGTCGAGGCCGACGCGGTGGAACTCCGGGAAATAGGAGGCGCAGCAATCGGATAGCGCGACGCAGCGATAGCCGCGGTCATTGCCTTCGCGGATGGTGGTGTGGACGCAGACCTCGGTGGTGACGCCGCAGACCAGGAGCGTGTCGATGCCGCGGTTCTTCAGCATCAGTTCGAGGTCGGTCTGGTAGAAGGCGCCCTTGCCGGGCTTGTCGAGCACCGGCTCGCCCTCGATCGGGTAGAGTTCGGAAATGATATCGTGGCCGGCCTCGCCGCGGATGAGGATGCGGCCCATCGGGCCGGCGCAGCCGATACGGGTGGTCGGCTCGCCGCGCTCGACCTTGGCAGGCGGGGCATCGGCCATGTCGGGGCGGTGACCTTCCCGCGTATGGATGACCAGCATACCGGCCTCCCGTGCGGCGGCCAGCGCGTTTTTGCAAGGTTTCACAGCGGCTTGCAGCAGCGAGACGTCGTTGCCCAGCGTTTCGCCGAAGCCGCCGGGTTCGAGGAAGTCGCGCTGCATGTCAATGATGACCAGGGCGGTGCGCGCCGGATCGAAAGCTAGCGGCGCAGGCTCGGCGGCGAGGACGGGCATGGGCATCTCCGCGGATCGACGTCCAGGATGGAGACGAGGCCGGTGGACGCTTCAGCCGATCTCGTCCGTTGTATACGGAAATGTATGCATCAAGCATGCCATGCATAAAATTAAAGCGTATATGAGATTATCTCATTGATATAAATAGATAATAAGTTTTGGCGCTTCGCGCGGCCAAATTCAATTCTGCACAGAATCTGTTCACATTGGACGTGGTGTGCGATGTGGGCGGCCAGAATCGTGATCGAGGTCCGCTCGGCTTTCCCCGTTGGCGAGGGCCGGGGTAAAAGATGGACTGCCGGCGCATCTCGGAAACGCTCCATGCTCATCGCCCATCTCTCCGACCCGCATCTGCGGCCGAAAACCCATCTCTACCAAGACCTTGTCGATTCAAATGCCATGTTCGAGGCGGCCCTCGACCAGCTCGCCAGGCTCGATCCGCGGCCGGATGTGGTGCTGCTGACCGGCGATGTGGTCGACGAAGGCATGGCGGAGGAATATGCGGTGGCGGCGGAGATGCTGGCCGGCATCGGCCTGCCGCTGCTGGTGATTCCAGGCAATCACGATGAGCGGGAGGCATTCCGCGCCTGTTTCGCCGGACATCCTTATCTTGCCAAGGCCGGGCCGCTGCATTTCGCGGTGGGTGATCTGGGACCGGTGCGCCTCGTCGGGCTGGATGTCACCGTCCCCGGCGAGCATTACGGTGAGGTGGCCGATGAGGCCAGATTCTGGCTGGACTCGGTGCTCGCGGCCGAACCGGACCGGCCGACGCTGGTGATGATGCACCAGCCGCCCATTGTCAGCGGCATCCCCTATATCGACGACTATAATTGCCGGGGCGGCGACCGCCTCGCGGCGGTGCTCTCCCGCCACGGGCAGGTCGAGCGGGTACTCTGCGGGCATGTCCATCGCTTCATGCAGGCGCGGTTCGGCGGCACGCTGCTGGTGACGGCGCCGAGCACGGCGACCGCCATCGCGCTGCGCCTGCGTCCCGATGCCGAGCCGGCCTCCTTCCTCGAGCCGCCGGCCATGCTGCTGCATCACTGGACCGAAACTACCGGCCTGGTGACTCACTACCTGCCGATCGGGCGGTTTCCCGGTCCCTATCCGTTCTTCTGAACGGCGGCGTCCGAGGCCCTTTCCACGGCGGGGGCGAGACCCCATATTCCCGCCCATGGCCAAAGCTGCACGTCCCGGCGGATTCGGAGAGCGCTCCCAGCGCGCCTTCGAACCCGCGCAACCCGCCACGCTCGATCCCGCGCTCGCCGAAAAGCTCGGCGTGGCGCCGACGTCTGGCGCCTCCGCAACCGTCGCCGCGCTCTCGGCCCTGATCGAGGGCGGCCGCCCGGAGGTCGACGGGCAGGTGTGGATGCCGCACCGTCCGGCGCGGCCGGAAAAATCGGAAGGCGGCGTCCGGTTCGTCATCAAGTCCGACTACACGCCATCCGGCGACCAGCCGCAGGCGATCGACGAACTGGTGGCTGCGGCGGAGCAGGGCGAGCGCGACCAGGTGCTGCTCGGCGTCACCGGCTCGGGCAAGACCTTCACCATGGCCAACGTCATCGAGCGGCTGCAGCGCCCGGCCCTGGTGCTCGCGCCGAACAAGACGCTGGCGGCGCAGCTCTATGGCGAGTTCAAGAGCTTCTTCCCCGACAATGCGGTGGAGTATTTCGTCTCCTATTACGACTACTACCAGCCGGAAGCCTATGTGCCGCGCACCGACACCTTCATCGAGAAGGAATCGTCGATCAACGAGCAGATCGACCGCATGCGCCACTCGGCCACCCGTTCGCTGCTGGAGCGCGACGACGTCATCATCGTCGCCTCGGTGTCCTGCATCTACGGTATCGGCTCGGTCGAGACCTATGCCTCGATGACCTTCAAGATCGAGGTCGGCGACCGCATCGACCAGCGCGGCATCCTCGCCGACCTCGTGGCGCTGCAATATAAGCGCATCCAGGGCGATTTCGCCCGCGGCACGTTTCGCGTGCGCGGCGATGTCATCGAGATCTTCCCGGCGCATTACGAGGACCGCGCCTGGCGCGTCTCGCTGTTCGGCGACGAGGTGGAGAGCATTCAGGAGTTCGACCCGCTCACCGGGCAGAAGTCGCAGGACCTGAAATTCGTGAAGGTCTATGCGAACTCGCATTATGTGACGCCGCGTCCGACGCTGATCCAGGCCATCCAGGGCATCAAGGCCGAGCTGAAGATGCGGCTCGACGAGCTCAACGCCATGGGCCGCTATCTCGAGGCGCAGCGGCTGGAGCAGCGCTGCACCTTCGACCTCGAGATGATGGAGGCGACCGGCTCCTGCGCCGGCATCGAGAACTATTCGCGCTGGCTCACCGGCCGCCGGCCCGGCGAGCCGCCGCCGACGCTGTTCGAATATGTGCCGGACAACGCGCTGATCTTCTGCGACGAGAGCCACGTGACGATCCCGCAGATCGGCGCCATGTATCGCGGCGACTTCCGCCGCAAGGCGACGCTGGCGGAATATGGCTTCCGCCTGCCGAGCTGCATGGACAACCGGCCGCTGCGCTTCGAGGAATGGGAGGCGATGCGGCCACAGACGGTGCATGTTTCCGCGACCCCGGGCCCGTGGGAGATGGAACATTCCGGTGGTGTGTTCGTCGAGCAGGTGATCCGCCCGACCGGCCTGGTCGACCCGCCGGTGGAGGTGCGCCCGGCGCGCACGCAGGTGGACGACCTGCTCGGCGAGGTGCGGCAGGTGGCGGCCAAGGGTTACCGCACGCTGGTGACGGTGCTCACCAAGCGCATGGCCGAGGACCTGACCGAATATCTGCACGAGAACGGCGTCCGCGTGCGCTACATGCATTCGGACATCGACACCATCGAGCGCATCGAGATCCTGCGTGACCTGCGCCTCGGCGCCTTCGACGTGCTGATCGGCATCAACCTGCTGCGCGAGGGGCTCGACATTCCCGAATGCGGGCTGGTCGCCATTCTCGACGCCGACAAGGAAGGCTTCCTGCGCTCGGAGACCTCGCTGATCCAGACCATCGGCCGCGCGGCGCGGAACGTGGATGGCCGGGTGGTGCTCTATGCCGACAACGTCACCGGCTCGATGGAGCGGGCGATGGCGGAGACCGAGCGCCGCCGCGCCAAGCAGATCGCCTGGAACAACGAGCACGGCATCACGCCGGAGAGCGTGAAGAAGGCGATCGGCGACATCCTCAACAGCGTCTATGAGCGCGACCATGTGACGGTCGACACCGGCCTCGCCGAGGCGCCGGCGGCCTATGGCAACAATCTCGCGGCGGTCATCGCCGATCTCGAGAAGCGGATGCGCGCGGCGGCGGCCGATCTCGACTTCGAGCAGGCGGCGCGGCTGCGCGACGAGATCAAGCGGTTGCAGGCGACCGAGCTGGCGATCTCCGACGACCCGCTGGCGCGGCAGGACGCCATCGACGACCGCACCGGCGGCTATCGTGGCGAGCGGAAATATGGCCGCTCGGCCAACCTGCCGGAGAAGGCAGGGGGCGGCAGGTCGGGCGGCAAGTCGGGGCCGCGTTCCTCGCCGGGGCATGTGTCGTCCGGCCATGCGGCGCGGGCTGACGAGGCGCAGGCGGCCTATGAGGCGGGTGACGGGACGCGTGGCGCCTCGCGCATCGTCAGGCCGTCGCTCGACGACATGGGGCCGGGCACCGACCGCACCGAGCCGCTGAGCGCCAGCGAGTGGACCCGGCCGGAGCGGCCGGACCCGATGACCAAGGGCTACCGCAAGGGCGGGCGTCGCGCGCCGAAGCGGTGAGCGGGCGCCGGCAGGCGTTTCGGACCGTGGCCGAGGGATGCGTCAGAACACCTTCTTCAGCCAGATGCAGGCATGGCCGGGCGGGAAATCGTCGATCTGTCCAAAGCGCTGATAGCCCTGCTTCTCGTAGAACTCGGGCGCCTGGAAGCTGTAGGTGTCGACAAAGGCGCCGAGGCAGTCGCGGTGGCGGGCTTCCGCCTCGGCCTCGGCCAGCAGGGCGCGGCCGAGGCCGCGTCCCCTCGCATCGTCCGACACCCACAGCCAGTCGATAAACATCCAGCGGTAGAAGGTTCGCGCCTTCAGTCCTGCTCCGGCCGCGCCGTTCCCGTCACGGGCGATGGCCCACAGGTCACGGTAATCCGCTGCCCCCGCCCTGTCGTTGTTGTAGATGTCGAGCCCACGGTCGATCAGCGCCCGTACGTCGCTGTCGGGATCGGACTCTATGGCTATCCTCATGGGGTGGTCACTTCCGGCTGCGGTCTCTGCTCGTATGCGCGGAAGGCGCGACGCGTGGCAAGCGACGTTAGCTTTTCGGGTCATTCGCGGCAACAATGGATGGTGGCACTGTCGAGGGGAGGGGAGGGTTCCATGGGTTTCACGCAGGCGATATCGAGCGTGCTCGGCAAATATGCGACCTTCGAGGGGAGGGCGCCGCGCTCGGAATATTGGTGGTGGGCGCTGTTCACCATCCTGCTGAACTGGGTGCTCGGCCTGGCCGATCTCGCGCTGTTCGGCGCGTTTTCGTTCATCGCGACCGGCGACGTGCACATGTTCACGCCGCTCACCACCCTCGTCGGCGTCCTGCTGATCCTGCCGTCGATCGCGGTGGGCGCGCGTCGCTTCCACGACATGGATCGAACGGGCTGGTGGCTGCTGATCGGCCTGACCGGCATCGGCGCGGTGGTGATCTTCTTCTGGTTCATGTTCAAGGGAACCGAGGGGCCGAACCGCTTCGGGCCGGACCCGCTGGCCCGGTACTGAGGCGAACGATCCAGACAAGAAAAAGCCTCCATGACGGGTTGTCCGCCATGGAGGCTTTCGCCGAAGGTCTGCCGCGCCCGGCTGGCCGGGCGCGCGGCCAGGGAAGGCCTCAGCCGCCCTGCTGGATGGCGCTTACCGTCCACTCGCCTCCGCCGGCGGGGCGGGTGAAGGTCCAGAATTCCACCACCGATTCCAGGCGGTCGGGATCGCCCTGCACCAGGCGGCCGCTGGCACGCTCGATCACCGTGTCCTTGAGCTGGTAGCGCATGGCGACGGTGGCGAAGTCGCGGCCATCCTCGCTCCACGCCTCGGAGAGATCGCCCTGCAGCAGCTTCACCTCGCCAAGGCGATTCTGCAGGCCGTCCTGCGCATAGCCGTCGAGTTCCTCGGCCACATAGCCGAGCATTTCCGGCGTCATCAGCTGCGACAAGGTGGCGCGGTCGTCGCGGCTATAGGCATCCTGCACCTCGGCAAGCTTGCGCTCGAACGCGTCGAAATCGGAACCCTGAAGCTGCAGCGGCCGGCCGCGCGGGCGGCTGGCGAAGCCGGAGCGACCGGCCGCCGCGGCGTTCGACGCGGGAGCTGAGCTTCCGCCGCCGAACATGTCGCGCGCCAGCGGGGCGCCGGGCTGCGGACCCGATTGCGGGCCCTGCGCCGTGGCCGGGCTGTTGCGCGAGGCGAACCAGCGCATCGCCAGCCGGACGACGATGAAGATCAGCGCGACCTGCAGCAGCAGGCCGAGAATGCCGGCGAGACTGCCGAGGCCGGAGAAGAAGCCGCCGCCCATGAGCAGGCCGAACAGGCCGGCGCCGAGCAGGCCGCCCATCAGCCCGCCCATGAAGCCGGGACGGTTGAAGAAGCCGCCCTGCCGCGCCGGCGCGGCCATGCCGGCATTGGGGACGCCGGGATTGGTGGCGCCGGGCTGGGTGGCCGAGCGCTGCATGGTCTGTGCGGAAGGGGCGGTGGGGGTGGGGGCGGGAGCGGACCAGGTGCGCGCGCCGCGGCTTCCCATGCTCCTGCCGCCACCCGCGCGGGCATCGGCATCGGGAATGACGGCGATCAGGCTGCCGGCCACGATCAGCGCCGCCGCGCCGGCACGCGCGGCGGTGGCCAGGGTAGGCAGGCGGAACAGGGTCTTGATGCGCATGGCCTCTCTCGGAACTGACACGGGGGTCACAATGTGACGCTGCGTCAGCATATGGGGAGGCCATGGCCATTTGTCACCTCCCCGGCCGATCAAGCCTGCGGGAGGGCGACGCTCAGAAGCCGAGCTGCGTCTCGATGGCGGCGATGGAGCCGATCGGTGCCGGCGGTACGTTGGAAGCCTGCTTCTCGGCGGAGGTCTCGACAGCGCGGGGGACCGTCTTGAGGGCGGCGGCGGGCTGGCGGAGCGCGGCGGGAACTCGTTCCTCGGCGCGATTCCTGACGGCGGACATAACTCGATCCTCTTTTGCACGCGATACGCGGTTACGCGAATGCGACGTCTCTCACGGTAGGCACGACACCTTTATGGACCCGCAATCCTGAATGAGGACTGACCAGTCCGTTCATGGTCCCGGCTATTTCGTTCAGAATCGCGGCGGGTTCTAGGCGAATAGCGGGTAACTCAACGGCAATGGCTGCCGAGGTGTGGATTTGGGGGTGCTGCGGCCAAATGGCCACACCCCGGCATGCTAATTGCTAAGTTGCGTCGATCACGGGAGCGAATTAGCCATGTCTTTTGCCCTCACCCTCGCCCAGCCGGATGCCGAACCCGAAGTCGATGCCGGGATCGATCATTCGCTGCGCGACGACATCCGTATGCTGGGTCGCGTGCTTGGCGATACGCTGCGCGACCAGGAAGGCGAGCCGACCTACGATCTGGTGGAAACCATCCGCCGGGTCTCGACCCGCTTCCATCGCGAGGACGACGAGGGCGCGCGGCATGAGCTGGAGGAGATCCTGCTCGGCCTCGACCCCGACGAGACCATCTCCATCGTTCGCGCCTTCAGCTATTTCTCCCATCTCGCCAACATCGCCGAGGACCAGCATGTGATCCGTCGCGGCCGCGCGCTGGCCGCCGCCGGCCAGGGGCCGCGCCCGGGCACATTGGCGAACGCCATCGAGCGGGCGATGGAGGAGGGGGTCTCGACGGAGGGCCTGCGCAAGTTCTTCGACACCGCGCTGGCGAGCCCGGTGCTGACCGCGCACCCGACCGAGGTGCGCCGGCGCAGCACCATGACGCATGAGATGCGCATCGCCGAACTGCTCGCCGAGCGCGAGCGCACCATCGAGCCGACACCGGAAGAGTTCGCGCTGATCGGCGACGAGCTGCGCCGGCGGGTGCTGACGCTGTGGCAGACCAACCTGCTGCGCAAGACCAAGCTGACGGTGCTGGACGAGGTTGCCAACGGTCTCGCCTATTACGACTACACATTCCTCAGGCAATTGCCGCGGCTTTATGCGTCGCTGGAGGACCGGCTCGCCGGCATCGAGGACGCCGGGCCGGAGGCGCCGGAGGTGGGCTCCTTCCTGCGCATGGGCAGCTGGATCGGCGGCGATCGCGACGGCAACCCCTTCGTCACCGCCGATGTCACCCGCGAAACCATGCGCATGCAGGCCGCGCAGGCGGTGCGCTTCTATCTGCAGGAGCTGGACGAGCTTGGTGCCGAGCTGTCGATCAGCACCATCCGCGTCGCGGTGTCGGACGATCTGCTGGCGCTGGTCGATTCCTCGCCCGATCTCTCCCCGCACCGGCGCAACGAGCCCTATCGCCTCGCCGTCACCGCCATCATCGGGCGGCTCAAGGCCACCGCCTTCCGGCTGGAGGTCGCCGACCTCGTCGGTGTGACCGTGCCGCCGAAGGTGCGTGCCTACGCCTCGGCGGCCGAGCTGCGCGCCGATCTCGACGTGATCGCCGGCTCGCTCAAGACCCACAAGTCCGGCGCCATCGCCCGCGGCAAGCTGCGCGAGCTGCGGCGCGCGGTCGACTGCTTCGGCTTCCATCTCGCCATTCTCGATTCCCGGCAGAACTCGGACGTGCATGAGCGCTGCATCGCCGAGCTGTTCGAGGTGGCGGCACCCGGCACCGGCTACAAGAGCCTGCCGGAGGGTACCCGCGTCGCGCTGCTGCTGCGCGAGCTGACCACCGCGCGCCCGCTCACCTCGCCCTTCGCCAGCTATTCCGAGGAGACCGTCGGCGAGATGGAGATGCTGCGCACCTGCGCCCGCATCCACAGGATCTACGGCGCCGAGGCGTTGCAGACCTGCATCATCTCAAAGGCCGAAGGCGTCTCAGACATGCTGGAGCTGGCGCTGCTGCTGAAGGAGGTCGGCCTCGTCGACCCGGCCGGCGCGGCGGCGGTGAACATCGTGCCGCTGTTCGAGACCATCGAGGACCTGCGCAACTCCGCCAAGGTGATGGAGCAGATGTTCCGCCTGCCGGAATACCGCAAGCTGGTCGACAGCCGCGGCGGCATGCAGGAGGTGATGCTCGGCTATTCCGACAGCAACAAGGATGGCGGCTTCGTCACCTCCGGCTGGGAGCTCTACAAGGCGGAGATCGAACTGATCGAGGTGTTCAAGCGCCACGGCGTGCGGCTGCGGCTGTTCCACGGCCGCGGCGGCTCGGTCGGCCGCGGCGGCGGGCCGAGCTATGACGCCATCCTCGCCCAGCCCGGCGGGGCGGTGCAGGGGCTGATCCGCATCACCGAGCAGGGCGAGATCATCTCCTCCAAATATTCCAACCCGCAGGTGGGACGCGGCAACCTCGAGACCCTCGCCGCCGCGACGCTGGAGGCGACGCTGCTCTCCGGCGACGCCAAGGCGCCGCGCGAGGAATATCTCACGGTGATGGAGGCGCTGTCCGACGCCGCCTTCAAGGCCTATCGCGGCCTCGTCTACGAGACCCCGCGCTTCGAGGACTATTTCTGGGAATCGACCGTCATCAACGAGATCGCGACGCTGAACATCGGCTCGCGCCCGGCCTCGCGCAAGAAGACGCGGCGCATCGAGGACCTGCGCGCCATTCCCTGGGTGTTCTCCTGGGCGCAGTGCCGGCTGATGCTGCCGGGCTGGTATGGCTTCGGTACCGCCATCCGCGAATGGCTGGCCAAGAACCCGGACGGCTTGCCGCTGCTGCAGGAGATGTATCGCGAGTGGCCGTTCTTCCGCACCCAGCTCTCCAACATGGACATGGTGCTGTCGAAGAGCTCGATCGCCATCGCCTCGCGCTACGCCAAGCTGGTGGAGGATGTCGAACTGCGCGAGAGCATTTTCGGGCGTATCCGCGCCGAGCACCAGGCGGCGATCGAGGCGCTGCTGTCGATCTCCGAGCAGGAGAAGCTGCTCGGCTCCAACCCGCTGCTCGACCGTTCGATCCGCGCCCGCTTCCCCTATATCGACCCGCTCAACCACGTGCAGGTCGAGCTGCTGCGGAAGTACCGCGCCAACGATACCGACGAGAAGGTGCTGCAGGGCATCCAGCTGACGATCAACGGCATTTCGGCGGGGCTGCGCAATTCGGGGTGAGCCTCAGCCGGGCGGCGTCGGCGTCGCCTCCGGGGCGAGGTTCGGCGCCACCCGCGACATCAGGAACGCCGCCTTGATCAGCGCGGCATTGCCGGCGGCCTCGTCGCCGTTCGGCAGATGCTTGCCGTCCTCCAAGCCGATGCGGCCGTCGAGGCCGCGCAGCAGCGCGTCACGGTAGAGCGGCCAGACGGTGGCGTCCAAGCCGTGCTGCAGGATCGGCAGGTCGAGGCTGGCGCGGGCGAGCACGGTGCGGATGCCGGCGGCGACCGCCAGCCCTTCCGCTTCGTCCTGCTCGTTGATCTCGATGAGGACGCGCAGGCATTTCGGGGCCTCGGCGAGCTTCACGAAGCGCTCGGCATCGGCGACCGACCACAGCCCGGCCTCGACGCCGATGCCGCGCTCGAGCGCCAGTGCGATCATTTCCGGCGCATCGTCCTCGATGAGATTTACCGACACATAGTCCGGCCGCTCGGTCCAGGCGGCCACCGCGTCGAGCCGTCCGCGGCCGCCGGGGGCGATGCCGCCATGCGTCGACAGGCCCACCGGCACGCCGGGCACGCGGGCGCGGATGGCGGCCAGTGCGGCGGCGACGTCGGCCGGGTCGAGCGTCTCGGCCCCGCTCGCGTCGCGCGGGTGCACATGCAGCTCGCCGGCACCGGCGGCGACCACCATTTCCGCCTGGAAGGCGAGCTCGGCGGGGGTGAACGGCGTGTCGGCGTGAAACGCCTTGTCACGCGAACCGTTGAGGCAAGCCTGCAGCATGGGCAATTCCTGTCGGCTGTGGGATCCACCCCTTCAACCCGCGTGGAAGCCCATTCGTTTCAAGCGCGAAACGCTTCTCTCCAATGATTGCAGAAATTCCGAGCGGTCGCGCGGCGAAAACGGCCGGGGACCGCCGGTGACCGCGCCGGCCTCGCGCAGATCCTGCATCAGATTGCGGGTGGCGAGCTGCAGGCCGATGGAAGAGGCGGTGAAGGCCTTGCCGCTCGGCGCCAAGGCTTCCGCTCCCTTGGCCACCACCCGGGCGGCGAGCGGCACGTCGGCGGTGATGACGATATCACCGGGCTCCACCCGCTCGACGATCCAGTCGTCGGCGACGTCGGCGCCGGCCGGCACGATCACCCGCTCGATCCAGTCGGTGCGCGGCGTGTTGACGAAGCTGTTGGCGACCACGAACACCTTCAGCCGGTGGCGCTCGGCGACGCGATAGGTCTCGTCCTTCACCGGGCAGGCGTCGGCGTCGATATAGATGATGATGGATTTCGCCAAGGTATTGATTTGCAGCTGGTGGGGACGGCTCAAGAAAGAAGGGCTGCCCGCGAGGGCAGCCCTTCCCATGTCAGACCGCGGCCCGGCCAGGTAACCGTCCGAAGGACGGTGCTTTGTGTCGCATCACGCGGCACGGACCTCGCTAGAGGCAAGAGTCCAGGTCACGGATACCGACGACCGCGGATCAAGACGATCAGACACTGGATCACCTCCTTTCGATTGTTGACGACGAGATGAGCTTAACGTGATTCGCGCCCACGTCATCCTCCCTTGCGGCACGACTGTTCACATCGGGTTGCGGTGTGACATGTTCGGTGAGCGGAGCGGCGCCTGATCGGCCCGAACGAGGCTCCATGTCTGGATTCGAGCGCCGTTGCCGATCGATCGGAACGGCCTCTCGATGCGGGAGGTGACGATGCGCAGTGCCTATGGCTATGCCCTGAACAGGCCGCTTGGATGGATTCTGGCCGCGGCGCTGATGGCGACGCCCGCCCTCGGCCAGCAGGCTTCCGACACGCAGGCGCCGGAAGCCCCGAGCGCCATTGCCGGCGCGGCGAAGTCGGCGACCTCCACGCACTGGATGGTCGCCACCGCCAACCCGCTCGCCAGCCGGGCCGGCGCGGCGGCGCTGCGCAATGGCGGCAACGCCATCGACGCGCTGGTGGCGGCGCAGGCGGTGCTCGGGCTCGTCGAGCCGCAATCCTCCGGCCTCGGCGGCGGCGCGCTGCTGGTCTATTGGGACGCGGCGGCGAAGCGCCTCACCACCTTCGACGGCCGCGAGACCGCCCCCCGCGCCGCGACGCCGACGCTGTTCCAGGATGCCAAGGGCGAGCCGCTGAAATTCATGTCCGCCGTGGTGGGCGGCCGGTCGGTCGGCACGCCCGGCACGCCGCGGCTGCTGGAATTCGTGCACCGGCGCTACGGCCACATCGCCTGGGCGCATCTGCTCCGTCCGGCGGTGCGGCTTTCCGAGGAGGGCTTCCCGGTATCGCCGCGCCTCTCCAAGCTGATCGCCGAGGACGCCGAGACGCTGAAGGCCAATCCGGCCACCGCCGCCTATTTCTTCGACGACAAGGGCGCGCCGCTCGCCGTGGGCGCCACGCTGAAGAACCCGGCCTATGGTGACACGCTGCGCCAGCTCGCTCGCTACGGCTCGGCCGCCTTCTATCGCGGCCCGATCGCCCGCGACATCGTGCGCACGGTGCGCGGCGCGGGCAATCCCGGCGTGATGACGCTGGAGGATTTGCGCGCCTATCGGGTGAAGGAGCGGGCGCCGGTCTGTGCCGATTATCGCGAGGTGGATGTCTGCGGTATGGGGCCGCCGAGCTCCGGCGCCCTGACCGTCGGGCAGATCCTCGGCATGCTGCAATCCTACGATCTCAAGGCGCTGGGGCCGGAATCGCCGGAGGCCTGGCGGCTGATCGCCGATGCCTCGCGCCTCGCCTTCGCCGACCGCGACCGCTACATGGCCGACCAGGACTATGTGCCGATGCCGACCAAGGGGCTGCTGGCGCCGGACTACCTCAAGAGCCGCGCCGAACTGCTGCGGGGCGACGACGCGCTGCCGGAAGTGGCGCCGGGCAACCCGACCTGGGACCATGCCATGATGGCGCCGAAGCGGGCCGACGACGAGGCGATCGAGCTGCCCTCGACGACGCAGATCACCATCGTCGACGCGGCCGGCAACGTCGCCTCGATGACCTCGACCATCGAGGCCGGCTTCGGCTCGCGGCTGATGGTGCGCGGCTTCCTGCTCAACAACGAACTGACCGACTTCTCCTTCCGCTCGCAGCGCGACGGGGTGCCGATCGCCAACCGCGTCGAGCCCGGCAAACGCCCGCGCTCCTCCATGGCGCCGACCATCGTGATGAAGGACGGCAAGCCGCTGCTGGCGCTGGGCTCGCCGGGCGGCAGCCAGATCATCGGCTATGTGGCGAAGACGCTGATCGCCCATCTCGACTGGGGCATGGACCTGCCCGCCGCCATCGCCGCGCCCAACGTGCTGGCGCGCTTCGACACGGTGGAGATCGAGGAGGGCACCCCGGCCGAGGCGCTGGAGCCGAAGCTCGCCGCGCTGGGCTTCAAGGTGAAGAAGGCGCCGATGACCTCCGGCGTGCAGGCGGTGCTGATCGGGCCGAACGGGCTGACCGGCGCCGCCGATCCGCGCCGCGAGGGTTCGGTGATCGGCGAGTGACCGCGCCGCGTGGGAGGGTGTGCGACCCTAGTGGCTGATCATCCACGGGCGCGCCGAGGGGAAGCTCTTGGCGCCGCTCGCCGAGGTGGCGGTGCGGTTCTTCTTTGTGCGGCTTTTCATACCGCCCGAGCAGCAGGAGCAGCCGGCGGCATGCTTCGCGCGCTCCTGCTTCTCGCGGTAGCCGTCGACGCTCATCGGCGCATGGCGGGCCTGCTCGTTGGTGGCGTGAGCGGTCCGGTCGGCGCGCGACAGGCCGGAGAAATGCGGCGCGGTGAGCAACACCCGCGGCGCGAGGCTTCCGCAATCGGGACAGGGCTGCGGCGCCTGATATTCGCTCATCGGTCGGAGCACGGTGAAGTCGCCGCAGTCGTCGCAAAGATATTCGTAGACGGGCATGAGCCTTTTCCTCGGGCGTTTCCTCGATAGAGGCGGGGCGGCGTCGCCACCGTCCCGCCGGCCGGACGTTCAATTTGGGGGTCAAAGGTCCGGCGAGAGCGGCATGTCGACCGACCCGTCGATGAACTTGGTCGGACCGGCTGCCGAAGGCTTGATGTCGAAGTCGAAGATCTCGGTCGGCAGCCACAGGGTGGCGCAGGAATTCGGGATGTCGACGACGCCCGAGAAGTGGCCCTGCACCGGCGCGACGCCGAGGATCGAATGCGCCTGCGCACCCGAGTAGCCGAATTTCTTCAGGTATTCGATGGCGTTGAGGCAGGCCTGCCGATAGGCGACATTGGCGTCGAGATAGTGCTGCGTGCCGCTCTCGTCGACCGAGATGCCCTCGAAGATCAGGTAATCCTTGTAGTTCGGCGTGATCGGCGACGGCTTGAAGATCGGGTTCTTGATCCCGTACATCTCCATGCCGTTCTTGATCAGGTCGACCTTGATGTGCAGCCAGGCGCCGAACATCTCGATGGCGCCGCAGAAGGTGATCTCGCCGTCGCCCTGCGAGAAGTGCATGTCGCCCATGGAGAGGCCGGCGCCGTCGACATAGACCGGGAAGTAGATCTTCGAGCCGCGCGACAGGTCCTTGATGTCGCAATTGCCGCCATGCTCGCGCGGCGGCACGGTGCGCGCGCCCTCGGCCGCCACCTTGTCCCAGGCGTCGCCCTTGCCGAGCTTGCCGAGATGCGCGGTCTTGGCGAAGGGCGGGTTGGCGAGCGGCGGCACGCGGGTCGGGTTGGTGTCGATCAGCGCCTGCTCGCGGGCGTTCCAGGTGTCCAGCAGCTTCTGCGAGGGCAGGGTGCCGATCAGGCCGGGATGGATCAGGCCGGCGAAGCCGACGCCCGGCACGTGGCGCGAGCGGGTGAACATGCCCTCGTAATGCCAGATCGACTTCTGGGCGAACGGGAAGTGGTCGGTGAGGAAGCCGCCGCCGTTCTTCTTGGAGAAGAAGCCGTTGAAGCCCCATTCATGCCCTTTCAGCGTGCCGGCGTCGAGGATGTCGACGACGAGCAGGTCGCCCGGCTTGGCGCCCTTCACGCCGATCGGACCGGAGAGATAGTGCACGGTGGACAGGTCGACGTCGCGGATGTCGTCGGCGGAATCGTTGTTGGCGATGGCGCCGCCGGTCCAGTCCACCGTCTCGACGAGGAAATCGGCGCCGGGCTCCACCCAGGTGGCGATCGGAATGTCCGGGTGCCAGCGATTGTGCAGATAGTCGTTTTCCGTGGCCGGCTTCGACAGATCGACCGAGATCAGTGTTTCAGGCATGGCGAACTCCGTTCCCCTTGGGCTGCATGCGGAAGAGCTTGAAAATCGGGGCGCCGGCCTTGAGGCCGGAGCCGGGCCTCAGACGGAGAGGAAGCGCGCGACCTTGGCCTCGTCGACATCGGCGCGCAGGTCCTCATGGACGATCTCGCCGTTCTCGATCACCAGCACCCGGTCGGCGATGTCGAGGGCGAAGGACAGCACCTGCTCGGAGACGACGATGGACAGGCCGCGCTCGTCGCGGATGCGCTTAAGCGTGCGGGCCATCTCGCGGATGATCGAGGGCTGGATCCCCTCGGTCGGCTCGTCGAGCAGCAGCACCTTCGGAGCGGTCGCGAGCGCGCGGGCGATGGCGAGCTGCTGCTGCTGGCCGCCGGAGAGATTGCCGCCGCGCCGGCCCTTCATCTCCAGCAGCACCGGGAACAGCTCGTAAAGGTCCGGCGGGACCTTCGAGGCGCCGCGCGGGATCAGGCCGGTCTCGATGTTCTCCTGCACCGTCATGGTGGAGAAGATCATGCGGCCCTGCGGCACATAGGCGATGCCGTTGGCCACGCGCTCATAGCTCTTGAGCCGGGTGATGTCGGTCTCGCCGATGGAGACCGCGCCGCTCTTGGTGGGCACGATCCCCATCAGCGACTTCATGAGCGTGGTCTTGCCCATGCCGTTGCGGCCCATGATGGCGACGATCTCGTTCGGCGCGACGTTGATGTCGAGGCCGTGCAGCACCTCGCTCTGGCCGTAGGAGACATGGAGGTCGGCGATGTTGAGCATGGCGAGCCCCCTCAATGCCCGAGATAGACTTCGACGACCTTTGGGTCCGCCTGGACCTTGGCCATCGAGCCTTCCGACAGGATCCGGCCCTGGTGCAGCACCGTCACCTTGTGGGCGATATCCTCTACGAATTTCATGTCGTGCTCGATCACGATCACCGAGCGGTCCTTGATGATGCGGTTGAGCAGTTCGGCGGTCTTCTTGCGCTCGGAGACGCTCATGCCGGCGACCGGCTCGTCGAGCATCAAGAGTTCCGGGTCCTGGATGAGCAGCATGCCGATCTCCAGCCACTGCTTCTGGCCGTGCGAGAGATACTCGGCGCGCTGGTCGAGCTGGTCGGCGAGGAAGATGGTCTCGGCAACCTCCTGCACCCGCTGCTTCACCGCCGCGTCGCGGCGGAAGGTGAGGGCGCCCCTGACGGTGCGGCCCTTCGGGTAGGAGATTTCCAGATTCTCGAAGACGGTGAGGTCTTCATAGATCGACGGGTTCTGGAACTTGCGGCCGACGCCGGCGCGGACGATCTCGTGCTCCTTCATCCGGGTCAGCTCGCGCTCCTTGAAGCGGATCGAGCCGGCGGTCGCCTTGGTGCGGCCGCAGATGAGATCGAGCACCGTGGTCTTGCCGGCGCCGTTGGGGCCGATGATCACCCGGATTTCGTTCTCGTCGACATAGAAGGACAGGTCGTTGACTGCCTTGAAGCCGTCGAAGGAGACGGTGAGCCCCTCCACCGCCAGCACGAAGTCCTTGTTCATCTGGTCGCTGATGACATTGGCGTTCATGGTTCCGGCTCCTATTCCGCAACGGCAGGGGCGGCGGGGAGGACCGGCTCGGCGGCCGGAGGGGTGGCGGCGCGCTTTGCCGGCCCGCCGAAAAGCGGACCAAGGCGCGGGGCGACATAGGTCTGCCAGAGACCGGCGAGGCCGTTGGGGAAGATCAGCACCACGGCGATGAACAGGCCGCCGAGGCCGAACAGCCACAGCTCCGGGAAGCTCTCGGAGAAGGAGGTCTTCGCCCAGTTGACCAGCAGCGTGCCGTAGATGGCGCCGAGGATGGACAGGCGCCCGCCGACCGCGGTGTAGATCACCATCTCGATCGACGGCACGATGCCGACGAAGGAGGGCGACATGAACCCGACCTGCAGGGTGAACATCGCGCCGCCGATCGCCGAGAGCGACGCGGCGAGGCAGAACACGAACACCTTGAAGCTGGAGACGTCATAGCCGGAGAAGCGGACGCGATCCTCCTTGTCGCGCATGGCGACGAGGATGCGCCCGAGCTTGGATGACTTTACGTAATAGGCGAGCAGGATGCAGGCGATAAGCAGCCCGACGCAGACGAAGTAGAGGACGGTCTTGGCGGCGTCGGTGCGGATGTCCCAGCCGTTGAGGGTGCGCAGGTCGGTGATGCCGTTGATGCCGCCGGTATAGCCCTGCTGGCCGATGATCAGGATGGTCATGATCGCGGCGAGCGCCTGGGTGATGATGGCGAAATAGACGCCGCCCACCCGTCGCTTGAAGAGCGCGAAGCCGATGACCAGCGCGAACACCGCCGGCACCGCCACCACCGCGAGCGTGGTGAAGCCGAAGCTGCGGAACGGCTCCCAGAACCACGGCAGGGCGGTGATCTGGTTCCAGTCCATGAAGTCGGGGATGCCCGGCGTGGTCTGGATCTTGGTGTTCTCGACGCTGGAGGCTTCCAGCTTGAGGAACATCGCCATGCAATAGCCGCCGAGGCCGAAGAACACGCCCTGGCCCAGCGAGAGGATGCCGGCATAGCCCCAGCACAGCACCAGGCCGAGCGCCACGAAGGCGTAGGTGAGGTACTTGCCGACGAATTGCAGGCGGAAATTGTCCAGCGTCAGCGGCAGGACGACCAGCAGGAGGATCGCGAGGATCACGATCCCGATCATGTCCTGCGGGCGCAGGAAGAAGGTGCGGCCGGATGTGGGGGAGGGTGTGGTCATGCGCGGCTCCTCAACGACGGACCTTGATGACGAACAGACCCTGCGGCCGCAGCATCAGGATGACGACCACGCCGAGCAGCGTGAGGACCTTGGCCATCGAGCCGGACAGGAAGAATTCCATGGTCGATTGCGCCTGCGAGATGGTGAAGGCGGAGGCGATGGTGCCGAGCAGGCTCTGCGCGCCGCCGAAGACGACGACCAGGAAGGTGTCGACGATGTAGAGCTGGCCGGAGGTCGGGCCGGTGGAGCCGATCATGGTGAAGGCCGAGCCGGCGACGCCGGCGATGCCGCAGCCGAGGCCGAAAGTGTAGCGATCGACCTTCTCGGTGTTGATGCCGACCGCGCCGGCCATGACGCGGTTCTGCACCACCGCGCGCACCTGCTTGCCCCAGCTCGACTTGTACATGAGCAGGGCGACGGCGACGGTGATGGCGATGGTGAGGCCCATGACGAACAGGCCGTTGATCTGCACCTCGACCACCTCGGTGACGGGAAGCGAGCCCATCATCCAGCCCGGCAGCTCGACGCCGACCTCGCGCGGGCCGAAGACCGAGCGATAGACCTGCTGAAGAATGAGGCTGAGACCCCAGGTGGCGAGCAGGGTGTCCAGCGGGCGTTTGTAGAGATGGCGGATCATCAGCCATTCCGTCGCCATGCCGAGTGCGCCGGACGCGAGGAAGGCCAGGATCATCGCGATGAAGAAATAGATGCCGAACAGCGACGGCAGGTAGTTCAGGAAGAACTGCGAGGTGAAATAGGTGACATAGGCGCCGAGAATCATGAACTCGCCATGCGCCATGTTGATGACGCCCATCTGGCCGAAGATGATGGCGAGGCCGAGCGCCATCAGCACGAAGACGGAGAACAGGATCAGGCCGGCGAAGCCCTGCATCAGGAAGATGGAGCTGAGCTCGGCCAGCGAATAGTCGGAAAACATCAGGAATCCCCCGGCGTGCGCCCCGATGGCGCGGTTCTCGACAACCGAAAGAACCCCGGAGAGGGCGGAACCCTCTCCGGGCGACGGCGCAGCCGATCACTGGTAGCCCTTGGGGAACGGATCCGGCTCGATCAGTTCCGGCGTCTCGAACACCACCTTGAACTGGCCGTCGAGCTGCGCCTGGCCGACGCGGGTCTTCGACCACAAATGGTGGTTCGGGTGGATCTTGACGTATCCTTCCGGCGCCTTGTTGAACTCGATACCGGCCGAGGCCTCGGCGATCTTGTCGACATCGAAGGAGCCGGCCTTCTCTACGGTCATCTTCCACAGCCACGGGCCGAGATAGGCGGCCTGCGTCACGTCGCCGATCACCGTCTTCTCGCCCCACATCTTCTTGAAGGCGGCGACGAAGTCCTTGTTGTTCGGGTTGTCGAGCGACTGGAAGTACTTCATGCAGCTATAGGCGCCGGCGATGTTGTCGCCGCCGATGCCGTCGATCTCGTCCTCGGTGACGGAGATGGTGAGCAGCGTCTGCTTGTTGAGGTCGATGCCGGCGGCCTTGAGCTGCTTGTAGAAGGCGACGTTCGAGCCGCCGACGACGGCGCAGTAGATCACGTCCGGCTTGGTCAGCTTGATCTTGTTGATCACCGAGTTGAACTGGGTGTGGCCGAGCGGGAAATATTCCTCGCCCGCCACCTTGCCGCCGAGATGCGCCTCGATGTGCTTGCGGGCGATCTTCATCGAGGTGCGCGGCCAGATATAGTCGGAGCCGATCAGGTAGAAGCTCTTGGCGCCCTTGGTCTTGTTGACCCAGTCGAGGCCGGCGAGGATCTGCTGGGTAGCCTCCTGGCCGGTGTAGATGACGTTCTTGGACTGCTCGAGGCCTTCATAGAAGGTGGGGTAATAGAGCATGCCGTTATACTGCTCGAACACCGGCAGCACCGCCTTGCGCGAGGCCGAGGTCCAGCAGCCCATCACCGCCGCCACCTTGTCGTTGACCAGCAGCTTCTTGGCCTTCTCGGCGAAGGTCGGCCAGTCGGAGGCGCCGTCCTCCTGGATGAACTTGATCTTGCGGCCGAGTACGCCGCCCATGGCATTGATCTGCTCGATGGCGAGCTTCTCCGCCTGCACCGAGCCGGTCTCGGAGATCGCCATGGTGCCGGTGACGGAATGGAGGATGCCGACCGTGACTTCCGTGTCGGTCACGGCAAGGCCAGTCGTGTTGACCGCCGACGTCGCCGGTGCCTGGGCAAAGGCCGAAGTAGAAAACAGGGCGGTGGACGAAAGCAGAGGCGCCGCGGGAAGGGCGGCAAGACCTTTCAGAATTCTGCGGCGCGTCGAAGAAAAATTATCCGAGCCGTCATTATGCGAAGACATACGATCCCCTCCACGGGTTTGACGTGGCCTCAACAAGCTTGCCGATGTGCTTGTGTTGAGGCGATGGTGGGGAACGATGCCGTGCCGCAGCAATACGTCGATTGACGTATAGGGGTTTGCCGGCGTCCGCCTCACCATGTCTGCGAGGTTGGCGGATATAGAATCCACCGATCGGGCTATTTGTTTTTACGCGCGTGCGCGCAGGGGCGCGTGCGGGACGGGGAGGTTTCTACTTTTCGAATGATCGGATAGTGGCGCCGGCCGGCGTCGCCCGACGGTGGCTCCATTTTCGATTTCGGCGCGAGTGCATGGGTTCGATGGTCGCGCGGCACAATCCTGGCGTGCGTGGTGTGTTTTTTGCTGGCGTGCGACCGGCCCGGACGTGGCTGGCGGCAGAACAGGGCGTGGGAGGAACGGGGAGGGAATGGCGAGCGGCGGGGCGGCGAGGCAGGGAACCATGGCGGCCGAGCAGAGGATCGTGCGCGTGCGACGCCGCTACAACCAGTGGGTCGTCAACGAGACGCTCGAGGATTATGCGCTGCGCTTCACCGCCAAGAGCGCCCGGCGGTGGTCGGCGCTGCGGGTCGCCAATACCGCCCTCGGGGCGGTATCGTTCCTGGCGCTGGAGGCGATCGGCGGCGCGGTGACGCTGAGCTACGGCTTCCACAACGCCGTTGCCGCCATCCTCGTCGTCTGCGTGCTGATCTTCGCCACCGGCCTGCCGATCAGCTATTACGCCGCGAAATACGGCGTCGACATCGATCTGCTCACCCGCGGCGCCGGCTTCGGCTATATCGGCTCGACCGTCACCTCGCTGATCTACGCCTCCTTCACCTATCTGTTCTTCGCCATCGAGGCGGCGATCATGGCGCTGGCGCTGGAGATGTGCTTCGGCGTGCCTCTGATGGTGGGCTATTTCATCAGCGCGCTGGTGGTGATTCCGCTGGTGACGCACGGCATCACCTTCATCAGCCGCTTCCAGCTCTGGACCCAGCCGGTCTGGGTGCTGCTCAACATCGTGCCCCTCGTCTTCGTGCTCCATGCCGGCGGGGACGCGCTGGAAGGCTGGACGCGCTATACCGGGCGGCTCGGCGCGCCCGACGGCTCGTTCGATCCGCTGCTGTTCGGCGCCGCGGCCACGGTGATCTTCGCGCTGGTGGCGCAGATCGGCGAGCAGGTGGACTTCCTGCGCTTCCTGCCGCGCCGGGCGCCCGGGCGGAGCGCGGCGGCCCGCAACACGCTGTGGTGGCTCGCCCTGCTTTCGGCCGGCCCCGGCTGGATCGTGGTCGGCGGCATCAAGATGCTGGCGGGATCCTTCCTCGCCTATTTCGCGCTCACCCACGGGGTGCCGTTCGTGCATGCGGCGGAGCCGACGCAGATGTATCTCGTCGCCTTCGAGATCGGTCTGTCGCCGCAGACGGCGCTGGTCGCCACCGGGCTGTTCGTCATCCTGGCGCAGTTGAAGATCAACGTGACCAACTCCTATGCCGGCTCCATCGCCTGGTCGAACTTCTTCTCGCGGCTGACCCACAGCCATCCCGGCCGGGTGGTGTGGCTGGTGTTCAACGTCACAATCGCGCTGATGCTGATGGCGCTGGGCATCTACAAGGTGCTGGAACAGATCCTCGGCCTCTATGCCATCGTGGCGGTGGCCTGGGTGGCGGCGCTGGTGGCCGACCTCGTTGTCAACAAGCCGATGGGCTGGAGCCCGCCCGGCATCGAGTTCAAGCGGGCGCATCTCTACGACATCAACCCTGTGGGGGTCGCCGCCGTGATGGCGGGCACCGGCATCGCCGTGCTGGCCTTCGCCGGGCTGTTCGGCGCGACCCTCCAGGCTTTTGCTCCCTTCGTGGCGCTGGTGGTGTCCTTCGTCACCGCCTGCGGCGTCGCCTGGGGCACCGGCGGGCGCTATTACCTCGCCCGCCGCGCCTCGAAGAAGTGGGAGGGGCGCACGACGCTGAAGTGCTGCATCTGCGAGCACAAGTTCGAACCGGAGGACATGGCCCATTGCCCGGTCTATTCCGGGCCGATCTGCTCGCTGTGCTGTTCGCTGGATGCGCGCTGCCACGACCGCTGCAAGGAGGGCGCGCGGTTTCCCGACCAGATCCTCGCCATGCTGAGCGCGACATTGCCGATGTGGGCGGTGGCGCGGATCAACTCGCGGCTCGGCCACTATATCGGCGTGCTGTCACTACTGGCGCTGGTGATCGGCGCCATTCTGGGTGTGATCTATTTCCAGGCCGCGCTCTCGCCGCCCGCCGAGCGCGACGCCATCGGCGGCATGTTGTTCACCCTCTACTTCATCCTGCTGATCATCGCCGGCGTCGCTGCCTGGCTGTTCGTGCTGGCGCAGGAGAGCCGTCGTGTCGCCCAGGAGGAGAGCAACCGCCAGACCGCGCTCCTGATGCGCGAGATCGAGGCGCACAAGCGCACCGATGCCAAGCTGCAGAAGGCCAAGGAGGTGGCCGAGGCCGCCAATCTCGCCAAGAGCCGCTACGTTGTCGGCATCAGCCATGAGCTGCGCACGCCGCTCAACGCCATTCTCGGCTATGCGCAGCTGCTCGAGCGCGATGCCGCCATCCCGCAGCACCGGCGCGACTCGATCCGGGTGGTGCGGCGCTCGGCCGAGCATCTCTCCGGCCTCATCGACGGCCTGCTCGACATATCGAAGATCGAGGCCGGGCGGCTGCATCTCACCCGCGACGAGGTGCGGATCGGCGATTTCCTCGACCAGCTGGTTGACATGTTCCGCCTGCAGGCGACTGCCAAGAGCATCGATTTCGTCTATGTCCGGCCCGAGCGGCTGCCGGCGGTGGTCTATACCGACGAGAAGCGGCTGCGGCAGATCCTGATCAACCTCTTGTCCAACGCCATCAAGTTCACCGATTCCGGCCGGGTGGCGCTACGCGTCGCCTATCGCAACCAGGTGGCCGAGTTCGAGGTGGAGGACACCGGCATCGGCATTCCCAAGGCCGACCACACGCGGATCTTCGAGCCCTTCGAGCGCGGCGAGCGGGCCGGTACCTATTCCACCGCCGGCATCGGGCTCGGCCTGACCATCACCAAGCTGCTGACCGAGATCATGGGCGGGGAGATCGCGCTCACCTCGGCGCCGGGCGTCGGCAGCCTGTTCCGGGTGAAGCTGATGCTGTCGGAAGTGGCGCGGCCGAGCCGCACCGCCGCGCTGCCGCACCGCCGGATCGCCGGTTATGCCGGGCGTCGGCGCACCGTGCTGGTGGCCGACGACGACAGCGCGCATCGCGACCTCATGCACGAAGTGCTGGTGCCGCTCGGCTTCACCGTCCTCGCCGCTGCCGATGGCGTGGCGGCGCTGGAGATGGTGCGGCAATGGGAGCCGGAACTGGTGCTGCTGGATATTTCCATGCCGGGGCTGAACGGCTGGGAGGTGGCGCGGCAGCTGCGCGATGAAGGTTTCGTGCGGGTGCGCATACTGATGATCTCCGCCAATGCCGGCGAGATCATCGGCGAGGGCCTCGATGCCCGGCATCACGACGACCAGATGGCCAAGCCGGTGCAGCTCGCCGCGCTGCTGGAGAAGCTCGAAAAGCTGCTGGAGCTCACATGGATCGTCGACGGGCAGGTTCCGCCGCCGGCGCCGGTGCGGCCGCAGGTGCTGCGGCCGCCGGCGGGCGCGCATATCGAGGATCTGATGAAGCTCGGCGAAATCGGCTATGTGCGCGGCATCCAGGCGAAGCTCACCGAGATCGAGGCCGCCTCGCCGGACAATGGCGCCTTCGTCTCGCATATGCGGGATCTGATGGACACGTTCGACCTCAAACAATACATGGCCGTCCTGGAGGCGTTGCGCAGCAATGATGCATAGCGTGGAGCGCCGCGACATCGTCCTGGTGGTGGACGATTCGCCGGAAACCCTGAGCCTCTTGACCGATGCGCTCGAAGCCGCCGGTGCCACCGTGCTGGTGGCGGTGGAGGGCGCCAATGCGCTCGCCCTGGTCGAGCGGATCACCCCCGACGTCATCCTGATGGACGCGGTGATGCCGGGCATGGACGGCTTCGAGACCTGCCGCCGGTTGAAGAGCAACAAGGCGATCGCCCATGTGCCGGTGATCTTCATGACCGGCCTGTCGGAAACCGAGCAGATCGTGAAGGGGCTGGAGGCCGGCGGCGTTGACTATGTGACCAAGCCGATCTCCCCCTTCGAGCTGATCGCCCGTATCCGGGTGCACCTCGCCAATGCCCGGCAGACCCACAGCGCGCGGGCGGCGCTCGATGCCTCCGGCCGCTTCCTGCTGTCCGCCACGGCGGAAGGGCGCGTGCTGTGGAGCACGCCGCAGGCCACGGCGCTGCTGACCGCCGTCACCGTCTCGCCGCCGGGCGACGCCTTCCTGCTGCCGGAGCCGGTGCGGCGCTGGCTGGCCGGCCGGCGCGGCGATGGTGCGCCAGGTGCCGGACGCGAGGCGATCGATCTGCCGGTGGAGGGCTCGGCGCGACGGCTGCGCCTCTCCTATGTCGGGCAGATCGGGCCGGACGAACTGCTGCTGCGCATTGTCGAGGATGAGGGGCTGGCACCGGAACAGGTGCTCAAGGCCAAGCTCAATCTCACCCTGCGCGAGGCCGAGGTGCTGATGTGGCTGGCGCGCGGCAAGGCGAACCGCGATATCGGCGAGATCCTCGGCCTGTCGCCGCGCACGGTGAACAAGCATCTGGAGCAGATCTATTCGAAGATCGGCGTCGAGAACCGGGCGGCGGCGACGGCGCTGGCGGTGACCGCCCTCACGCCGCGCTAGCGGCCGGGCGGGCGGTCCAGCCGCAGGCCCCGGCCTAGGCAGTGGCCCCCTAAATTTGCCGGCCGGCTAGGAGCGTGATTCAACCCCTCTTGATAGGGGAGAGAGAGAGATGCGCCGTCACGAACTGAGCGACGAGGAATGGGCGATCATTGCCCCGCTGTTGCCGAACAAGCCGCGCGGGGTCGCGCGGGTGGATGACCGCCGGGTGATCAATGGCATTCTCTGGCGGTTCCGGACCGGCGCGCCGTGGCGGGATGTGCCGGAGCGCTACGGTCCGCACACCACCCTCTACAACCGTTTCGTGCGCTGGCGGGCCGCCGGGGTCTGGGATCGGCTGCTGGAAGCGGTTTCCGCCGCTTATGACGGCGACATCGTGATGATCGACAGCTCCTGTGTTCGCGTTCACCAACACGGCGCCGCGATCAAAAAGGGGGCGCTGACGATCGTTGCATGGGACGCTCCCGGGGCGGGCTGACCACCAAGATCCACGCTCTGGTCGACGCTGAGGGGCGTCCAATCCACCTCCTGCTCACCGCCGGGCAGGCCGGCGACGCACCGGCCGGGCGTGAACTGCTGGCGCGGCTCGCGCCGGGCGGCATCCTGCTGGCCGACAAGGCCTATGACACCGACGCCATCCGAGCCGAGACGGCGGAGCGTGGCGGATTCGCCAATGTACCGCCTCGTACGATCCGAACGCGCAGCTTCGCCTTCAGCCCGTGCCTCTACCGCCAAAGGAACCTTGTCGAGCGCTTCTTCAACAGGATCAAGCAGATGCGGGGCCTCGCAAGCCGCTACGACCGGCGGCCGGACAACTTCCTCGCAGCCCTCAAGCTCGCCGCAGTCCGCATCTGGATCAATGCGTTATGAGTCCGCTGCCTAGCCGGCGACCCCGCGTCCGATGGGGGCGAGGCGATCGAGGTCGGCATCGGTGAACAGGCGGGAGCGGGTGAGAAAGCGCACGCCGCGGCCGTTTTCCAGGCTGAACATGCCGCCGCGTCCCGGTACCACGTCGATGATCAGCTGGGTGTGCTGCCAGTAGTCGAACTGCGACGGGCTCATATAGAACGGGGTGCCGCCGATCTCGCCGAGCCGTACGTCCTCGTCGCCGACGATGTAGTCGCCCTGCGGGTAGCACATGGGCGAGGAGCCGTCGCAGCAGCCGCCGGACTGGTGGAACAGCACCGGCCCGTATTCCCCGCGCAACTCGGCGATGAGCGAGAGCGCCGCCTCGGTGGCGAGCACGCGGGCCATCACGCCGTCGGTGGCGGCGTGCGGATCGGCGGCGAGGGCGTCGGTCATGGTCTCCTCCCATATGGCGCCGCGGCCGCTACTTTTTGGCTCGACGTTGTTTCCGGCGCGCGCGGCTTCGATGATGAGGCCGCCTTCTTGGATGGGCAAGCGTGGCGGCGGCGCCGGCAGGTTCGCCGAACGGCGGGCCGCCGTCCGGCGCGGCGTCGGCGCTCAGGCGGCGATGTCGAGCACGATGCGGCCGTCGATCTTGCCGGCGTGCATGCGCGCGAAGATGTCGTTGATGTCCTCGAGCCTGCCCCGCTCGACCGTCGCCTTCACCTTGCCCTCGGCGGCGAATGCGAGCGATTCCTCAAGGTCGAGCCGGGTGCCGACGATGGAGCCGCGCACGGTGGTGCCGTTGAGCACCATGTCGAAGATCGGCAGGTCGAAGGCGCCGGGCGGCAGGCCGTTCGCCACCAGCGTGCCGCCGCGGCGCATCATGCCGAGGGCCTGGCTGAACGCCTTGGGCGAAACCGCGGTGACCAGCACGCCATGGGCGCCGCCGATCTCCCTCTTCAGCACCGCGACCGGATCCTGCTCCAGCACGTTGACGGTGACGGCGGCGCCGAGCTCGCGCGCTAGGTCGAGCTTGTCGTCGGCGACGTCGACCGCCGCGACGTTCAGGCCCATGGCCCTGGCGTACTGCACCGCCATGTGGCCGAGCCCGCCGATGCCGGAAATCACCACCCAGTCGCCGGGCTTGGTGTCGGTCATCTTCAGGCCCTTATAGACCGTGACGCCGGCGCAAAGCACCGGGGCGATGTCGACGAAGCCGATGTTCTTCGGCAGATGGCCGACATAGTTGGGGTCGGCGATGACGTAGTCGGCGAAGCCGCCATTCACCGAGTAGCCGGTGTTCTTCTGCTCCTCGCACAGCGTCTCCCAGCCGCCGAGGCAGTGGGGGCAATGGCCGCAGGCGGTATAGAGCCAGGGCACGCCGACGCGGTCGCCCTCCTTCACATGCTTGACGCCGGCGCCGACGCCGGAAACGTAGCCCACGCCTTCATGACCGGGGATGAAGGGCGGGTTCGGCTTCACCGGCCAATCGCCCTCGGCGGCGTGAAGATCGGTGTGGCACACGCCCGACGCCTGGATGCGGACCTGGATCTCGCCGGGGCCGGGCTCGGGGACTGGCACTTCCTCGATGACGAGGGGCTTGCCGAAGGCGCGGACCACCGCCGCTTTCATCGTCTTTGCCATGAACGCTCTCATCTCCGTTCGCGCCGGCGCCGGATGCGCCGGCCGACATGGTTCCGGCGGGATGGAAGCGCATTCCATCCCGCCGATCCTTGATCTGACCCCGCATACGGGTGCCGGAATGGCCGGGATCAGAAGAAGCCGAGCTTCTTCGGCGAGTAGCTGACCAGCAGGTTCTTGGTCTGCTGATAGTGGTCGAGCATCATCTTGTGGGTCTCGCGCCCGATGCCGGACTGCTTGTAGCCGCCGAAGGCCGCATGGGCCGGGTAGGCGTGGTAGCAATTGGTCCACACGCGGCCGGCCTGGATGGCACGACCGAAGCGATAGGCGCGGTTGCCGTCGCGGGTCCACACGCCGGCGCCGAGGCCGTAAAGCGTGTCGTTGGCGATGGAGAGCGCCTCGTCCTCGTCCTTGAAGGTGGTGACCGAGACGACCGGGCCGAAGATCTCCTCCTGGAAGATCCGCATCTTGTTGTGACCCTTGAACACGGTCGGCTTCACGTAATAGCCGCCGGCAAGGTCGCCGCCGAGAGTGTTGCGCTCGCCGCCGGTGAGCACCTCCGCCCCTTCCTGCTTGCCGATGTCGATATACGACATGATCTTTTCGAGCTGCTCGGAGGAGGCCTGCGCGCCGATCATCGTCGCCGGATCGAGCGGCGAGCCCTGCACGATGGCCTCCACCCGCTTCAGCGCCTTCTCCATGAAGCGGTCATAGATGCTCTCGTGGATGAGCGCGCGCGAGGGGCAGGTACACACCTCGCCCTGGTTCAGCGCGAACATCACGAAGCCCTCGATCGCCTTGTCGAAGAAATCGTCGTCCTCGGCGGTGACGTCCTTGTGGAAGATGTTGGGCGACTTGCCACCGAGTTCCAGCGTCACCGGGATCAGGTTCTGGCTGGCATACTGCATGATCAGCCGGCCCGTCGTGGTCTCGCCGGTGAAGGCGATCTTGGCGATGCGCGGATTGGAGGCCAGCGGCTTGCCGGCCTCGAGGCCGAAGCCGTTGACGACGTTGAGGACGCCGGGCGGCAACAGGTCGCCGACCAGTTCCAGCAGCAGCAGGATGCTGGCGGGGGTCTGCTCGGCGGGCTTGAGCACCACGCAATTGCCGGCGGCCAGCGCCGGGGCCAGCTTCCACACCGCCATCAGGATGGGGAAGTTCCACGGGATGATCTGGCCGACCACGCCGAGCGGCTCGTGATAGTGATAGGCGACCGTGTCGTGATCGATCTCCGAGAGCGCGCCTTCCTGCGCGCGCACGCAGGCGGCGAAATAACGGAAGTGATCGATGGCGAGCGGGATATCGGCGGCGGTGGTCTCGCGAATCGGCTTGCCGTTGTCCCAGGTCTCGGCGAGGGCGATGGTGTCGAGATTGTCCTCCATGCGATCGGCGATCAGATTGAGGATCCGCGCGCGCTCGGCGGCCGAGGTCTTGCCCCAGGCCTCCTTGGCCTTGTGGGCGGCGTCGAGCGCCTTCTCGATGTCGTCCTTGTCGGAGCGGGGAATTTCACAAATCTTGCCGCCGGTGATCGGCGAGGTGTTGTCGAAGTAGCGGCCATTCACCGGCTCGACGAACTGGCCGCCGATATAGTTGCCGTAGCGGGCCTTGAAGGGCGACTGGCGGGTGATGGCGATTTCCGGCTTGTTCATTGTGGGTTCCTCCCATGTTGGGTGAGCCCTGGATTGCACCGCCTGTGCCAGAGTTCTGTCGCGATGCAAAAAATCGTTGATGCGCCACGGCAAAATATTGAAATGATTGGTGTAAGAATTCAGTTCACATTCGTTTCAAAACAAAGGGTGTGGACCATGTGCCGGAACTTTGCCACAACTGTCGGATAGAACAACAATAACTAGAACAGGTGTTGCAAAATGCGACACACCGGGAGGAACCTATGCGAGCCGACACGGGGTCGAAGGCGGTGTCCACCGCCCGCAGGCAGTTCTTCAACGAGGGGCGGCCGCCGCAATCGCTGGTCGCCGAGCCGATCCTGCGCTCGTGGCGGCGCTGCGCCGATCTCGGCCTCGACAACCAGATTCTGCCCTCGCTGGTGCCGCTGACCGAGGGTGAACTGCGCCGGGCCAGCGAGCGCAACGAGCGGCTGCGTCGCCTCAGCCGGCCGGAGATCGAGAGCCTCTATGCCGAGGCGATGCAGACCGGCTGCGTGATCATCCTCACCGACGCCTCCGGGCTGATCCTGGAATCGCGCGGCCACACCGCCTTTGCCTCGCGGGCCGCGCAGGTGGCGTTGCGGCCCGGTGTCGACTGGAGCGAAAGCGCGACCGGCACCAATGCGGTCGGCACCGCGCTGCTGGAAGGCCGGCCGATCGCCGTGCATGGCGGCGAGCATTATTTCGACCCGCACGGCATCCTGAGCTGCTCGGCCGCGCCGATCATGGACCCGTTCGGGCGCGCGGTCGGGGTGCTCGACCTCTCCGGCCCAGCGGCGGTGGACCATCGTCACGCCCTCGGCCTGGTGCGCCTCGCCGCCGAGCAGATCGAGCATCGCTTCTTTGACGAAGGGTTCGCCGGCCTGCAGGTGCTCAGGCTCGGTGCCGACCGGGCGCTGCTCGGCACGGCGCGCGAGGGCGTGCTGGTATTCGACGACGGGCGACTGGTGGCGGCGAACCGGCATGGGCTCGGGCTGTTCGGCATCGACTGGTCGGCCCTCGGCAGCCGCCGCGTGGACGAACTGGTCGAGCGGCTGCCGCAGGGAGCGGGCATCGCCCGCATGGAGACGGCGGGTCGCGGCGTGCTGTTCGGGCGAATGGACGGCGAAGAGGCGACCCCGTCCCGCATCCGCGGCGCGCGCATGACCCCACGCGGCCTGCCGCAGTTCGGCGAGCTGCTGTTGCGCGAGGAGGATGAGCGGGCGCTGCTGCGCGCGGTCAAGATGATCGACGCCGGCGTGCCGGTGCTGATCCAGGGCGAGACCGGCACCGGCAAGGAGATGGCGGCGCGCGAGGTGCATCGCCGCGGGCCGCGCGCCGCGGCGCCCTTCGTCGCGGTGAACTGCGCGGCGATCCCGGAGACGCTGATCGAGGCGGAGCTGTTCGGCTATGAGGAGGGCGCCTTCACCGGCGCCCGCCGCCACGGCCGCAAGGGGCTGCTGCGCGAGGCGGAGGGGGGCGTGCTGTTCCTCGACGAGATCGGCGACATGCCGCTCTCCCTGCAGTCGCGCCTGCTGCGAGTGTTGCAGGACCGCGAGGTGCTGCCGCTGGGCGGCGGCCGTCCGGTAAGCGTCGATTTCGCGCTGGTCTGCGCCACCCACCGCCACCTCAAGGCGCTGGTCGAGAGCGGGACGTTCCGCTCCGACCTTTATTTCCGCATCGCGCACTACACCATCGAGCTGCCGGCGGTGCGGGACCTGACGGACCGGCTCGCCACGGTGCGCGAGCTCTGGCGCCGGGTGGCCCGCGACGAGAGGCTGGCGCTGACGGCGGCCTGCGAGGAACGGCTGGCCGCCTATGACTGGCCCGGCAATTTCCGCCAGCTGGTCGGGGTGCTCCGGATGCTGGCCGCACTGGCCGAGCCGGGCCAGCCGGTGGGTACCGACCTGCTGCCGGAGGAAGTCGCCGCGCATGCGCGCCCGCAGCCGGCTCGCGCCATCGCCGGTGCGACGGCATCCGACCCGGCCGATCTCGACGCCATCGAGCTCGCGGCGATGCGGCGCGCGCTGGAGGCCCATGGCGGCAATGTCTCCAAGGCGGCCCGAGCGCTCGGTATCAACCGCTCGACGCTCTATCGGCGGCTGCTGAGCACGCATTGAACCCGGCACCGGTTGCCGGAAAAGCGAGGGTGCCGACCGGCCCTCTCTAGCCGTCGCCGCGTTCCAGGGAGGCGTGGTCGCTCTTGGGTACTTCAGGGTTGCCCTCGACGCGGTCGCGGTGCAGTGACGCGCGGGCGAGCAGCATCAGCGTGATCGGGGTGGTGATGGTAACGAAGAGGGCGATCAGCACCTCGTGCACCACCGGGCGGCTCTGCAGCACGCTGAAGCAGAGGATCGAGCCGATCAGCAGGCTGCCGACGCCGAGCGTGGCGCCGAGCGTCGGGGCGTGGACGCGGGCATAGAAGCTGTTCAGGCGGATGAGGCCGATGGAGCCGATCAGGGCGATGGCGGCGCCGACCACCATGAGCGCGGAGACGACGAGGGCGGCCCAAAGCGGAAGTTCGGGAGCGGTGCTCATTCGATCACCTCGCCGCGCATGAGGAACTTGGCCAGGGCCACCGTGCCGGAGAAGCCCACCAGCCCGATCGCCAGCGCTGCCTCGAAATAGAGCGTGGTGCCGGAGCGGATGCCGATGGTGAGCAGCAGCAGCATGGCGTTCACATAGAAGGTGTCGAGCCCGAGGATGCGGTCCTGCGCGCGCGGCCCGACCAGGATGCGGCAGGCGGCGCAGGCCATGGCGAGGCCGATGAGCATCTGCGCCAGGGTGAGCGACCAGCCGAGGATGAGGACTTCGAGCGGTGCGGTCATTCGAAGATCTCCATCAGCAGGCGCTCATAGCGGAGCTTGATGAGGTCGATCCAGCTCTGCTCGTCGACGAGATCGAGCACATGCAGCAGCAGCGTGCCGCGCGCCGGGTCGTGATTGACCCACAGCGTGCCGGGCGTGCAGGTGAGGATGATCGCCAGCACCGCGAGGCCGTATTCGCTGCGCAGATCGAGCTGGACGGTCATGAAGCCGGCATGGTCGCTGTGCCGGTTGCCGCGCAGGATGATGGTGCCGACCGCGAGATTGGAGCGGAACACGTCCACCAGCACCCGCAAGGCGAGGCGCAGCATCGCCATGGGCCGTCGCAGCCGCACCGGCTCGGGATCCAGCGCCGTCATCGCCCAGGTGGCGCCAAGGGCGACGAGGGAGCCGAACACGATGTGGCCGGGCGTCAGCGACTGTTGCAGCAGCAGCCACATGGCGAGCAGGGCCAAAAACAGCAGCGGGAAGGGAATGACCCGGCGCAGCAGGCTGGAGGCGCGGTTCATGGCTTGCCCTCCGTACCGAGAGTGGGACGCAGCGGCACCGTGCCGGCCGGCGCGATGCCGAGAATATCGCGCGCATATTCCTGCGGCCAGTAGAGCAGCTGGGCGGTGGCGTCCATGTAGCGCATCGCCGGCCCTCCCAGCACGGTGAGCGTGACGCAGAGCGCCAGCAAGGCGCCGATCGGGGCGGCCTCCACCGCACGCACCCGCGGGATGGCGCCCTCGCGCGGCATCCACAGCGTGCGGATGCCGGTGCGGGTCATGGCGATCAGCGTGGCGAAGCCGGTGAGCATCATCAGCGCGATCAGCAGCCAGTGCGAGAACGAGATCGATCCGGCCTCGTTGATCAGCGCCGACAGCATCGCGACCTTGCCGATGAAGCCGGAGAGCGGCGGCAGCCCGGCCAGCAGCGCGGTGCAGGCGACGAAGGCGCCGCCGAGCAGGGCGATGGTCGCGGGGATGGCGACGCCGACCTCGCCCTCATCGTCGTCTTCCTCGTCGTCGCTCTCGCCGTCGCCATAGGCCTCCATGGTCACGGCGAGCACGTCGGCGCCGGCATCGCGGCCGCGCTCGATCAGCTCGATCAGCAGGAAGAAGGCCGAGATCGAGAGGGTCGAGGTGATGAGATAGAACAGCGCGCCGGAAATGACGGCGCTGTTGGTGGTGCCGATGGCGGCGAGAATGGTGCCGGAGGAAACCAGCACGCTGTAGCCGGCCAGGCGCAGCATCGATTGCGAGGCAAGCACGCCGATGCCGCCGAAAGCAATGGTCGCCATGCCGCCATAATAGAGCCAGTCGGCGCCGAAGCCGGCCGAGTTCCCCGCCTCGCCGCCGAAGCACAGCAGGAACAGCCGCAGGATCACATAGACGCCTACCTTGGTCATGATGGCGAACATGGCGGCGATCGGGGCGCAGGCCGCGGCATAGGTGGTCGGCAGCCAGAAGCACAGCGGCCACATGCCGGCCTTGATGAGGAAGGCGACGCCGAGGATCGCCGCCCCGGTCTCGAACAGCGCCCGGTCGTCGATGTTCAGCGACGGCACCAGCCGGGCCAGATCGGCCATGTTCAGCGTGCCGGTGACGCCGTAGATGATCGCCACCCCGATGAGGAACAGCGAGGAGGCAACGAGGTTCACCGGGATGTAGTGCAGTCCGGCCTTGACCCGCGCCGTGCCGGATCCGTGCAACACCAGCCCGTAGGAGGCGGCGAGCAGCACCTCGAAGAACACGAACAGGTTGAACAGGTCCCCGGTGAGGAAGGCGCCGTTCAGGCCGGCGAGCAGCAGCAGGAACAGTGTGTGGAAGCGCGGCCCGGCCTTGTGCCAGCGGGCGAGCGAATAGACGAGGGTAGAGCCGCCGAGCACCGCGGTCAGCACCAGCATCAGCGCCGACAGCCGGTCGACCACCAGCACGATGCCGAACGGCGCCGGCCAGTTGCCCAGCGGGTAGACCATCACGGTGGCATCGCCGTCGGACTGGATGGTCGCCGCGCCGATCAACAGCAGCACGGCGACGGCCAAAAGCGCCACCACGGTGACGAGACTCAGCGTCATCTTGAGCTGCCGCCGACGCTCGTCGAACAGCAGCATGGCCGCCCCCACCGCCAGCGGCAGCAGGATCGGGACGATGACCAGGTGCTCGGCGAGGGAGTGCCCCATCAATCCTCCCGCCCGTTGACGTGGTCGGTGCCGGTGAGGCCGCGTGCTGCCAGCAGCAGCACCAGGAACAGCGCGGTCATGGCAAAGCCGATGACGATGGCGGTGAGCACCAGCGCCTGCGGCGTAGGATCGGCCATGGTGGCGGGATCGCCGACCCCCGGCACCGACAGGATCGGCGGGGCGCCGATCTTCAGCCGGCCCATGCTGAAGATGAACAGGTTGACCGCATAGGAGAGCAGCGACAGGCCGATGATCACCTGATAGGTGCGCGGCCGCAGCAGCAGCCACACGCCCGAGCCGGCGAAGACGCCGATGCCGACGGCGAGCACCATTTCCATCTATTCGCCCTCCGCCGTGCGGCTCGATCGCGTGCGGCGCAGCGACTGGTGCGCCAGCGCCACCAGCATGAGCAGGGTCGCGCCGACCACCACCGCGAAGATGCCGAGATCGAACATCAGGGCGCTGGCCACCGGGAATTTGCCGACGACCGGCCAGTCGAGATAGCGCATATGGGTGGTGAGGAACGGATAGCCGAACCACCAGGAGCCGGCGCCGGTCGCCGAAGCGACGAGCAGGCCGAGCCCCATCCAGCGCAGCGGCAGCACGCGCAGATGGTCCTCCACCCAGCGGGTGCCGGCGGCCATATACTGCACGATGAAGGCGATGGAGAGGGTGATGCCGGCGGCAAACCCGCCGCCCGGCAGGTCGTGCCCGCGCATGAACAGGTAGACGGCGAAGGTGGCGATCACCGGGAACAGCCACTGCATGACGAGGCGCGGAATCCTGAGATAGTCCGCCACCGTGTCGCCGGGCGACCGGTCGGGGGCGGCCTCGTCATACGCGTCCTGGAGGCGCTGCTGCTCCGGCGCGCCGACGCTCTCCGGCGCCGGGCGGAAGCGGCGCAGCAGCGCATAGACGGTGAGGCCGACAAGGCAGAGCACCACGACCTCGCCCAGCGTGTCGAAGCCGCGGAAGTCGACCAGGATGACGTTGACGACATTGGTGCCGCCGCCGCCGACATAGGCGCGCTCGACGAAGTAGCGCGACACGCTCTCGCCGAGCGGACGCGTCATCACCGCGTAGGAAATCACGGCGATGCCGATGCCGACGGTGACGGCGATGGCGAGATCGGTATAGCGGCGCACCAGCACGGCGGGCGGCGGGCTGGTGGGATAGGGCTCCTCGATGCGCTTGGGCAGCCAGCGCAGGCCGAGCAGCAGCAGCACGGTGGTGACGATCTCCACCAGGAGCTGGGTGAGCGCAAGATCCGGCGCCGACAGCCAGGCGAAGGTGACGGAGCTTACCAGGCCGGCGCCGCCGAGCAGCACCAGGGCGGCGAAGCGGTGGAACTTCGCCTGCCAGGCGGCGGCGATGGCGCAGCCAGCGCCGATCGCCCACAGCAGCGCGAAGGCGGGGTCGAAGGGAGTGAGCGGCAGCGTGCCTTCCGACACCATGCCACGCAGCCACAGCGGCGAGACGGCGGCGGCCAGCGCCACCACCACCACGATGCGCAATTGCGGCTGCAGCCGCCTGCTGCCGAAGGCGCGCTCCAGCGTGCGGGCAAGCTGCCAGGAGATCACCACCAGGATGCGCTCGAAAATGCGCTGGCCCTTCAGCTCGCGCACCAGCGGCGGGCCTTCGACGCCGCTGTCGAGATAGGCCCTGAGCCCGAGGAACAGCAGCACGCCGCCGATCATGGCGATGACGCTCATCACCAGCGCCCAGGTGACGCCGTGCCAGATGGCGAGGCTGTAATAGGGCAGGTCCGGGCCAATGACGGCGCGGGCGGCATTGGCGAGCAGCGGCCCGACCGTAAAGCTCGGCACCACGCCGATCAGCAGGCAGATAAGCACCAGCAGCTCGATGGGAAAGCGCATCCAGTGCGGTGGCTCGTGCGGCTTGCGCGGCAGATCGGTCGCCGGCGGCCCGAAGAACACGCCGATGATGAAGCGCAGCGAATAGGTGACGCTGAAGATGCCGGCGAGCGTCGCCCAATAGGGCAGGCTGTCGTCGAGCAGCGAGCCGGTATGGTTCTCGACCGCCTCGGCGAAGAACATTTCCTTGGACAGGAAGCCGTTGAGCAGCGGGATGCCGGCCATGGACGCCGCCGCTACCATGGCGAGCGTGCCGGTAATGGGCATGTAGCGGAACAGCCCGGACAGCTTGCGCAGATCGCGCGTGCCGGTCTCGTGGTCGATGATGCCGGCGGCCATGAACAACGACGCCTTGAAGATGGCGTGGTTCACGGTGTGGAAGATCGCCGCCACCGCCGAGAGCGGGCTGCCGAGCCCGAGCAGCAGGGTGATCAGCCCGAGATGGCTGATGGTGGAATAGGCGAGCAGGCCCTTGAGGTCCTGCTGGAAGATCGCCGCATAGGCGCCGAGCAGCAGGGTGACGAGCCCGGCGGGAACGACAAGGTAGAACCAGGTGTCGGTGCCGGCGAGCACCGGCCATAGCCGGGTCATCAGGAAGATGCCGGCCTTCACCATGGTCGCCGAATGCAGATAGGCCGAGACCGGGGTCGGCGCCGCCATGGCATGCGGTAGCCAGAAATGGAACGGGAACTGCGCGCTCTTGGTGAAGGCGCCGAGCAGCACCAGCACCACCACCGGCACATAGAGGGGGCTCGAGCGGATCAGCCCGCCGGCGTTCAGCACCTCGTCCAGCTCGTAGCTGCCGACGATGCGGCCGATCAGCAGCACGCCGACCAGCAGGCAGAGCCCGCCGGCGCCGGTGACGGTGAGGGCCATGCGTGCGCCGTCGCGGGCGGCGGCGGTGTGGTGCCAGTAGCCGATCAGCAGGAAGGAGAACAGGCTGGTGAGTTCCCAGAAGAAAACCAGCTGAACGAGGTTGCCCGACAGCACCACGCCCAGCATCGCCCCCATGAAGGCGAGCAGGAAGGAGAAGAAGCGCGGGACCGGATCCTCGGCCGACATGTAGTAGCGGGCATAGAGCGCCACCAGCGCGCCGATGCCGAAGACGAGCAGGGCGAACAGCCAGGCGAGCCCGTCCAGCCGCAGGCTGACATTTATGCCCAGCATCGGCAGCCATTCGAGGACCAGCCGCACCGGCTCGCCGCGTTCAGCCGAGCCGTACATGAGGACGATGAGGGCGCAGCCAACGACGGCAATGGCGCCCGCCAGGAAGGCGGCGGTGTTGCGGGCATGGGTGGGAAGGAAGGCGGCGAGCGCGCTCCCCGCGAATGGCAGCAGCAGCGCGAGGAGGAGAAGCTGGCCGTTGGACATGGTGAAGCCGCCTCCTCGCCCCGGCCGGGAATCCTCGATCTTGCGCGATTTCGCCCATTATGGTTGATTTGCGCGGACATAGGCAAGGCGGAAACGATGGATCTGTCGCCTGAACAATGCCGCGCCGCACGCGGCCTCCTCGACTGGACGCAGGAGCGCCTTGCCGCCCGCGCCGGTGTGTCGCGTTCGACCGTACGCGATTTCGAGTGCCACCGGCACGTGCTGCATCGTGGTACCGAGACGTTGCTGATCCGCACCTTGCAGGAGGCCGGGGTGGTGCTGCTGCCGCCCGGCGAGCAGGGGCACGGGGTGCGGATGCGCTGAGAGCGCCGCCGCTTGACAGCGTGATGGCAAGGCCCTAGCGCCTTGCCATCGGCCGGTTGTCGGCCCGCCAGCCTGCATCCCCGCGCCTGCGACCAGCGAGCCTTTCCATGAAGCCGAAGGATCTGACCGCCTATGTCGCCCTCGCGGTGATCTGGGGCCTGTCTTTCGTGGTGGTCCTGCGGGTGGTGCAGGCGTTCGGCTGGGTCGGCGCGGTCACGCTGCGCGCCTTCGTGGCGGCCGGCACGCTGCTCGTCATCGCCGCCATAACCCGGCGCCGCCTGGATTTCTCGGTCGGCTGGCCGCGGCTCGCGATCGTCGGGGCGACGACCGTCGCGCTGCAGCTCGCCGGCCTGAACTACGCGATGCCGATGATCGGAACCGCGATGTCGGCGATCCTGGTGGCGACCATTCCGCTGTTCTCGATGCTGATCGCCCAGCTCGCCGGCATCGAGCGGTTGAGCACACCGCGCAAGGCCGGGCTGCTGCTCGGCTTCGTGGGCGTGATGCTGCTGGTGGGCTTTCCGGCGGCGCCGCTCACGGCGTCGTTCATCATCGGCTGTCTCTGCTCCCTCGCTTCCGCCTTCTTCGCCGCGCTGGGATCGAACTATGTCGGCCACCGCCTCAGCCATGTCGGGGCGTGGGAGGTGACGATCGGCTCGTTTCTCACCGGCGGCGCCATGCTGCTACCGATGCTGGCCTTCGTGCCCGTTCCCGGCTCGCCCGTGCCGCTGGACTACCTCCTGCTGTTCATCGCCGGCGCGCTGATGAGCGGGCTGACCTATCTGCTGTATTTCTGGCTGGTCGGCCGGCTCGGCGCCACGCGGGCGGTCAGCGTCGAGTTCGCGGTGACGCTGGTCGCGGTGGCGATCGGTGCCGGGCTGCTGGG
This sequence comes from Ancylobacter sp. 3268, assembly GCF_031456575.1. NCBI lineage: Bacteria > Pseudomonadati > Pseudomonadota > Alphaproteobacteria > Hyphomicrobiales > Xanthobacteraceae > Ancylobacter > Ancylobacter sp. 3268. The sequence goes on from NZ_JAVDUX010000003.1 coordinate 257,114, forward strand.
CGAGCCGCTTTCGATGCTGCAGATGATCGGCGCGGCGACCGTGGTGTGCGGCTGCGCGCTGGTGCTCGGCCTTTTCGGCCGAAGCGGGCCGCGGCTGGCGACTTCCTGACCGGTTCAGGCGTCGCCGAGCACATGATCGCGAAACAGCGCGAGGTCGATATTGCCGCCGCTGAGCGGCAGCCCGACGCGGCGGCCGGCCATGGCGTCGCGCTCCCGCATCAGCGCGGCGAGCGGGGCGGCGCCGGCGCCTTCCGCCAGCTGATGCGTATCGGTCCAATAGGCGCGGATGGCGGCGGCGATCTCGTCGTCGCTCACGGTGACGATGCGCGAAACGCCCTCGCGGATGATGGCGAGCGCGGCCGGATCGGGAATGCGCACGGCAAGCCCATCGGCGAAGGTGTCGGCACGTTCGGTCTCGACCGGCTGGCCGGCGGCCAGCGAGCGCGCATAGGCCGGCGCGCCGGCGCTCTGCACGCCGATGATTTCGGTGGACAGGCCGAGCAGGTCCCGCACCAGGATGGCGCCACAAATGCTGGAACCGAGGCCGATCGGCACATAGAGCGCCTCGAGCTTCGGCGCGAGGCGGAACAGTTCCAGCGCCCAGCTGGCGACGCCGAGCACCAGATCCCGGTGGAAGGACGGCGCGAAATGGAGGCCGTGCAGCTGCGCCAGCCGCATCGCCTCGATTTTCGCCGCGTCGAAATCGGCGCCGTGCTCGATCAGCTCGGCACCCAGCGCCCGCATCGCGGCGTTCTTTTCGACGCTGTTGCCCTCCGGCACGACGATGGTGACCGGCACGCCGAAGCGCCGGCCGGCGAAGGCGAGCGACTGGCCGTGATTGCCGCGCGTCGCCGAGATCAGGCCGTTGGGTGCCAGTTCGTCCCGCGCCAGCCGCTCGACATGGATGAGGCCGCCGCGCACCTTGAAGGCGCCGGTGGGCGTGAGGTTCTCATGCTTGACCCAAACCTCCACGCCGGTGCGCTCCGCCAGCAGCGGCCAGGCATAGGCCGGCGTCGGCGCGAAGACCTCGTGGATCCGCCGGCTGGCCGTCTCCAGTTCGTCGAGCGTGAACATCGTCGTCTCCCGTCATTCCTGCCGGGGGAATAGACGGGAGACGGCGGCAAGGAAATCCATTTTCGCCGCGGCGCGTGCGGGCGGGCCTCACGAGGCCAGCGCGCGGTCCGGTACCCGCTCGGCGGCGAGCGGCGGCGGCCCGGCGATCTCGGCGCGCAGCCGCGGCAGCGCGGCCGGATAGGCCTGCTGCAGGAAAGCGATCAATTTCTCGCGCACCTCGCAGCGTATGTCGAAGGTGCGGCCGGAATTGCTGGCGCTGACCAGGATGCGCACCTCCATCACGCTCTCCCTGAAATCGGTGACCTGGACGTTCACCACCTTGCGATCCCAGAGCGGGGAGGCGCGCACGATCTCCTCGACCTTGGCACGCACCGCATCGACCGGCACGCCGTAGTCCAGATAGATCATCACCGTGCCGATCAGCGCCGAGCCTTCGCGCGTCCAGTTCTGGAACGGTTGCTCGATGAAGTAGCTAAGCGGCAGGATGAGGCGCCGCCAGTCCCAGATGCGGATCACCACATAGGTGGAGGTGATCTCTTCGACATTTCCCCATTCACCCTCGACCAGCAGCGCGTCGTCGATGCGGATCGGCTGGGTCACGGCGAGCTGGATGCCGGCGATAAGGTTCTTCAGCACCGGCTGCAGCGCCAGGCCGACCACCAGGCCGGCGGCGCCGGCCGAGGCCAGCAGCGATACGCCGTATTGCTGCACGCTCTCGAAGGTCATCAGCGCGGCGGAGAGCGCGACGGTGAAGATGATCGCCGCCGCCACCCGGCGCAGGATGCGGGTCTGGGTGACGTGCTTGCGGGCGAGGAGGTTGTCTTCGGCATCGAGCTTGAAGCGCCGAAGATAGACCGTCACCCAGATGTGCAGCGCGGTGTGGGCGAGCCAGGCGACAAGCGCGATCGAGCAGAGCAGCAGGATATGGCGGACCCAGAAGGTGCCCTGCAACGACAGCGGCGCCACGGGCGCGGCGATGCCGAGCATGATCACGATGGCGGCGAGACGCGTCGGCCCCTCGGTACGCGAGACCAGCGAGCGCCAGAACAGGTCCATGTCCCGCACGAGGCGGGTGATCACCCGAAAGGCGATCCGGTGCAGGATGATGCCGACCACGATGGCGATGGCGAAGAACAGCAGGCTGACCAGCCAGTCGGGGGCCCAATAGAGCAAGCCTTCGATCTCGTCCGCCAGACGCCGCACTGTGAGCATACATCCCCTCCGCCTAAGTCGGGCTAACGTGCCGTCGATAGCTCGGTTCCGCCGCGATGCGATATTTTGCTGCGATGCGGCAGAAATTTGCGGCGGATCATTTTGTGGTCGTCGACGGTAGCCTATGCTGGACGCTGACCGACGGCGGCCGACACGGTGTCGCGCCCGCCGATCGGGCAAAGAGCGGGCTGGTGCCCGCACGGGCGTGCCGTTCGGCACGTCGGAGAGGGCGAGACATGAGCGACACGGAAGCGACGGACCCCGCGGCCGGCGGGGCTGGACAGGCGCCCGTTCTCGTCGATCTGGCCCTGCAGGGAGGCGGCTCGCACGGCGCCTTCACCTGGGGCGTGCTCGACCGGCTGCTGGAAGAGCGCTGGCTGACCATCGACGGCATTTCCGGCACCTCCGCCGGCGCCATGAACGCCGCGGTGCTCGGCTATGGCTATGCGAAGGGCGGCGCCGAGGGCGCCCGCGAGGCGCTGGCGCATTTCTGGGGAGAGGTCTCGAAGGCGGCGCGCTTCAGCCCGTTCCAGCGCGGGCCGATGGACCGGCTGCTGGGGCGCTGGACGCTGGACAACTCGCCGATGTTCGTCGCCATGGACCTGATGTCGCGGCTGGTTTCGCCTTACGACCTCAATCCGGGCGGCAGCAATCCGCTCCGCGGCATTCTCGAGCAGCTTGTCGATTTCGAGCTGCTGAAAGCCTCGCCGATCAAGCTGTTCATCACCGCCACCAGCGTGCGCACCGGTCGCGGCCGGGTGTTCCGCAATGCCGAGATCACGCCGGAGGTGCTGCTCGCCTCCGCCTGCCTGCCCACCATGTTCCAGGCGGTGGAGATCGACGGCGAGGCCTATTGGGACGGCGGCTATTCCGGCAACCCGACCATGACGCCGCTGGTGCGCGAGCTGGATTCCGACGACACCATCCTGGTGCCGATCAACCCGGTCGAGCGCGAGGGCACGCCCGACAACGCCCGCGACATCCTCAACCGGCTGAACGAAGTGTCATTCAACGCCGTGCTGCTGAAGGAGCTGCGCATGATGGCGCTGATGCGTAAGGTTGCCGATCCCGGCAATTCCGAGGGCGCGCAATGGGCCAAGATGCGCATCCACATGGTGCCCAATCCGGTGATGGGCTCGCTCGGCTATTCCTCGAAGCTCAATGCCGAATGGGAGTTCCTCAGCATGCTGCGCGACGAGGGACGCAAGGCGGCGCAGAGCTTCCTCGACACCCATGGGGACGATATCGGCAAGCGGTCCACCCTCGATATCGACCAACTGATCGAGGGAGTGTGAGCCATGGGCGCAACCTTGGGTCTCATCGGCATTCTCGTCGGCCTCGGCCTGCTGATCGCCTTCGCCTTCCGCGGCTGGACGGTGCTGTTGCTGGCGCCGATCGCGGCGCTGGTCGCCGCCGCCTTCGCCGGCGAGCCGCTGCTGGCGCACTGGACGCAGACCTTCATGGGCAGCGCCGCGCGCTTCGTGGCGCAGTTCTTTCCGCTGTTCCTGCTCGGCGCACTGTTCGGCAAGATCATGGACGACAGCGGCTCGGTCACCGCCATCGCCAATTTCATGACCGAGAAGCTCGGCGCCGAACGGGCAGTGCTGGCGGTGGTGCTGGCCGGCGCCTTCGTCACCTATGGCGGCGTGAGCCTGTTCGTCGCCTTCTTCGTGCTGGCGCCGATGGGCCTTGCGCTGTTTCGCGCCGCCGGCGTGCCGCGCCGCCTGATGCCGGCCGCCATCGCGCTCGGCACCTCCACCTTCACCATGTCGGCGCTGCCCGGCACGCCCTCGATCCAGAACGCGATTCCCATGCCGTTCTTCGGCACCACGCCGTTCGCCGCGCCGGGGCTCGGCATCCTCGCCTCGGCGATCATGCTGGGGTTCGGCCTGTGGTGGCTGCGACATGCCGAGGCCAAGGCGCGTCGCGCCGGCGAAGGGTTCGGTGCCGACGAGCCGGCACCGGTCGATGCCGCCGCCGAGGATCCGCTGGTGCGCGAACGCGCTACCACCGCGCGCGAGTTCGATCCCGCCGAGATCCACAACGGCGTCCACGCCTATACGAACCCGCCGATCGTGCTGGCGGCGCTGCCGCTGATCGTGGTGGTGGCGGTGAACCTCATCATGTCGATGGCCGTGCTGCCCAATCTCGACACCGCCTATCTTGCCGAGCCGCGCTGGGGCGGGACCTCGCTGGCGGCGGTCGGCGGCGTGTGGTCGGTGGCGGTGGCGCTTACCGCCGCCATCCTTGCGGCGCTCGCCACCAACTGGCGGCGGCTGCCGGGGCTGCGGGCCACCATCGATGCCGGTGCCAATGCCTCGGTGCTGCCGGTCTTCTCGGTGGCGAGCCTGGTCGGCTTCGGCGCGGTGGTGGCGGCGCTGCCGGCCTTCGAGCTGGTGCGCGAATGGGTGCTCGGCATCGAGGGCGGACCGCTGGTCTCGCTGGCGGTGGCCACCAACATCCTCGCCGCGCTCACCGGCTCCGCCTCCGGCGGCCTCACCATCGCGCTCGACGCGCTCGGGCCGACCTTCATGCAGATCGCCGGGCAGACCGGGCTGGATCCGGCCCTCATGCACCGCGTGGCTGTGATCGGCTCCGGCACGCTCGACAGCCTGCCGCATAATGGTGCGGTGGTGACATTGCTGGCGGTCTGCGGCACAACCCATCGCGAGAGCTATTTCGACATCGTGATGGTCGGTATCGTCGGCGCCATTGTCGCCCTTGTTGCGGTCATCGTCGTGGGCTCGGCGGTCGGGTCGTTCTGACCCGGCGGCGCCACCAGCGGCAGCACGCGAGGACCGATGTCGACGATCCAGATCTCCGGCCTGCTTACCTTCACCATCTCCATCCTGGTGTTCTTCGCCGGCTCCGGCATCAACAAGGCGATCGAGCCGCTGCGCCGATTCAACATTCCCGAGGCGGTGACGGGCGGCCTGCTCGCCGCGCTGGCGACGCTGCTCGCCTATCGCCTGTTCGGCGTGGAGATCCGCTTCGCTCTCGAAGCGCGCGACATGCTGCTGCTGTATTTCTTCACCGGCATCGGCCTCAACGCCCGGCTGTCCGACCTGATCTCCGGCGGCCGTCCGCTGCTGATCCTTCTGGCGCTGACCCTGGTGTTTCTCATCATCCAGAATCTGATCGCCGCCGGCAGCGTCGCCCTGCTCGGCCTGCCGGAGGGGATCACGGTGTTCCTCGGCTCGGCCTCGCTGATCGGCGGCCATGGCACCACCATCGCCTGGGCGCCGCTGATCGCCCAGCGCTTCGGCTTCGCCAGTGCGATGGAGGTGGGCATCGCGGTAGCGACGCTCGGGCTAGTGGTGGCGAGCCTCGTCGGCGGGCCAATCGCCAAATATCTGCTCAGTCGTCATGACCTGCACGGCCCGCGCTCCGACGAGACGGTGGTCGGCCTGCCCGACAAGCCGAATCCGGCCGTCGGCGACGACGTGAACCATGTGAGCCTTCTGCGCACCATCCTGGTGATGAACGTCGCCATCCTGATCGGCTTCGGCGTCGAGACGCTGATGGAGGACGTGGCGCTGAAGCTGCCGCTGTTCGTGATTTGCCTGCTGGTCGGCATCGTGCTGACCAACAGCGTGCCGCGCCTGCTGCCGAACATCGTCTGGCCGACGCGTTCGCGGGCGCTGGCGCTGGTGTCCGACCTGTCGCTCAACGTGTTCCTCGCCATGTCGCTGATGAGCATGCAGCTCTGGACGCTGGGCGGTCTCGGCCTCGTCCTGGTCCTCGTGCTGGCGGTCCAGACCTTGGCGGCGGTGGCCTACATCATCTTCGTGGTGTTTCCGGCGATGGGGAAGAATTACGAGGCGGCGGTGCTCTCCGCCGGCTTCACCGGCATCAGCCTCGGCGCGACCCCGACCGCCATCGCCAACATGACGGCGGTGACCAAGACCCACGGGCCGGCGACGCGCGCCTTCATCGTGCTGCCGCTCGTTTCCGCCTTCTTCATCGATATCATCAATGCTGTGGTCATCGGCTTCATGGCCCGCTGAACGCGGGCGATGGGTCGGTCCATGACCCGCCATTGGCGGGCGATGACCTTCGCTCCCCGGCCCGCCATTGGCGGAGCCGGGGGCCTCGATGCAGGGATGACATGATGATCAATCGACGTTCGCTTCTCGCCGGGCTGTTCTCGGTTGCCGCGCTGGCGCCGCTGGCGCTGGGCTCCGCGAGCGAGGCCGAGGCGCAGGGCCGGCCGATGGTGCCGCCGCCGCCTCCGCGCCGGGAGCGGCGGCCGCCTCCGCGCCGCGGCTACACATGGGTGCCCGGCCACTGGAACTGGCGTCGCGGGCCGGGCTGGGTGTGGCAGCCGGGCTATTGGGAGCCGAATCGGCGTGGTTTCACCTATGTCGGCCCCCGCTGGGTGCTGCGGCGCGGCGCCTGGGTCTACGAGCCGGGCCGCTGGGTGCGCAGCTGGTGATCCCTTCTCTCTCGTGAGAGCAGTGCCCCGGCCGGGCGGCATGGCTGCCCGGCCGGTTCGCGGCCTGTCGATCGTGGCCTGCTTGCTTTCGGCCTATTGCCTGGACGGATCGCCGGCGGTGTTCTTGATCACCTGGCCGAATTGGTTTACCTGCGCTTCATAGGTGCGTCGTGTCGCCGGGTCGAAGATCGCAATGGGCGCACTGATGGCGACGCTGGCGGCGCTTCCCACCGTCTGGCCGACGCCCATGGCCACCGTGCCGATGCGATCGCCGAGGCTCATATCGGAATCCGTCACCGTCTGCCCGGCCACCAGCCGGGTGCCGATGAGCCGCACCACTTCCGGCGACTCGGCGAAGCGGCCGTGATTGAGCATGTCACCGGTGCGCAGCGCGGTGAGGTCCACTACCGTGATGCCGGCCTTCTCAAGCTCGGCATAATATTGGCTGGGATCGATCTGGCCCAGGCGATCGACACTGCCGGCGATGCGCCGCGACAGCTGCAGGGCGCGATCGTCACGCGAGGTGAAGACGGTGAACCGCGCCGTCGGATGGTTCAGCGCGCGCCACTGCGAGGCGAACACGTCCACGTCCACATCCGGCGAGGCGAGGATGACGTCGGTGATCTTCGGCGGCAGCCGGCCGCGACGGATCGACATCTGCCGCAACCCTTCCATGGCGAGCCAGGCTCCCATGGAATGCGCCATGATGGTGACGTCCTTGACCTCCGGGTCGGTGGCTACTTGCCAGACCGTCTCTTCAAAAGCGTCACGCGAATAGATGGTGCTCTCGCGGTCGAACAAATAGTCGAACACCCGGGCGCGCGAGGGCCAGGTGAACAAGACCGGCGTCGCATCGGCCTTGGAATCATGGGAGATCTGCGCGAAGCGGTAGACCGCGTCTTCGAAACGGTTGTTGAAGCCATGCACGAAGATCAGCACCCGCCGGCTGGGCGAGAGATGGTCGTGCAGCCAGCGGCGCGATGATTTCAGTCCGTCGAGCGGCCTGGCCTCCAGGGTGGCGAAATCGGTCTGCGGGTTCGGCGGCAGCCGGCGCGGCCACTGTACCTCGCCGAGCCGGCGATTCTGGTCCGGCGGGATCGACACCACGAAGGAGGTCAGCGCCACCTGCCGGCCGCGCTCGCCGGTGAACAGGATGCCCGGATCGTCGGAGGGCGCGCGGGTGGTGGCGACCAGCATGTCGACCGTGGTGGCGTCCGGAGCCGTCTCGACCACCGGCGCCAGCACGCCGACCGGACGGTTGGCGCAGCCGGCAAGCAGGATGCCGGCACAGGCGGCGAAGACAAGCCGGACCGCCATTCCTGCCATATGTCGCGTGGTCTTGGGCTCTGCGACCCGCATACTCTCACGCTACCCCGTTCGCCGACGGACAATCGGCTTGCACGCCACCTCGCGAGCGTCATCGATATCGAAACGGGTAACACCGCTCAAGCATCGGGGGTATCATTCAACCTCCGGAGGGATGGAATCCTGCCGATAGTTGCATCGCGGCACCAAGGCCAAGGAGCAGCAGCAGCAACAGCGTACCCGCGACGGGCCAGCGGCGGAGGGTCTCGTCGGTATGCTCGACCGCATCGACGAGCCGGCGGACGGCCGGCATGAGACGCGCGGCAAGGACGATCAGATCGCCCTCGGGAATATCGGGAATCCGAAGCGCCGAGCGCCGCAGGGCAAAGGCGAGGGCGGCGCCGAGCAGCATGGGCCAACTCGCGGTCCACAGCGCCTCCGGCGCGAAGACGGCGGCGTAGGCCGTGCCTGTCGACGGCAGCAGCAGACCGGCGACGAGGAAGGAGGCGGCGGCCGTGGCAAGGAAGGGCAGCAGCAGCCCCGGGGGCGGCCGCGTTCTGGCATCGGGCGCCGAAAGCCGGGAAAGACGGCGCAGGAAATGCAGCATCAGCAAGGTGCTGCCGGTCGCCGAGAGTGTAACCGCAAGCGCGGCGATGCCCTCGCCGAACAGATCCTTCACCGCATATTTGGCGAGCGCGCCGGAGGTGAACGGCAGGCCCGCCAGCGCCAGTGCCAGCACCGCCATGACGGCGAATGCCGGGCGGGCGGGCGGTCCGCCGGCGGTGGTCACTCCGACGCCGAGAAACAGCGCGCCTTTCACCAGCATATGGTGCAGGGCGTAGAAGGCGGCGAGAACCGGTGTCGCTTCGCTGCCGGAGGCGAGGCCGGCGCCGGCGATCGCGGCGACCACGCCCATCTGGCTCACCGTTGAATAGGCGAGCACCACTTTCGGGCGCGGCTGGGCCAGGCCGATCGCGAGGCCATAGAAGGCGGTGAACAGGCCGAGGACGATCAGCGCCTCGCACCAGCCTCCAAGCGGAGCGCCGAAGGGCAGGAAGCGGATGAGGCCGACGACGCCGGCCTTGACGACGATGCCCGAGAGTACGGCGGAGGCGGGCATCGGCGCGACCGGATGGGCGAGCGGCATCCAGACATGCAGCGGCACCAGCCCCATCTTCAGCCCGAAGCCGAGCACCAGCAAGACCAGGATGGCATCGCGGAGCGGCGAGGTGGCAATGCCGGCCACCGCCTGGGCGATGGACGGGTTGCCGCCGCCGGGAACGCCGATGGCCATCACGACGAAGGCGAGCAGCAGGAACGCCTCGCCCAGCAGCGCCAGCGCCATGTAGACGAGGCCGGCGCGCTGCGCCGCCGGCGTCGCCTCATGGGCGACGAGGCCGTAGGCGGCGAGGCTGGCCACGGTGAAGAACAGGTAGAAGCTCGTCATATCGGCGACGAGGCACAGCCCGAGGCTGCCCGCCATGGTGAGCAGCCACCACACCGCGAAGGCCGTCCGCCGGGACGATACCGCCAGATAATTGGCCGCATAGCTACCGGCCGCACACCACAGCAGCGCGCTGGAGCCGAGCAGCATCGCGCCGGGGGTATCGAGCGCGAGGGTTAGGCGCAAGGGGTCGGGTGTCAGCACCAGTGAGCCGCCGGGGGCGAAGATGGCCGCCGCCAGCGCCGCCAGCGGCGCGAGCGGCAGGAGCCCGAGCAGGCGGTCGCGCATCGTCGGCCACAGCGCCGCGGCGGCGAGGACGAGGGGCAGGGCGAAGCTCGCCGCGACGAGAAGGCCGGTCACGGCAGCGCCTCCATAGCCTCGAGCGGTCGCCCGACCGCCAGCAGCGCGAAGGGGCGAAGCGGCACGAAGCCGAGCGCCAGCGCGCAGAGCGCCAGCGCCAGCACCGCGCCCTGCCGGTAGAACGCGACCGGGACGACCGCCGGCGTGCCCTCGGCCAGCGCATTGCCAAGGGCGCGAAACACATAGAAGGCCGCAAGGATGCCGCCGGCGAGGATGACGATGGCGATCCACCACGCGCCGGCCTCGACAGCAGCGGTCAACAGCAGCAGCTTGGCGACGAAGCCGCCGCTCGGCGGCAGGCCCATCAGCGACAGGCCGGCGATGGCGAAGGCGACGAGCGTCACTGGCTGCCGGCGGGCGAGGCCGGCGAATTCGTTCACCCGGTCATGCCCGAGCGCTTCGTAGATCAGGCCGGCGGCGAGGAACATCGCCGCCTTGGCGATGCCGTGCGAGACCAGTTGCAGGATACCGCCGGTCCAGCCGATATCCAGCCAGGGGTCTTGCCCCGGCATTAGCGGGAACATTAGGAACAGATAGCCGATCTGCGCCAGGGTCGAATAGGCGATCATCAGCTTAAGCCGTTGCTGGCGCAGCGCTAAAATACTGAACAGCAGGATCGCCGCGCCGCCGAGCCCAGCCAGGATCTGCGCCGGCGCGGTGGCGGCGGACAGGGGCAGCAGGTCGACCCATAGCCGCAGGATGATGAGGAACGGCGCCTTCACCACCAGTGCCGAGAGCACCGCGCTCGCCGGGGCCGGGGCGCTGGCATGGGCGGGCGGCAGCCAGAGATGCAGCGGGAACAGGGCGGCCTTGGCCATCAGGCCCACGGTCATCAGCGCCAGGGCGGCGAGGGTCACCGGCTCGGCCTGGGCGATCTCGCGCAGGCCGGCGAGATCGAGCACCGCGTAGCGGCCGTAGATCAGGCCGACGCCGAGCAGATAAAGTACCGAGCCGGCGAGGGCGAACAGCAGGTAGCGCAGCGCCGCGATGAGGGCGTCGCGGCTGCCATCGAGGGCGACGAGCGCCACGGCACTGAAGCTAAGCATCTCCAGCGCCACGAAAAAATTGAACAGGTCCTGGGCGGTGAAGGCGAGGTTGAGCGCCGACCACAGCGCCAGCAGCAGGGCCCAGAAACTGAAGCGGCCACGCATGCCCGCCCCCTCCGCCGGGGCCCAGGCGCAGATGGCGACGCCGACCATGACCAGCGCCGTCAGCGCCAGCAGAACCGCGCCTACACCATCTGCGCGCAGGGTCAGGCCGAGCGGCGGCAGCCAGCCGCCGAGCGCATAGACCAGCGGCGCGTCGCGGGTCATGACCTCGTAAGCTATTGATAACGAAAGATATAATCCGATCGCGACAAAGGGGGCGGCGACCCGTTCCGGCCGCTGCCGGCGCTCCAGCAGCAGCAGGGCGCACAGGCCGATGACCGGCGCCAGCACCGCCCAGACCGGCAACAGGCTGACCGTCATGGCTGCTCTCCCGGCTCCGACAGCCGCGCCAGCAAGGTGGCGGCCAGCGCGGTGGCGGCGAAAGCGACCACAATCCCAGTGATCACAATGGCTTGCGGGACAGGGTCCCCGGGCAGGCCCGCCGCGGCCGCCCGGCGCGCCACCACCCCGAAAAACAGGAAGACCCCGGCGCCGACGAGGTTGAAGGCGAGCAGCTTGCGCAGGGCGGTGGGGTGTACGATCAGGCCGAAAAGGCCGATCCCGACCAGCAGCGCGCCGGTGAGGCCGAGGATCGTGGCGCTCATCGCCCGGCCTCCGGCTCGGGCGGGCCGGCGACCAGCACGACCAGCGCCACGACGACCGAGGCGGCGAGGGCGAGCTCGACCGCGACGATCATCGGCTTGGCCACCGGTTCGGGCCAGGCGAGGAAGCTGCCGGTGGCGGCGAGGCCGACCGCCCCGGCGGCGATGAAGGCGAGCGGGCCGATGGCGAGGGCGATGCCGGTCCATCCGCCGCCGGTGCGCGGCGCCGGCGCCAGCCCGGCCATGATGGCGAGCAGCCACAGGGCGGCGACGAGGGTGCTCGCCTGGAACTTGCCGCCCGGGGCATCGGCGCCGACCCAGAACAGGTAGATGGCGAAGACGAGGCCGGCAGGGACGAGGAGGCGGGCGAGGAACACCAAGGCGGGGGAGGGCCCGGCCGTCGGCCAGGGCACCGGCCGGCCGCCCCAGCCGCGATCCGCCCCCAGCACCCGGATGCCGACCACCGCGATCAGCAGCACCGCGATCTCCAGCAGGGTGTCGAGGGCGCGATAGGCGATGAGCACGGCAGTGACGGGGTTGCCGATGCCGAGGGCCGGCAGCGGCTCCACCACCGCCGCCGCCAGGCTCGGCGCCGGCTCGGGCAGGGCGAGCAGCAGGCCGCCCAAGGCGAGGGCGACCAGCGCCGCGAGCAGGCCGGCGAGGATGCGCAGCCGCGGCCCCGCCGGCTCGCCCAGCGACACCTTGCGGTGCAGGCGGGCGTTGAGCCGCAGCAGCAACAGCCCGGTGGCGCCGCCACCGATGGCGGCCTCGGTCAAGGCGACGTCGACGGCCTCCAGCGCCACCCAGGCGAGGGCGAGGAAGAGGCCGAAGGCGAAGAAGCCGAACAGGGCGGCGCGGGTCGAGGTCGTCAGCACGACGACCAGCGCGCCGAGAACCAGCGGAAAGGCAAGGGCGAGCGCCAGCAGCTCATTCATCGGCCGCCCCCTCCCGCCGGAGGTGGAAGCGCGCCAGCATCTGTCCGGCGGCGGTGCTGCCGGCGACCACCAGCAGCCAGACCAGCAGCAGCTTCAGCGCCATCCAGAGGCTGTCCGCCTGCGGCATCAGGCCGAGCGCGATCAGGCCGAGGCCGAGCGAATCCGCCTTGGTGAGCGCATGCAGGCGCGACAGCGGATCGCCAAAGCGCAGCAGGCCGACCGTGCCGGCGAGGAAGAACGTCGCGCCCGCCAGCACCAAAGCGAGGGTGAGAAGATCGGCGATCATCGCTTCCCCATCGGTTCGCGCGGCGCGGCCGGCGGCGCGCCGGCGGCATCGATGCGGGCGGGATGGCCGGAGCGGCTCATCGCGGCGGTGCCGAGTGCCGCCAGCACGGCGAGGGTGAGGGCGACATCCACCAGCGCCGGGCTGGCCTGCGCCACCGACAGCAGCAGGCAGACCCCCGCGCCGGCGGTGCCGGCGAGCTGCACCGCCATCATGCGGTCGACCGCGCTCGGGCCGCGCAACAGCCGGAGAAGGCCGAGGCCGGCGGTGGCGGCGACGAAGGCGGCCATGGCGACCAGAAAGCCGGTCATGCCGCGTTCTCCGTGGTGCGGAAGGCCGGGGCCCGGTCCTTCACGCAGGAAATGGCGGGATGAATGGCCGTGCGTGCCTGGGCCGCACGGCCGGCGCCCTCGCGGAGCCAGCCGCCGTACAGATTCGAGCCGGCGCGGTCGCCGAAACCTCCCCCACACCCGGCACGCGCGGGCCGGGACGCTTCCCCCTCAAGCGAAAACATCGCCGCCACACGCGCGGGAGGCGAAGGTGTCCGGCGAATGGCGGGCCGCGGGTGTCGCGCCATGTCGGAGCTGGAAAGCTGGCGCCGGCGGGAAGCCGGGCGGACGGAGGCCCCGCAGCCGATGCGCGAGCCGATGACCGGAGAGAGCGCAGGCCGGCTCATGCCGCATCCTCCGCACCGAGGGCGCGGCGGAAATGCGCCTCGTCCTCGGCGAGGACGGCGACGACGGGGGCGTGGATGTCGAGGCAGTGCACCAGCCAGTCGTCGCCCTCCTCGGCCTCCAAGGCCAGGGCGCCGGGCTGCAATCCCATCAGCGCGCGCAGGGCGTCGCGGGCGGGCCGGGCGGGGTGCGCGGACGGTAGCGCAGGAGGCCCGGGGCCAGCGGCAGCGAGGGCGAGAAGGCGCGGCGCGCCACATCGATGCCGCCGGCCACCATGGAGACGGCGAGACGGCCGATGAAGCGGAGCAGCGCTACCGGGGCCGGCCGCAGCGGGCGCGGCGGCAGCAGGGCGAGGCTGACCCGCGCGGCGACGCCGGCGGCGAGGAGCCCGGGCAGCACCATGGCGAGGCTGCCATCGGTCAGCACCAGCCAGAGCAGCAGGAAGCCGGCGCCCCGCGCCGTGAAAGCAGCCATTCGGCGACGGGTCCGCAGGGAGGGGCCGCGATTCGTCACCGGCCACCGCTCCACGAGCGATGCGCGCCGGCCGCGTCGCGGCGTATCGCAGCAACGGCCGGGCCGGAGACCGGCACCGCGACGCAGGCCCGCAGGCGGTTGGGCATGATGCTTCCCTCAGCCGCGCATGATCGTCACACCATCATGATGCCATCGATGTTGCAACTGCGAACGATACCGGACCCAGCCGGCAACCACGACAAAGTGCGGTGTGTCTTTACCATAGGGTTTATCCGAGGATAGGCCGTGGTGGCAAAAGCGTGCACCATCGCACCGGCGGCGGTATTCCTTAGGTACCGGCCCCCAACCCCAGCCGAGCGTCGTCCAAGCGGGACGCAAGCGAGAAGCGATCGTCATGTCGAACCGCACTGCCATGAGAAAGTCCTGCCCCGGCCTCTGCGTCGCGCTCGGCGTGGCGCTGCTGACAGCGGCCTGCTCGCAGGAGGAGGCGGCGGCGCCGCCGCAGGTGCGGCCGGTGCGGGTGATCACCGTGGCAGAGGCGCCGGCGCGCGAGTTGGTGTCGGTCACCGGCACCATCCAGGCCGAGGACGAGGCGGCGCTGGCCTTCCGCATCGGCGGGCGGATGATCGAGCGGCTGGTCAATGTCGGCGACCGGGTGACCGCCGGCCAGGTGGTGGCGCGGCTCGACCCGCAAAACGCGCTCAACACCCTGCGCTCGGCGCAGGCGGCGGTGACGGCGGCGGAGGGCCGGCTGGTGCAGGCCTCCAACCATTACGACCGGCAGGAGCGGCTGCTGCAGAACGGCTTCACCACCCGGGCGCTCTATGACGAGGCGCGGCAGGGCCGGCTGGCGGCGCAGGCGCAGGTCGACGACGCACAGGCGCAGCTGAAGATCGCCGAGGACAATGTCGGCTACACCGAATTGAAGGCAGACGCCCCCGGCGTGGTGACGGCGCGCGGCGCCGAGCCCGGCGAGGTGGTGCAGGCCGGGCAGCTGATCGTGCAGCTGGCACGGCAGGGCGGGCGCGACGCGGTGTTCGACGCCTCGGCGCAACTGATGCGGCAGGTGCCGGCCGATCCGCTGATCGCCGTGTCGCTCGCCGACAATCCGGCGGTGACCGCGATCGGCCGGGTGCGCGAGGTGGCGCCGCAGGCCGACCCGATCACCCGCACCTTCCGCGTGCGGGTGGGGCTCGACAACCCGCCCGAGGCGATGCGGCTCGGCTCCACCGTGACAGGCCGGGTCGACATCGAGAGCGGCAGCGGGATGGAAGTGCCGGCCTCGGCGCTGACCGCCGTCAACGGCCGGCCGGCGGTGTGGGTGGTCGATCCCTCCACCGCCACGGTGGCGCTGCGCAATGTCGAGGTGGCGCGCTTCAACCCGGCGACGGTGGCGATCGCCTCCGGCCTCGCGGTGGGCGACGTGGTGGTGACCGCCGGCGTGCAGGCGCTGCATCCCGGCCAGAAGGTGCGCCTGCTGGGCGCCGCGCCGGCGGCCGCCTCGGGGGCGACGGGTTCGTGATGCGGTTCAACCTGTCGGAATGGGCGATCCGCGAGCGTTCGCTGGTCGTGTTCTTCATGCTGGTGGTGGTGGTCGCCGGCATCGGTTCGTATTTCCGGCTCGGGCGAGCCGAGGACCCCTCCTTCGTCATCAAGACCATGGTGGTGCAGGCCGCGTGGCCCGGCGCCTCGACGGAAGACATGCTGCAGCAGGTGACCGAGCGTCTGGAGCGAACCCTGCAGGAGACCCCGCATCTCGACCGCCTGCGCTCCTATACCAAGCCGGGCGTGACGACGATCTTCGTCGATCTCGAGGGCAAGACCACCGCGGCGGAAGTGCCCGATGTCTGGTACCACGTGCGCAAGAGCGTCGCCGACATGCGGCACACCCTGCCGCAGGGCGTGGTGGGGCCGGGCTTCAATGACGAGTTCGGCGACACGTTCGGGCTGATTTACGGCTTCACCGCCGACGGCTTCACCCATCGCGAGCTGCGCGACTATGTCGAGCAGGTGCGCTCGCGCCTGTTGCAGGTGCCGGACGTCTCCAAGATCGAGATCCTCGGCGCCCAGGACGAGCGCATCTTCGTCGAGTTCTCGATGGAGGAGCTCGCCAGCCTCGGTATCAACCGGCAAGCGCTGGTGGCGGCGCTGCGCAGCCAGAACGTGGTGCAGCCCTCCGGCACCCTCCAGACCGGCGACGAGACGCTGGCCCTGCAGGTGTCGGGCGCCTTCGACAGCGAGCGCGACATCGCCAACATCAACTTCGCCGTCGACGGGCGCATGCTGCGGCTCGCGGACATCGCCACGGTGCGGCGCGGCTATGCCGACCCGCCGCAGCCGATGTTCCGCGTCAATGGCGAGCCGGCCATCGGCCTCGCCATCGCCATGCGCGACGGCGGCGATATCCTGCGGCTCGGCGCCAACATCAAGACGGTGGTCACCGAGGTCACCGGCGACCTGCCGGTCGGCATCGGCGT
Source organism: Ancylobacter sp. 3268 (assembly GCF_031456575.1). NCBI lineage: Bacteria > Pseudomonadati > Pseudomonadota > Alphaproteobacteria > Hyphomicrobiales > Xanthobacteraceae > Ancylobacter > Ancylobacter sp. 3268. The sequence goes on from NZ_JAVDUX010000003.1 coordinate 273,537, forward strand.
CACCCTGGTGGCCGACCAGGCGGTGACGGTGGAGCACGCCATCGGCGAGTTCATGGAATCGCTGTGGCAGGCCATCGCCATCATCCTGGTGGTCAGCTTCATCGCACTCGGCGTGCGGCCTGGCCTGGTGGTGGCGCTGTCGATCCCGCTGACGCTGGCGGCGGTGTTCTGTGTCATGGACCTCGCCGGCATCGACATGCAGCGCATCTCGCTCGGCGCGCTGATCATCGCGCTCGCCCTGATGGTCGACGACGCGATGACGACCACGGACGCCACCATCAACCGGCTGGCGCTCGGCGAGAAGCCGGAAGTGGCGGCAACCTATGCCTTCAAGACCTATGCCTTCGCCATGCTGGCCGGCACGCTGGTGACCATTGCCGGCTTCGTGCCGATCGGCTTCGCCGCCTCCTCGGCCGGCGAATACACCTTCTCGCTGTTCGCGGTGGTGTCGATCGCGCTGCTGGTGTCCTGGCTGGTGGCGGTGCTGTTCGCGCCGCTGATCGGCATGGCGCTGCTGAAGCCGCCGAAAACCACCGGCACAGGCGAGCCGGGGCGGGTGATGCGGATCTATCGCGGCTTCCTGTCGGCGGCGCTCGCCGCACGCTGGGCGACCATCGCGGTGACGGTGGTGCTGTTCGTCGGCGCGGTGCTGCTGCTGCCGCTGATCCCCAGCCAGTTCTTTCCGTCCTCCGACCGGCCGGAGCTGCTGGTCGACCTGACCCTGCAGCAGAACGCCTCCATCCATGCCACCGAGACCGCCATGGAGCGGCTGGACGCGGCGCTGAAGGCCGATCCCGACGTCGAGCGCTGGAGCGGCTATGTCGGGCGCGGCGCCATCCGCTTCTACCTGCCGCTCAACGCGCAGCTGCCGAACGATTTCTTCGGCCAGGCGGTGGTGGTCGCCAAGGACACGCCGGCGCGGATGCGGCTGCAGGCCAAGCTGGAGACGCTGCTCGCCAACGAGTTTCCCGGCGTGGTCGCCCGCGTCTCGCCGCTGGAGCTTGGCCCGCCGGTCGGCTGGCCGGTGCAGTACCGCGTGCTCGGACCGGATCTGGCGCAGGTGCGCGACATCGCCCTCAAGCTGGCGCAGGTGGTCGCCTCCAACCCGCAGGCGACGCAGGTCAATTATGACTGGATCGAGCCGGCCCGCGAGGTGCGGATCAAGGTGGACCAGGACGAGGCGCGCCGCCTCGGGCTCTCCTCCGAGACCATCTCCAGCGTGCTGAACACGGTGATCTCCGGCGCGCCGGTGACTCAGGTGCGCGACGACATCTATCTGGTCAATGTGGTGCTGCGCGCCACCGACGAGCAGCGCCTGTCGCTCGACAACCTGCGCACGCTGCAAATGCCGATCCCCGGCGGGCGCACCGTGCCGCTGTCGCAGTTCGCCACCTTCGACTACGCCCAGTCCTACCCGCTGGTCTGGCGGCGCGACCGGGTGCCGAGCCTCACCGTGCAGGCCGACGTGACGCCGGGCACGCTGCCCGACGAGGTGGTGCGCGCGCTCGCCCCGAAGATCGCGGCGCTGAATGCCGACCTGCCGCGCGGCTATCGCATCGAGACCGGCGGTACTGTCGAGGAGAGCGCCAAGTCGCAGGCCTCGGTGGTGGCAGTGGTGCCGCTGATGCTGTTCATCATGCTCACCGTGCTGATGTTCCAGCTCCGGCGTTTCTCGCTGACCTTCATCGTGATCTCGGTGGCGCCGCTGGGGCTGATCGGCGTGGTGGCGGCGCTGCTCGTCTCCAACCGGCCGCTCGGCTTCGTCGCCATTCTCGGCGTGCTCGCCTTGCTCGGCATGATCATCAAGAACGCGGTGATCCTGATCGGCCAGATCGAGGCCGAGCGGGCGGCGGGGAAACAAGTGCGCGAGGCCGTGCTCGATGCCTCCAGCGCCCGCTTCCGGCCGATCATGCTCACCGCCGTCTCCACCGTGCTCGGCATGATCCCGATCGCGCCGACGGTGTTCTGGGGGCCGATGGCGTTCGCCATCATGGGCGGGCTCATGGTCGCCACCGTGCTGACGCTGATCTTCCTGCCGGCGCTCTATGTGGCGACGATGCGGGAGAGGCCCGCCTCGGCCTAGCCGGGCGGCAAGGCCTTCGCGGCACGACCTTCGCGTCACGACCTTCGCGTCACGGCGGCGGTGCGGCCGCCGGGGCCGCACAAAGGTCGTGCAACGGTGCCGGCGGGAGGCCGTTCGGGGACTCCGGCCGGCGAATGGGTGCTGCCCCTATTGTTGGCGCGATTCGCCGGCGGTATGAAGGTGTTGCTGATTCACCCTGGGGGAGCCTCATATGGTTCGCGTTGTTGCCGTTTCTCTTGTCGCGCTTTCGCTCGCCGCCTGCACCACCACCGAGAAGCGGGCCGGTACCGGCGCCCTGATCGGCGGCGGCGCTGGCGCCATCATCGGCGGCATTGCCGGCGGCGGCACCGGTGCTGCGGTGGGCGCGGCGGTCGGCGCCGGCACCGGCGCGGTGGTCGGCGCGGCGACCGCGAACTGATCGACCCCGCCGGCTTCACATGCAAACGGCCGCGCATCGCGAGATGCGCGGCCGTTTCATTTGGCCGGCCGGAGGCCGCGCTCAGTGGCGCGGCTGGGCGATGGCGCCTTCGACCCGCTCGGCGATGTAGGGGAAGAACGGATTCGACGACATGCGGGTCAGCGCATCGACGCTGACGATCAGCGCCCCGCGCTCGCCGCGCACCGCCATTGCCCCGAGCTCCAGACCGAAATCCTCGGTGCCGTCCGGCTGCGAGCCATAGAGATTGTCGCTCTCCGGGAAGGGCAGGGCGACATGGGAGAGCGAGAACACGTCCGGCGGATAGAACAGGCCGAGCGGGCGATCGACGCTGGTGGTGGCGCCGGCGGGGGTGAGCCGCTCCAGCACCTCGCCGCTGTCCGGGCTCACATTGGTGATCATCGACAGGGTGAAATGGCGCGGCGCCGGCGGCACCTGCCGGCCGAGCGCGGCGGCCGAGGTCCAGCCGCGCAGCAGCGGGCCGAGCTTGGTGTTGCGGTTGAGATCGAACAGCACCAGCTCGCTGCCATTGTCGGGCAGCAGGCCGTAGAAGGCGGTGACCACGGCACGGGTGGAGACGGTGAAGTCCAGCGCCGACTGGAAGGTGAGCGCCGGCGGCAGGTCCTTCAGCCCGCCGGCCCGCGCCCGGCGGGCGATGGAATCCTGCAAGGCGGCGGTGAGCAGGTAGGACTGCCGCGCGCCGTTCACCGGAAACGAGTTGTACTTGAACGGGTTGAACTCCGGCAGCACCGACAGCCACGCCGCCTTGGCGAAGGCGGGCAGGAACGCCGGCAGGCCGGCGAGGCCGGCGAAGCGGGCGAAACGGGTGATGCCGATCATCGGCGACAGCAGGATCAGCCGGTCCGGCCGCGCCATCGCCGGATCGTCCAGCGCATCGAGGGCGTATTTCAGCGCCAGCGCGCCGCCATTGGAGAAGCCGACCAGATGCAGTGGCGCCTGCGGGGCGAGGCGGTGGGCCTCGCGCACCGCGAGGCGGGTGGCGGCGAGCCAGTCCTCCCACTGCGCCTTGGCAAGGCCGGCCGGCACGGTGCCGTGGCCGGGCATGCGGATGGCCACCACCGCCCAGCCGGCCTCGGCATAGAGCCGGGCGATATGGCGCAGACTGTAGGGCGAATCGGTGAGGCCGTGCAGCAGCACCACCGCGCCCCTGGCCTCGCCCGGCGGGACGATCTCATAGGAGCGGTTGAAGTCGCGCGTCAGCCGCGGCGGGTAGACGACGCTGCCGGAGAAGTAGCGGTTGGAGGGGATGCGCTCCTCTTCCGGCAGCGTCTGCACGACGTTTTCCCACACCTCGTCGAAGGCGCGGTTCTCGGCCGCGAGGAAGCCGGCCCAGTCGGCGCGGTCCATCTCGCCGACCGTGAGCTCGCGCGGGGCGAAGGTGTGCCAGGGCTCCAGCGGCGCGCCGCGCTGCGAAAACCAGATGCGCGTGGCGAGGAAAGTCGCCAGCATCAGCGCGAGCGTGACGAGCAGCCAGAGGGTGAGGCGCTTGATGCGGCGAATGGCCATGGAAGACGCTTTCCTTCGATGTCGGCGGCGTCACGCGTCCGGCGCGCGCCCGGACAGGAGCCGGGCGACCCAGCCGGCGGAGGTGGTGTGGGCGCACAGGGTCAGTGCGGCGATGACGAGCGGCACGCCGATGAAGGCACCGGCCAGCCCCCAGAGGAAGGCGAAGAAGAACACCGCCAGCAGCACCAGGAAGGGCGACATGGCGAGCGCCTTGCCGGCGATGCGCGGCTCGACATAGGAGCCGAGGATGAACTGGATGACGTTCATGCCGGCGAACACCGCCACCGCCATCTGCCAGCTCTCGAACTGGGCGACGGCAAACAGGGTGGGCAGCAGCGTCGCCACCAGCGGGCCGATGAAGGGAATGTAGTTGAGCGCGAAGGCGATGACGCCCCAGGCGAAGGCGAGGTCCAGCCCGGCCACGGCGGCGAACGCCCAGACGGCGAGGCCGGTGGCGATGCTCATCGCCGTGCGCACCAGCATGTAGCGGCGGAACTTGTCGGCGATGTCGGCGCCGGCGGCGAGCAGCACCCGCCCGCCTTCGCCCGCCTCGCCGGCGGCGAGCTTGCGGCGGACGATGTCGACCTCGAGCAGGCCGAGCAGCACGAAGATGAGGGTGACGACGGCGAAGCCGACCATGCCGTTGAGCCGCGTCGCCACGCCCTGGAAGAAGCGGATCAGCCAGGAGACGTTGAAGGTCTCCATGAAGGTGCCGGCGGCATAGAGGCCGTGGCCCTCCAGCCATTCGGCGCCGGAAAGGTAGAGCGCCTGGAAGCGGCCGGCATTGGCGACCAGCCACTGCGCGGCGCGGCCGAAGCCCCATATGGTCATCGAGGTGAGCGCGAACAGCACCACGAGGCTGATCGCCAGGCTGAGGAACAGCGCCAGGAGCCGCGGCAGGCGCCGTGCCAGCAGCTGCTGCAGCGGCCAGACCAGGGCGATGAAGAACAGCGCGAAGGCCACCGGCGCGACGATCGAGGCGGCGAGATAGGCCGCGGCGCAGATCAGGATCGCGGCGATGATGCCGAGAAGGATGAGAATACCGCGCCCGTTCATGTCCCGCTCGCCAAAAGCTGCCCCATGCCGGATAAAGCCTCGCCCGATCCGCGACAAGGCCGTTGCGAATTCGGTGGGACGGCATGTGCGCTGCCTCCGGTTTTGGAAAAATCAGCCTATTGTGATCGCAGGACTATTCGTCATAGTGTGCTGTATAATAGTATCATTGGTCGTGACGGCCCAAAGGAGTGGTGAAGTGGTGAAGCTCGGCTACAAGGCCTCCGCGGAGCAGTTCGACGCGCGCCAGCTCGTCGATTTCTCGGTGCTCGCGGAACGCAAGGGATTCGATTCCGTCTTCATCAGCGACCATTTCCAGCCCTGGCGCCACACCGGCGGCCATGCGCCGGCCGCGATCGCCTTTCTCGGCGCGCTCGGCTCGGCGACCGCGCGGATCACCATGGGCACCAGCGTGCTCACCCCGACCTTCCGCCATCACCCCTCGATGGTGGCGCAGGCCTTCGGCACGCTCGGCCAGCTGTTCCCCGGCCGGGTGATCCTCGGCGTCGGCTCGGGCGAGGGGCTCAACGAGGTGCCGGCGACCGGCGCCCCGTGGCCGGAGCTGAAGGAGCGCTTCGCCCGGCTGCGCGAGGCGGTGCGCCTCATCCGCACGCTGTGGAGCGAGGAGCGCGTCAGCTTCGAGGGCGAGTTCTACAAGACCGAGAACGCCACTATCTATGATCGCCCCGAAACACCGGTGCCGATCTACATCGCCGGTGCCGGGCCGCAGGTGGCGAAGTTCGCCGGCCGCGCCGGCGACGGCTTCATCTGCACCTCCGGCAAGAAATGGGACCTCTATACCGAGACGCTGCTGCCGAATGTGGCGGTCGGGCTGGAGGGCTCCGACATGCCCGGCCGCCGCTATGAGCGGATGATCGAGATGAAGGTCTCCTTCGACACCGACCGGGCGCGGGCCATGGCCGATACGCGGCACTGGGCGGCACTGGCGCTCTCGCCGGAGGAGAAGCACTCGGTGGAGGACCCGCTGGAGATGGAGAAGCTGGCCGATGCGCTGCCGGTAGAGCGCGCGGCCTCGCGGTGGATCGTCTCCACCGATCCGGAGGAGCATGTGGAGAAGATCGCCTCCTATGTCGCTGTTGGTTTCGACCATCTGGTGTTCCACGCGCCGGGCGAGGACCAGCCGCGCTTCCTCGAACTCTATGCCGAGCAGGTGCTGCCGCGCCTGCGCGCCCGCTTCGGCTGAGCCATGGTCCAATCCGCCTCCCGGCCTGCCGCCCGGCTGGAGATTTTCGCGCTGCCCGACTTCCCGCTGGTGGAGGCCGGCGACGACCTCGCCGGGCTCATCCTCGACGGGGTGGCCCGGCTGGGGTTGGGGCTGGCGCCGCAGGACGTGGTGGTGCTGGCGCAGAAGGTGGTTTCCAAGGCCGAGGGGCGGCTGGTCCGCCTCGCCGAGGTGACGCCCTCGGCGCGGGCGACGGCCTTGGCGCAGGAGGTGCGCAAGGATGCGCGGCTGGTCGAGCTGATCCTCTCCGAGAGCGTGCGGGTGGTGCGCACCCGCCCGGACGTGCTGATCGTCGAGCACCGGCTGGGGCTGGTGATGGCCAATGCCGGCATCGACCAGTCCAATATCCGCCACGACGGCGGCGAGGCGGCGCTGCTGCTGCCGCTCGACCCGGATGCCAGCGCCGACCGCCTGCGCGCCGCCATCGAGCGGCGTACCGGCGTGGCGCCGGGCGTCGTCATCAATGACAGCTTCGGCCGGCCGTGGCGGCGCGGCACCACCGGCATCGCCATCGGCGCCGCCGGCCTGCCGTCGATGATCGACCGGCGCGGCGAGACCGACCTGTTCGGCCGCACGCTGCGGGCGACGATGATCGCCCATGCCGATGAGATCGCCGCCGCGGCGTCGCTGGTGATGGGACAGAGCACCGAGGCGACGCCGGTGGTGCTGGTGCGCGGGCTGGCGTGGAGCGCGGCCGACAATCCGGCGGCGACGCTGATCCGCACGCCGGAGGAGGACCTGTTCCGGTGACCGCGGAGCGGGGAGCCGGCGGCATCTGGGCGGTGGTGCCGGTAAAGCCGTTCGACCTCGCCAAGCAGCGGCTGGCGGCGACGCTGGCGCCGCCGGCGCGCGCCAGGCTGGCACGGGCGATGCTGGAGGACGTGCTGGCGGCGTTGCGGCAGGCCGAATCGCGGCCCGGCGGCACGCCCGATGGAGCTGGTGGGTCTGGTGGGCTCGCCGGCACGCTGATCGTCTCGGCGGAGCCGGCGGTTGCCGAACTGGCGCCGGCCTACGGGGCGGAATGGCTGGCGGAGCCGGCGGTGGCCGGGCTCAACGCGGCACTGGCGCGGACGGCGCGGCATCTGGCGGCGCGGCGGGCGGCCGGGCTGATGGTGCTGCCCGGCGACCTGCCGGGGCTGGCCGCCGCCGAGGTGGCGCAGGTGATCGCCGCGCATCCCGCCGGCGGGGTGAGTCTGGTGGCGGCCCATGACGGGCAGGGCACCAATGGGCTGCTGGCGACGCCGCCGGAGGTGATCGGCTTTGCCTTCGGGCCGGGCAGCCTGGCGGCGCATCGCGCCGCGGCGCAGGCGGCCGGGGTGCCGGTGCGGGTGCATGCGGCGGCGGCGCTGCCGGGGCTCGGCTTCGATGTCGACGCGCCCGGCGATCTCGCGCGGCTGGCCCGGCTGCCGGCGGAATCCCGCACGCGGCAGGCGCTCGCCGCCGAAGGCGTTTCGGTGGATCGGACCTAAGCTCGACAGGGGAGGGGCGGCATGGCGAATTTCGTTCTGGTGCACGGATCGTTTCACGGCGCCTGGTGCTGGCAGAAGCTGGTGCCGCTGCTGGAGGCGCGCGGCCACACCGTGCTGGCGCCGGACCTGCCGGGCAGCGGCGACGACCCGGCGCCGCCCGAGACCGCCGATCTCGACAGCTATGCCACGCGCGTGTGCTGGGCGATCGACCAGCTGCCCGACGACGTGGTGCTGGTCGGCCATTCCATGGGCGGCATCGTCAGCGCGCAGGCGAGCGAGCGCCGCCCCCACCGGCTGGCGGCAACCGTCTATGTCAACGGGCTGCTGCTCACCCATGGCGCCAGCCTCGTCAGCTTCCTCGACGCGCATGCCGGGCTCGGGGTCGAGGATCTGGTGCTGAAGAACATGCAGGTGGCGGCGGACGGGCAGACCGCGACCTTCCCGGCGGCGGCGGCGGGCGAGGTGTTCTACAACAGCTGCGCGCCGGAAGACGCGGCCTGGGCCGCCGCGCGGCTGACGCCGCAGCGGATGAAGATCTATGCCGACCGGCTCGATCTCAGCGCGGCGGGCTTCGGCCGGGTGCGGCGCTTCTATGTCGAGGGTACGCGCGACAAGGCGGTGTCGCTCGCCTATCAGCGGGCCATGACGACGGAGACGCCGTGCGAGGCGGTGTTCACCTTCGAGGGCGATCATTCGCCCTTCCTCTCGGCGCCGGCGGCGCTCGCCGGGCTGCTCGACACGGTGGCGGCGCAGGCGGGCGCCTAGGCGTGCCGGAGCGCACATTCTGACGGCACGAGGTGCCTTCCGGCTGCTTTTTTAAGCAGATGTTCAATGACGGGATCGGGTTTGCAGTCCCTATTAGCTAAAGTGTCTATACACCAGCACACTTTGGCACAGAACTTGGATTGTTCATCGGCATAGCCATTGGAGTGCCGGATGTCGTCCATCGCCTTTGAGTCGGTCTTCAAGCGTTACGGGGAGGTTGATGCCGTCAGGGAACTCAACCTCGCCTGCGCTGCCGGCGAGATGCTCGCCCTGCTGGGGCCCTCGGGCTGCGGCAAGTCGACCACATTGAAGATGGCCGCCGGCATCGAGAGCGTGTCGTCGGGCGAGATCTGGTTCGGCGACAAGCCGGTGTCGCGCCTCGCGCCCGGCGAGCGCAACATCGCCATGGTGTTCGAGGATTACGCGCTCTACCCGAACATGACGGTGTGGGAGAATGTCGGCTTCCCGCTGAAGGTGCGCGGCATCACCGGCCAGCCGGCCTCGCAGCGCATCGGCGAGGTGCTGCAACTGCTCGGCCTGCGGCAGATGGCGGACCAGCCGGTGCGCGGCCTGTCGGGCGGGGCGATGCAGCGCGTGTCGATCGGCCGGGCGCTGGTGCGCGACCCGGAGGTGATCCTGTTCGACGAGCCGCTGTCGCATCTCGACGCCGACCAGAAGGTGCAGCTGCGCGCCGAGATCAAGCGGTTGCAGAAGCTGCGGCAGGTGACCTCGATCCTCGTCACCCACGACCAGACCGAGGCGATCGCCATGGCCGACCGGGTGGCGGTGATGAACCATGGCGTGCTCCAGCAGGTGGGCGCGCCGCAGGACCTCTATGAGCGCCCGGCCAACCTGTTCGTCGCCAATTTCATCGGCGAGCCGCCGATGAACCTGATGAAGGCCGCCTATGCCGGCAACCGCATCGTCGGCGAGGGCTGGGAGGTGACGCTGGGCACCGCGCGGCGGGCGAGGCTGGCCGACGGCGCCATCGTCGCCGGCATCCGGCCGGAACATGTGAAGGTGCTGCCGCCGGATGGCGCGGGCGATGCGGGAGGGGCGGCGCGGGGCGTCATCACCTATCGCGAGCCGCGCGGCGATGCCGACGTGCTCACCGTGGCGCTCGACGCCGCCGGCGGGACCGGCGGCAGGCTGGTGGCGGAGATCGCCGGCCCGACGTCCTGGCGGGCGGGCGACAAGGTGTCGGTCGGGCTCGATGTCGACCGGCTGCTGGTCTTCGATGCCGTGAGCGAGAAGAACCTGGAGGTGGCGCCGTGAACGCTCCCATGAAAGCTCCCTCGCGCCTGTCCACCCATGCCGGGCTGATCGCCCGCGGCATTTCCAAGAGCTTTTCCTCCAAGGGCCAGCCGCACAAGGTGCTGGCGGAGATCGGCATCGAGGTGAAGCCGGGCGAGCTGCTGGCGCTCACCGGTCCTTCCGGCGCCGGCAAGTCCACCTTCTGCCGCATCCTCGCCGGGCTGGAGCGCCCGGATGCCGGCTCGGTCGAGCTCGGCGGCCGGGCCCTGGCCGAGGTGCCGGCCGGCCAGCGCGGCGTGGCGCTGATGTTCGAGAGCTACGCGCTCTATCCGCACCTCACCGTGCGCGGCAATGCGCTGTCGCCGTTGCAGGCGCCGGGCGGCCGGCTCGCACCCGCCGAGGCCAACAGGCGCGTCGACGAGGTGCTGGAGCTGCTGGAGATCCGCCATCTGCACGAGCGGCTGCCGGGCGCGCTGTCCGGCGGGCAGAAGCAGCGCGTGGCGCTGGCGCGCCTGCTGGTGCAGTCGCCGGCGCTCTATCTGCTCGACGAGCCGATCTCGCATCTCGACGCCAAGCTGCGTCACAAGCTGCGCGGCGAGATCCGCCGCCGGCTCTCCGGGCTGACCGTGCCGACCATCTGGGCGACGCCGGACGGGATGGAGGCACTGTCGGTGGGCGACCGGGTGGCGGTGATCGACCAGGGCCGCCTCGAGCAGATCGGCACGCCGGAAGAAATCTGGCTGCGCCCGGCGAGCGCGCGGGTGGCCAAGCTACTCGGCGATCCGCCGATGAACCTGATCGACGGCGAGCTGACCCGCGAGGACGGCGCCATCGTGTTCGTGCGCCGGGACGTGAGTCTGACGCTGACCGGCGCGCTGGCGCGGGCGGCCGAGCGCGCCAGCGGCGCGGCGGCCACGCTGGGCGTGCGGCCGGATGCCATCGGCTTCGTGGCGCCGGATGCGGTGGGGAAGGCATCCGGGGCTGTGCCGGCCGAGGTCTATTCCAACGAGCCGTTCGGCAAGCACGCCATCGTCACCATCGATCTCGGCAACCTGCTCGCCAAGGTGAAGACCTCGATGGCGGGGGCGGCGGCGCTGGGCGCGGATGGCGGCATCGGCCGCGGCATCGGCTTCACATTTCCCGGCGAAGGGATGGTGCTCTTCGACGGTGCGACGGGCCGGGCGCTTTCCGGCGACTGACGACTGACAGGCATAAGCCGCTAACGGCAAAACACAGAGGGAAAGAGCGATGAAGCGTAAGATTTGGTGTTTCGCCGCCGCCTTGGCGGCAACCACGGCACTCCCCGTGCCGATGGTGGTCTCCGGCGTGCAGCCGGTGCTGGCGCAGGATGCGGGCTTCTATGCCAAGGCGGCGGCGCCCTATAAGGGCACCACCATCCGCGTGCTCGACGAGATCACGCCGCTGCAGGAGACGCTCTCCAAGATCGTACCGGACTTCGAGAAGGAGACCGGCATCAAGGTGGAATGGGAACTGCTCAACCACTTCGAGGTGATCAACAAGGGCCAGGCCGACATGCTGTCCGGCCGCGGCCATTACGACGCCATCATGCTGCACGGCGCCCAGCTCGGCCCGATGCTCTCGGCCGGCGTGATCATGCCGCTCGACAAGTTCGTCGCCGATCCCAAGCTGTCGGATCCCGGCCTCAACGCCGCCGACTTCATCCAGGCGCCGTACAAGACCACCGCCTTCAGCGACGGCAAGCAGTACGGCTTCATCAACTGGAACTACAACCACGTCTACTGGGCGCGCGCCGACCTGCTGAACAATCCGGAGGAGAAGGCGGCGTTCAAGGCGAAGTACGGCTACGACCTCGCCCCGGCCAAGACCATCGAGCAGATGCGCGACATCGCCGAATTCTTCACCCGCAAGAAGGGCGAGAAGCTGGCCGGCGTGCCGCTGACCAGCGATTTCTACGGCATCGTGCTGGAAGGCATCAAGGGCGGCTCGACCTTCTCCAATCTCTGGGTGAACTTCATCCAGAACTATGGCGGCAACCTGATCGACAAGGACGGCAAGCCGGTGTTCGACAGCCCGCAGACCGTGGCGGCGCTGAAGATGTGGCGCGAGCTGTGGACCTTCGCCCCGCCCGGCATCGCCGAATACTCGCTCGTCGACGTGCCGACCGTGATGGGCAACGGCATCGCCGCGCAGTCGCTGGCCTGGTCGGACTTCGTGCTCGGCATCGACAAGCCGGGCGTCTCTCCCTATGCCGGCAAGTTCGTCTACGCCCCGATCCCGGCCAAGGCCGGCAACGAGGCGCATCGCCATGCCGATGCCGAGCCTTCTGTGACGGTGATCAGCGAGGCCTCGAAAAATCCCGAGGCGACCTTCCTGTTCCTGCAGTGGCTGGCCGACAAGAAGCAGCAGGACAAGCTGATCGAGATGGGCCAGGGAGGCGTGCCGATCCGCGAGAGCTCCTGGGCGGCGCCGGCGATCACCGGCAGCACCAACCCGACGCTGTTCGCTGCGATGAAGTCCTCGCTCGACGTCGCCACCGCGCGGCCGAAGATGGAAAAATATCCGGAGATGTTCGATGCCATGAGCGGCATCGCCCAGCAGGTCGGCCTCGGCAAGATGACCCCCGAACAGGGCGCCAAGGAAGGCCAGGCCGTCCTGGAGAAGCTCTGCGGCGGCAAGTCCTGCACGCTGTGACTTCCGGAGACGCCGTGACGTTCCGCACGCCCGCGCGGTGACGTAACGCTCCATGCACCGGGAGCCTCGCGTTTCTGTGCCCGATATGGCCGGCGCCCACCCGATCCGCCGGTCACCTGCCGGGACGCGTCCCCTCGCGTCCCGGCTCCTTCTTCCCGGTAGATGACCACGCAGCGAGACGGACAGGCAGAATGGCCAGCGCAAGCGAGACGATGACGGCGGCCGAGCCGCAAGCGGCGGGAATGCGCGAGCGGGCCTGGTATCCCTACCTGCTCATCGCCCCCTCGATGATCACCCTGGTGGTGGTGTCGCTGGCGCCGTTCATCTACGCCATCTATCTGAGCTTCCACGAGGCGAAGTTCGGCCGGGTGCGCGACTTCATCGGCTTCGACAACTACATCACGCTCTTGTCGGACCCGCGCTTCTGGAACTCCATCGGGGTGGCGGCCACCTTCGTGTTCATCGCGGTGCCGATCGAGTTCATGCTCGGGCTGATCGGCGCGCTGGTGCTGAACCAGAATGTGCGCGGGCGCTCGATCCTGATCCCGCTGCTGTTCATGCCGACCATGATGGCGCCGATCGTCGTCGGGCTGCTGTGGAAGATCATGCTCGCCGGATCGTGGGGGTTCTTCTCCTACAACGTGCTGGAGCGCTTCAACATTCTCGGCGAGACCTCGATCTTCGCCTCGCCGGAGCTGGCGCTCTACGCGCTGATCTTCGTCGATATCTGGCAGTGGACGCCGTTCATGATGCTGGCGTTCTTCGCCGGCCTGCAGGCGCTGCCGCTCGGGCCCTATCGCGCCGCCGCGGTGGACGGGGCCAACCCGGTGCAGATGTTCTTCCACATCACCCTGCCGATGATGACGCCGCTGCTCGCCGTGATCGGGCTGTTGCGCTTCATCGACGCCTTCAAGGTGTTCGACACCATCTACATCCTCACCAATGGCGGGCCGGGCATCTCGACCGAGACCCCCTCCATCCTCGCCAACAAGATGACCTTCGAGTTCTGGAACATCGGCGAGGCCTCGGCGCTGGCGGTGCTGGTGTGGATCGCCTTCTTCGCCTTCTGCTCGATTTTCTACCAGGTCGCCAAGAAGCGCCTGAACGCGTTCTGAGGCCTTATCGTCCCTCTCCCCGCCCGTATCCGGCTGGTGCCGGACACGGTTTCGGCGAGGTCGAAGCCGGAAATGTCCGGCTTCGACGGAGAGGTGGCCCGCGCAGCGGGTCGATGAGGGGGGACTAGATGGGGAAGCGAAGAAGGCCCCTCACCCCAGCCCTCTCCCCGACGGGGAGAGGGAGGCAGACCCTTCCTAACGGAAGGGAGAATTGAAGATCCGGTCTCCGGAACGAACGAGGAAAAAATGGCCGAAGCTTCAAGCCGCCCCGAAGGATCGCGTGGTCTGTTCTGGACCGCGATCGTCGTCGTCTATGCCGCCATCATGCTGTTCCCGATCTTCTGGATGGCCTCGATGATGGTGAAGCCCAACGACGCCATGTTCGCGCGGCCCACCCAGTGGCTGTTCGTGCCGACGCTCGACCACTTCTCCTATGTGATCGAGCAGGGCTTCCACTGGGCGCTGCTCACCTCGTTCCTGCTGTGCACCGTCTCGACCGCGCTGGTGGTGATCATCGGCACGCCGGCCGCCTATGCGTTCGCGCGCTTCGAGATGAAGGGCAAGGACGATTTGTTCCTGTTCATCCTCGGCTCGCGCATGGCGCCGCCGGTGTGCCTCGTCATCCCGTTCTACCTGATCTACGCCAAGGTCGGGCTGCTCGACAGCTTCCTCGGGCTGACGCTCGCCTACATGACCTTCAACCTGTCCTTCTATGTCTGGGTGCTGCGCTCCTTCTGCCGCGACCTGCCGGTGGAACTGGAGGAGGCGGCGGCGCTGGAGGGCTGGTCGAAGCTGCAGATCTTCCGCCGCGTGGTGTTCCCGCTGCTGCGCAACGGCATCGTCGCCACCAGCGTGCTGTGCTTCATCTTCGCGTGGAACGAGTTCCTGTTCGCCTTCATGCTCGGCGGCAAGGCGATGACCACGCTGCCGGTTTCCATTCCGAAGCTGATCACCAGCCAGGGCGTGCGCTGGGGCGAGATGGCGGTCGTCGGCATGACCGCCCTGCTGCCGGTGCTCGCCGTGGTGTTCGTGCTGCAACGTCACATCGTGCGCGGGCTGACGCTCGGCGCCGTGAAGGGCTGAGGACAAGGGCTGGGGGCTGAGGGACAAACGATGGCGGAGCATTATCTGCCGGCACGGCCGGACACGGTGAACTGGGGCAAATGGGACGCCGCCCTGCCGCCGGCGCTGACCATCAAATCCGGCGACCGGGTGGTGATCGACACCCTGTCCGGCGAGCCGGAGGACCTGCCGGACTTCGCCGCCACCGGCTTCACCCCGGTGCCGGGGCATGCCGAGGTGATGGCCAGCATCCATCGTGGGCCGGGGCCGCATCTGCTCACCGGGCCGGTCTTCGTAGAGGGGGCCGAGCCGGGCGACGTGCTGGAAGTGCGGATGCTCGACATCAAATTCCGCGCCGACTGGGGCTGGAACATCCAGCTGCCCTTCCTCGGCACGCTGCCGGAGGATTTCCCGGAGCTGCGGCGCATCCACATCCCGCTGGACCGCGAGAGGCTGATCGCCACCATGCCCTGGGGGCAGGAACTGCCGCTGGAGCCGTTCTTCGGCAATTTCGGCGTGGCGCCGAAGCCGGAATGGGGCCGGCTCTCCTCCACCGAGCCGCGGGTGTTCGGCGGCAACATGGACAATAAGGAGCTCGGGGTCGGCACCACCACCTATTTCCCGGTCTTCGCGCCCGGCGCGCTGTTCTCGGTCGGCGACGGCCATGGGCGGCAGGGCGACGGCGAGGTGTGCATCACCGCCATCGAGGCGGCGCTTACCGGCACGTTCGAGTTCCACGTTCGCAAGGACATGAAGCTGACCACGCCGCGCGCGGAGAAGCCCGACGAGTGGATCACCATGGGCTTCGATCCCGATCTCGACGACGCGGTGAAGGAAGCGCTGCGCGACATGATCGTGCTGATCCGCGAGCGGTCCGGCCTCTCGGCGCAGGATGCCTACACGCTGTGCTCGCTCTGCGCCGACCTGCGGGTCACCCAGACGGTGGACGGCAACAAGGGCATCCACTGCGTGCTGCCCAAGCGCTTCCTTCCGGTCCGGTGAGGGGGAGAGGATGAGAAAGACCCGCTTCGGCATCTTCATGCCGCCCTGGAACTCCCCGCCGACGCAGAACATCACCACCTCGCTCCAGCGCAACGTCGAGACCATCCAATGGATCGACGCGCTGGGCTATGAGGAGGCGTGGGTCGGCGAGCACCATTCCGCCGGCAGCGAGATCATCGCCGACCCCATGGTGTTCCTCGCCCATGTCGGCGCGCTGACGAAGAGCATCAAGCTCGGCACCGGCATCGTGCCGCTGCCCTATCACAACCCCTACCATGTCGCCGACCGGATGATACTGATGGACCACATGCTGCGCGGCCGCTTCATGGCCGGCTTCGGCCCCGGCGGGCTGCCGAGCGACGCGGCGATGTTCGGGCTCGATCCGCGCCAGCTGCGTCCCGCGCTCGACCACGATCTCGGCGTGCTGATGAAGCTGCTCACCTCGCTCGATCCGGTGAGCGTGAAGACCGACCGCTACGAGCTGGTCGACGCCTTCTGCCAGGTGGCGCCGTATTCCGACCCGATGTTTGACGTCTGCGTCGCCGCCACCCGCTCGGAGGCCGGGCCGCGCATCGCCGGCAAGCACGGGCTCGGCCTGCTCTCCACCGGCGTCGTGTCGCCGAAGGAAGGCATGCCGGCGCCGCCGCTGCATTGGGACGTCTATGCGCAGGAGGCGATCAAGCATGGCCATGTGCCCGATCCGTCGCGCTGGCGCCTTGTGGTGAACGTCCATGTCGCCGAGACCCGCGAGCAGGCGATCGCCGATATGCGGCACGGCTTCGACGCCTTCTGCGAGTACACCCAGAAGACCATCGCCATGCCCTCGATCACCGCGGTCGGCGAGACCTTCGAGGAGCGAATCGCCTGGATGAACGAGACCGGCATCGGCGTCATCGGCACGCCGGACGACGCGGTCGCCTTCCTCAAGCGGCTCGCGGCGCGGGCCGGAGATTTCGGCTGCTTCCTGATGCTGGCGCATGACTGGGCGAACCGCGAGGCGACTTTGCGCCATTACGAGCTGTTCGCCCGCCATGTCATCCCGCATTTCCAGCCGACGCGGCAAAGGCTGCTGATCGCCGAGGAGCGCTCGCGCGCCAGCCACGCCGCCGACCTGGTGAAGAACGCCGCCGCCATCAATGCCTGGCTGCCGCCAGGCGAACAATTGCCCTCGACGAACTGAGGAACGTGCCGATGACCGAAACGCCGATGCCCACCGCCTACAAGGACCCGAAGCTGCCGCCGCCGGTGGCCCTGCCGGAAGGGCCGGACTGGGTGGGCGTTTTGAAGGTGTTCGACGCCCACGTCGCCGAGACGCTGGTGTTGGCGGCACGCACGCTCTATCCGCACCAGGGCCTGCCGGAGCGGGTCTATCGCCGCACCATCGTCGCCTTTGACGGGCTGGCGTCGAAGCTGCCGGCGGTGGCGCAGGGCTTCGCCGAGTTCGTCGATCTCGTCGACGACGCCATGCCGGTGCCGTTCCGCGAGCTGTCGGAGAGCTACCGCGTCAACGGGCTGAAGGCGATCGAGGGCACCGCCGCCTTCCGGCTGGTGCAACGCACCACCGTGCGCTTCCTCTATGACGATATCGAGGTGTGGCAGGCCTTCGGCTATGAGGGCGCCTCGGTGCATCTCGGCGGCTATGTGAACCGCGGCTTCAACGATCTCGACTGGCTGCCCGAACCGCCTCCCGGCATCTGACGGCCCACCGCACACGGATACGCATGATGACACAGTATGAGCTCGATGATTCCGGCGTGGTGGTGATCGTCGGTTCCGGCGCCGGCGGCGGCACGCTCGCCCATGAGCTGGCCAAGCGCGGCGTCGAGGTGGTGCTGCTGGAGGCCGGCAAGCACCTGACCGCCGACGACTTCGTCAATGACGAGTGGGGCGGTTACGAGATGCTGTCCTGGCTGGACAAGCGAACCGCCTCCGGCACCTGGCGCGCCGCCAAGGACCACCCATTCTCGCCGAGCTGGAGCTGCCAGGTGGTCGGCGGCACCACCACCCACTGGTCGGCCTGCTGCTACCGCTTCATCGAGGACGAGCTCAGGGCGAAGACCGTCTATGGCGACATTGCCGGCGCCAGCCTGATCGACTGGCCGATCACGCTCGAGGAACTGAACCCCTATTACGACCTCGCCGAGGCCAAGATGGGGGTGACGCGCACCAACGGCCTGCCCGGTCTGCCGCCCAACAACAATTTCAAGGTGATGTATGCCGGCGCCAAGGCGCTGGGGCTCAACGTCTCCACCGGCCGGCACGCCATCAACTCCATCCCCTATGACGGCCGGCCGGCGACCACGCAGGACGGCTTCACCATCACCGGCGACAAGGTCGGCTCGCGCTGGTCGACGCTGAATGTCGAGATCCCGCGTGGCCTCGCCACCGGCAAGCTGGAGCTGCGGCCGCGCGCGCGGGTGACGTTCATCGAGCATGACGCGGCCGGCAAGGCCTCCGCCGTGGTCTATGTCGATGCGGACGGCGTCACCCATCGCCAGAAGGCGCGGGCGGTGGTGCTGGCCGGCAATTGCGTCGAGACCTCCCGGCTGCTGCTGCACTCCAAGAGCGCGCGCTTTCCGGACGGCATCGCCAATGGCTGGGGCCATGCCGGCCGCCACTATCTGCGCCACATCATCCAGACGGTGTGGTCGATCTTCGACAAGCCGGTCTACATGCACCGCGGCGAGATCATGGGCGGCATGATCGACGATTTCGTGCGCCATGACCCGGCGCGCGGCTATGCCGGCGGCTACTATATCGAGATGAACTCGATGGGGCTGCCGACCACCGCCGCCTTCCTCGATCCCGGCTGGTGGGGCCGCGACTTCGTCTCGGTGATCGAGCAGTACCGCAACATGGCCGGCATCTTCATGTCCGGCGAGGACATGCCGCAGCCGGGCAACCGGGTGACACTGGGCGAGGAACTCGACGCCTTCGGCGTGCCGGTGGCCAACATCCATTACGACGACCACCCGAACGACCTGAAGCTGCGCGTGCACGGCTACAAGACGCTCTCCGCCATCCATGCGGCGGCGGGGGCGAAGCGCTCGATCGAGGCGCCGTCCTATCCGGCGAGCCACAATCTCGGCTCCAACCGCATGGCGGCCAAGGCGGAGGACGGCGTGCTCGACGGCAATGGCCGCGCCTGGGAGGTGCCGAACCTGTTCATCGCCGACGGCTCGACCTTCTCCACCGGCGGCGCCTGCAACCCGACGCTCACCATCGTGGCGCTGGCGATCCGGCAGGCGGATTTCATGGCGAAGCAGATGGCGGCGGGCGAGCTGTAGGGGCCTGTGTGGATAGGAGAAGCGGGCGCCTTTTTGCGGATGAGGGGAAGCGCCTGCGTGCCTGGAAGGATGGGTCCCGGACAGCCGGGGTGGCGGGACAGGCGTCCCGCCGGCACGCCGTCATGGCCGGGCCGAGCTTGGACGTGACGGTGCTCTGATGGGTCGGGAAGGCTTCCATGCCGCATGAGGAAGACGGCTTCTTCACCGAGCCGACGCTGCCCTATTGGCAGAAGCTGACGGACCAGGTGCCGCAGCGCTTCTCGGCGGTGCCGCCTTATCGTTTCGGCTACCCCGTCCGATTGGCCGATGGCCGCGTGCTGGTCCTGCCGCTGCGGGCGCTGCCGGATGGCGCGCATGCGGTGGCCTCGCTGATCGCCAACCAGGCGTCGCATGCGGTGGTGGCGGCGCTGGCGGAGGCGATGGCGGAAGCCGCCGGCGATCTCGGCGCCGAGATGGTGGCCGGGCTGCCGACGCTGGGGCTTTCCTTCGCCGCGCTGGTGGCAGAGCGGCTCGGCCAGCCACGCTACGTACCGCTCGGCTATTCGCGCAAGTTCTGGTACCGCGACGACCTCTCCGAGCCGGTCTCCTCCATCACGACCCCCGAAGCGGGCAAGCGGCTGCGGCTCGATCCGAATCTGCTGCCGCTGGTCGAAGGGCGACGGGTGCTGCTGGTGGACGACGCCATCTCCTCCGGCGCGACGGCGGCGGCGGCGTGCCGGCTGCTGGCGCGGGCCGGGGCGCAGATCGCCGGCATGGCGGTGGCAATGAAGCAGACCAATCGCTGGGTGGCGGCGATGCAGGACGTGCTGCCGGCGGAGCGGGTGAGGGCGGCCTATGGCTGCCCGCTCTTCGCGCGCGGGGAGGGCGGCTGGCGGCCGGTAGAGGGAACAATGCCGGAGGTGCCATGAGGGCCTTGATGGATCGCGGCGCCGCGATAGTTAGGCAGTTGCAACCTTCGAGGTCATCATGCGGCGCGCATCACTCTCCGGGGCCTGTCTCGGCCTTGCCTTGATCGCTTCAACCGTTGGAGCCCAGGCAGGGCCGCTGCAGAAACTCCTCGATGACGGGTTCAAGGTGGTCGGCACCACCACCACCAACAGGGGCCGGACGCTGGTCCTGATCCTCCAGGGCACGCGGAACGACAGGCCCCTCGTCTCCATGTGCCTGTTGCATCAGGGCGCGCGGGAGCTCCGCAGCGAGAAGTGTGTGCCGGCGACCTGACCGGGCCACGTCACGCCGCCGCGCTTTTCCCCGCCTTCGCCGCCTCGATCGCCTCCCACACCCGGAACGGGGTGAGCGGCATGTCGAGCTCGGTGATGCCGAGCGGCGACAGGGCGTCGATCACCGCGTTGACGAAGGCCGGCGGCGCGCCGATAGCCCCCGCTTCGCCCGCGCCCTTGATGCCGAGCGGGTTGGTGGTGCAGGGCACGTTCTGCGTCGAGACCTCGAAGAAGGGCAGGTCTTCCGCGCGCGGAATGCCGTAATCCATGAACGAGCCGGAGAGGAGCTGGCCGCTATCCGCGTCATAGACCACGCGCTCCAGCATCGCCTGGCCGATGCCCTGGGCGATGCCGCCATGCACCTGGCCCGACAGCACCAGCGGATTCAGCACCCGGCCGAAATCGTCGACCACGGTGTAGCGCTCGACCCTGATCGAACCGGTTTCGGGATCGACCGCCACCTCGCAAATATGCGCGCCATTGGGGAAGGTGCCGATCAGCTGCTCGAAATCGCCGACGCCGGTGAGGCCACCGGTCTTCGCCGCGATTTCCAGCAGGCCGACATGGCGGTTGGTGCCGGGCACGTGGAAGGCGCCGTCGTCGAACTCCACCTCGCGCGGGTCGCTGTCGAGCAGCTTCGCCGCCTGCGCATGCGCCTTGCCGATGAGGTCGCCATTGGCGAGGCGCAGCGCGCCGCCGCCATGCACCATGGAACGCGAGGCCACCGTGCCGCCGGCCGAGGGCAGCGGCTGGTCGGTGTCGCCGGTCTTCACCGTGATGCGCGCGACGTCGAGGCCGAGCGTCTCGGCGGTCATCTGCACATAGGTGGTCTCGTGGCCCTGGCCGGTGGACTGGGTGCCGACATGCACGGTGACGCGGCCGTCGACGGAAATCTCCACCACCGCGCCTTCCTTGCCGGGAACGCCGGTGCGCTCGATGTAGTAGCCGAGGCCGATGCCGCGCAGCAGCCTGTCCGCCTGTGCGCGTCGGGCGGGGAAGCCGGCCCAGTCGGCCGCCTGCATGGCGGTATGCATCACGGCGGCGAAATCGCCGGAATCATAGGTGACGCCGGCACCCGTCTTGTGCGGCATTTCCTCGGGCGCGATCATGTTGAGTTCGCGCAGCGCGTCCGGGGCCATGCCCAGCTCCCGCGCCGCCTTGTCGACGATGCGCTCGATGAGATAGGCCGCCTCCGGCCGGCCGGCGCCGCGATAGGCGTCCATCGGCGCGGTGTTGGTGTAGGCGATGCGCACATCGGTCGCTACCACCGGGATACGGTAGACGCCCGGTGCCATGGGCGGGCCGGAGAGCGTCGGGCAATAGACGCCGAAGGCCGAGAGCGCGCCGCCGCAGGGCGCCATGGTCTCCACCATGAGCGCGGTGAAGCGGTTGTCGGCATCGAGGCCGAGCCGGGCGCGCGTGAGGTTGTCGCGGCCCTGCGTGTCGGACAGGAAAGCCTCGGTGCGGCTCGACTGCCAGCGCACCGGCCGGCCGAGCTTGCGCGCAGCGTGGAGCACCAGCCCCTGCTCGGGATAGGGGATCGCCTTCATGCCGAAGCCGCCGCCGACATCCGGCGTGATCACCCGCAGCTTCTCGGCCGGCTCGCCGAACAATTGCTCGAACAGCCAGCCGCGAATCATGTGGCTGCCCTGCGATCCGGTGACGAGGGTGAAGCTGTCCGCATCCGCGTCATAGAGGCCGATGGCGTTGCGCGGCTCCATCGAGGCGACGACGATGCGATTGTTCACCACCTCGATCTCGACGACCCGGTGCGAGGCGGCGAGCGCCGCTTCGGCCGCGGCGACGTCGCCATGGGCCCAATGCAAGGCCAGGTTGCCCGGTGCTTCCGGGTGGAGCAGCGGCGCGTCCTCGGCGAAGGCGGCGACGGGATCAACCACCGCCGGCAGGTCCTCGATGTCGAGCGCCACCGCCTCGGCGGCCTCCAGCGCCGCGAGTGCGGTCTCGGCGACCACGAAGGCGACCGGCTGGCCGAGATAGGTCACCTTCTCACGCGCCAGCGGATGATAGGGCGGGGTGGGCATGCGCTTGCCCTCGACGTGGTCCAGCACGATGACGGCCGGCAGCGTGCCGATGCCCTCGGCGGCGAGATCGGCGCCGGTATAGACCGCGAGCACGCCGGGCATCTCCCGCGCCGTCTCGGCATCGACGCCGTTGAGGACGCCATGCGCGACCGGCGAGCGCACCACGAAGCCATAGGCCTCGCCATCATAATGGATGTCGTCGGTGTAGCGGCCGGTGCCGGTGATGAAGCGCTGATCCTCGACGCGCCGGAACGGCTGGCCCACACCGAATTTCATCGCTCTCGCCCCCTTCGATCCCGTCGCCGCAGCTTAGAACCGCTCTGCGCTCTTGCCAATGATACTGTTTGTGTAAAGATCAGCACATATCGTGTGATAATCTCGATAATCGAATAGGATAGTGCATCAGACAAGATGCTTCCGTCAGGGGATCGGTCGGGCGTGAACATGCAGGAAACGAGCCATGAGGCGAAGGGTGGGCGCGGCGTCGGCGCCTCGCTGCGCCGCAAGGAGGATGCGCGCCTGCTCGCCGGCCGCGGGCGGTTCATCGGCGACATGCGCTTTCCTGGGCAGCTGGAGGCGGCCTTCCTGCGCTCGCCGCTCGCCCATGCGCGCATCCGGGCGATCCACATTCCCGCGCATCTGGAGGGCCGGGCCTTCACCCATGCCGACATGGCGGGCGTGAAGGACATTCTCGCCAAGACCGGTCTGCCGGGCTTCCGCGTCTCCGCCCAGCCCTCGCTCGCCAGCGGCAAGGTGCGCTTCGCCGGCGAGCCGGTGGTGATGGTGCTGGCCGACACCCGCGCCGAGGCCGAGGACCTCTGTGAGGAGATCCGCGTCGACTATGAGGAACTGCCGGCCAATCACGACATGCTGCGCGCGGTGGAGCCCGGCGCCGCGCTGGTGCATGACGACTGGCCGGACAACGTGTTCCTGGTCTCGCAGACCGACAGGTCGTTCGACGACGCGAAGCTGGCGCAGGCGCCGATCAAGGTGACGCGCGAGGTGCGCACCAGCCGGCAATGCATGTCGCCTTTGGAGGGCAAGGGCTGCGTCGCCGTCTTCGAGCGCTATCTCGAACAGCTCACCTTGTGGACGGCGACGCAGATGCCGCACATCGTGCGCTCCGGCCTCGCCGAATGCCTCGACCTCGACACCCGCAAGATCCGCGTGGTGGCGCCCGATGTCGGCGGCGGCTTCGGCTGGAAGGGGCTGCTGCAGCCGGAGGAAGTGTGCTGCGCCTGGGCGGCACTCAAGCTCGACCGGCCGGTGAAATGGCTGGAGGACCGCCGCGAGCACCTGATCGCCGCCGCCAATTGCCGCGAGCATCATTATGTGATGACCGCCTATGCCGAAGCGGACGGCACGCTGCTCGGGCTCGAGGCGGTGGCGCATGTCGATGCCGGCGCCTATTCGGTCTATCCGTTCTCCGCCTGCCTCGAAGGCGCGCAGGTGGTGTCGAACCTGCCCGGTCCCTATAATTTGCCGGCTTATCGCTGCCGCACCTATTCCGTGTGCTCCAACAAGCCGCCGATCGTGCCCTATCGCGGCGTCGCCCGCACCGGTGTCTGCACGGCGATGGAGCTGATGATCGACGCCGTCGCCCGCGAGGCCGGGCTCGACCCGTACGACGTGCGCCTGCGCAATCTCGTCCGGCCGGAGCAGATGCCGTTCACCTCGATCACCGGCAAGGATTTCGACATGGGCGACTATCCCGAGAGCCTGCGCCGGGCGCGGGAGATGATCGGCCATGACGCGGTGCGCACGCGCCAGCAGGCCGGGGAGGCGGATGGCCGCCGGATCGGCCTCGGCTACGCCACCTATTGCGAGCAGGGCGCGCACGGCACCTCAGTCTATCATGGCTGGGGCATCCCGATGGTGCCGGGCATTGAGAGCTGCGGCGCCCGCCTCACGCCGGACGGCACGCTGGAGGTACGCATCGGCGCCCAGAGCCATGGCCAATCGATGGAGACCACCATGGCGCAGATCGCCTGCGAGGTGCTGGGCATCGATCCCGGACTGGTAAACGTCGTGCATGGCGATACGGCGATGACGCCCTATTCCACCGGCACCTGGGGCTCGCGCTCGGCGGTGATGGCCGGCGGCGCGGTGGCGAGCGCGTGCGAACGGCTGGCCGAGCGGGTTAAGAAGATCGGCGCGCATCTGCTGCAGGCGCCGGAGGAGGCGGTGACCGTGCGCGACGCCGAGGTGGTGGGGCCGAACGGCTCCGTCACCTTCAGGGAGGTGGCGAAGACCTGGTATCTGGCGCCGCAGAACCTGCCGGCCGACATCCATCCGGACGGGCTCGACCTCGTCGCCGGCTACAAGCCGACGGTGGATACCGGCACCTTCTCCTATGCCAGCCATGCCGCTGTGGTGGCGGTGGAGCCGGAGACCGGCGAGGTGGAGATCCTCGACTATGTCATCGTCGAGGATGGCGGCGTGCTGATCAACCCGATGGTGGTCGACGGCCAGATCTATGGCGGCACCGCGCAGGGCATCGGCACCGCGCTCTATGAGGAGATGACCTATGACGAGCATGGCCAGCCGCTGGCCTCGACGCTCGCCGACTATCTGCTGCCCGGCGCCGGCGAGATGCCGATGGTGCGCATCGCCCATATGGAGACGCCCTCGCCCAATACCCGCTTCGGCCAGAAGGGCATCGGCGAGGGCGGCGCCATCGCCCCGCCGGCGGCGCTCGGCAACGCCATCAACGACGCGCTGAAGGGGATGGGCGTCGAGCTCTCCATGTCGCCGATGACGCCGCGCCGGGTGCGGATGGCGGTGGCCGCCGCCCGCGAGGGAGCCGTCTCGTGAAGGCGGCGCGTTTCGACTATCTGCGCCCCGCGACGGTGGCGGAGGCGGCGGCGGCGCTTGCCGGCGATCCCGCCGCCAAGCCGGTCGCCGGCGGCCAGAGCCTCGGGCCGATGCTGAACCTGCGCCTCGCGCGGCCCTCGACGCTGGTCGACGTGGCGAAGCTCCCGGAGTTGCGCCGCGTCGAGGAGCGGGCGGATGGCGTGTTCTATGGCGCCGCCATCACCCATGCCGAGTTCGAGGATGGCGTGGTGCCGGACCCGACGCCGGGCTTCCTCGCGTGGATTGCCCACGGCATCGCCTATCGCGCGGTGCGCAATCGCGGCACGGTGGGCGGCAGCCTCGTCCATGCCGACCCCGCCGCCGACTGGCCGACCACGCTCACCGCGCTCGGCGCGCGGGTGGTGCTGGCCGGCCCGTCCGGCGCCCGCGAACTGGCGCTGGAGGATTTCGTGCTCGGCGCCTTCTCCACCGCGCTGGAGGAGGGGGAGGTCGTCACCGGCGTGTTCATACCGCGCTGCTCGGCGGGCGCGCGCTTCGGTTATCGCAAATCCTGCCGCAAGGTCGGCGAGTTCGCGGAGGCGATGTGCGCGGTGCTGTCGGATGAGGTGCGCGGCGTGCATCGGCTGGTGGTCGGCGCCACCGAAGGCCGGCACATCGTCGTCGCCGAGGCCCGCGACGCGCTCGCCGATCCCTCCCTGCTCGACGACCGCCTCGCGCAGGCCGGCCTTGCCGCCGATCCCCCGACCTTTCGCCTGCACCGGAAGGTCATCCGCGAGGCCATTGCCCAACTCGCCGCCGTGCCGGAAACCGAAAGCCTGCCCGCATGATCCCGATTTCGCTCGAAGTGAACGGCCGCCGCATCGAGGCACGCGTCGAGCCGCGCCAGCACCTCGCCGATTTCCTGCGCGAGGAGATGCTGCTCACCGCCACCCATCTCGGCTGCGAGCACGGGGTCTGCGGCGCCTGCACGGTGCTGATCGACGGCGCGCCCGCGCGCTCCTGCATCACCTTTCCCGCCACGCTGGACGGCGCCCGCATCACCACAGTCGAGGGGTTGGCGGACGATCCGGTCGCCGCGGCGCTGCGCGAGGCGTTCATGGACGAGCACGGGCTGCAATGCGGCTTCTGCACGCCCGGCATGCTGGTGATGGCGCGCGACATCGTGCTGCGCCGGCCGCAGGCCGACGAGGACACCATCCGCCACGAACTCGCCGGCAATCTCTGCCGCTGCACCGGCTATGTCGGAATCGTGCGGGCGATCCGAAACGTGGCGGCGACGCGCGGCGAGGCGGTGGCGACGCGCGGCACGGTGCTGGAGCCGCCCGCCTATGCCTCGCCGCTCGCCTTGCCGCTGTCGCCGGCCCGCGTGGCGCGGGAGCAGGCGCCGGCGGCGGCCGTCGCTGCGCCCATTCCCGCCGAGGCTTCAGCGGAGCTGGAACCGCTGCGCAATCCGGTGGAGATCACGCAGGTCTTCGACGTGCCGGCGCCGCGCGCCGAGCTGTGGGCGCTTTTCCAGTCGCCGGAGCGGGTGATCGGCTGCCTGCCAGGCGCCCGGCTGACGGCGCCGAGCGACGGGCATACGCTCGCCGCCGAGATGGTGGTGAAGCTCGGGCCGATGCAGGCGGCGTTCGGCGGCGCGGGCACCATCGCGCCCGATCCTGCACGCTGGTCCGGCACCATGGACGGGCGCGGCGTCGATGCGCGCAGCGCGACGCAGGTGCGGGCGCGACTCGCCTATCGCCTCGATGAGTTGGGGGACGGGGCGGCGACGCGCGTCACCGTCGAGGTCGCCTATGTGCTGCAGGGGCCGCTGGCGCAGATGAGCCGCGGCGCCATCGCCCGCGACGTCGCCGCGCGGCTGACACAGGCTTTCGCCGCCAATCTCGCCGCAACGATCAAGGGCGAGGCGCCAGCGGCGCAGAACGCTTCGCTCGATGCCGGCGCGCTGGCGTGGAGCGTGGTGAAGAGCTGGCTGGCGCGGCTGTTCGGGCGCGGGTGAGAGGTAGCCATCCGGCTCCACCTGCGCGACGCAAGGAATCGCAAAAGCCTTCCCTCTCCCCGGTGGGGAGAGGTGCCCCGCGCAGCGGGTCGGTGAGGGGGAACGCGGCTATGGAAGCTTGGAGCGTCGGCTCCCTCACCCCATCCATCTCCCCCGCGGGGAGAGGGAACACTGCCACTTTATGTCGTCGGCCTCAGCCCCAAAACGCTACCGCAGCAGATCGACATCCAGCTGCACGCAGTCGCCGCGATAGATGATGTCGGCGACATAGATCACCGTGTCGCTGTCATCGGTGACCACCAGATGCGCCTCCACGGTGGGGAAGCCGATGCCGATGGCGAGCAGATTGGCGACGCGCGGCTCCACCGTGCCGACGATGAAGGACTGCCGCGCCCGCGTCACCTTGATGGCGTCCAGCGTCGAGACCACGCTGATAGTGGGCTCGCGGTCGAAGCGGGCGGGGGCGAGCCTGTAGATGTTCTCGTCGAAATGCACCCGCGCGAAGGAATAGGGCTGGCCGCGCCGCGACTGCACGCTTTCCAGATAGCGGTACTGCGTCGCCGGGTTGCCATCCTCCGGACGGATCTGCGGCGGGGCGGCCGGCGCGGCGCCGGACACAAAGCGCGGCACGTTGGCGCCGATGATGCTGGGGATCGAATCCCATTTCAGATCGAGCTTGAGCCAGCGCTTTTCCTCGACCGAGCCGGAGACGAACGTGCCCTTGCCCTGGATGCGGCGCACCAGACCCTCGCCCTGCAGCACCTCCACCGCCTGGCGGACGGTGACGCGGGCGACCTGGAATTCGGCCTCCAGTTCCTGCAGT
Source organism: Ancylobacter sp. 3268 (assembly GCF_031456575.1). NCBI lineage: Bacteria > Pseudomonadati > Pseudomonadota > Alphaproteobacteria > Hyphomicrobiales > Xanthobacteraceae > Ancylobacter > Ancylobacter sp. 3268. Next base: position 301,404 of record NZ_JAVDUX010000003.1, read on the forward strand.
GTCGAGATCTTCTCGTTCGGCCCCCAGACGCCGTCCTCGATGCGGCGGCGGATGACGCCGGCGATCTGCAGATAGCGCGGCACGGGGCTCCGGCGGTAATCGGGATTGGCCAGTGCGGCCGTGTTGTCCTTCAGCATCGGCCTGTGTCGTACCCATCGCGGCCGCTTCAACCTGCGGCAGAATCAACGAATGATCTTATCTTCAGTATCACATAAACTTATTCCAGCGCCTGTTACTCGGGATCGCACGCCGTCACCACCCCGGAAATCAGATTGGCTGCGTAAAGCGCCGCGAGGTCGATCTCCGCCGCCGCCCGCACCGGCGTCAGCGACGCGATCAGGCTCACCACCTCCCGCTCCAGCGCCCGGCGCGCCTCTTCCGCCTCGCCGACGCCCACCGCCTTGAAGCGCAGCTCGGCGCCGGGGAGCAGCCGGCCGGCGCGGGGCAGGTCGGCGGAGATCACCGTGGCGATCTTGGCATAGCCGCCGACCGTCTGGTGGTCGGCGAGCAGCACGATGGGAAGGCCCGAGCCCGGCACCTGGATCGCGCCGGTGGCGATGCCGTCGGAGGTGATGTCGGCGCCGGCGCGGAAGGCGAGCGGGGCGCCGTCGAGGCGGATGCCCATGCGGTCGGCCTCGCGCGAGACGCGGTAGGCGGTGCCGAGGAACGCCGCGAGGCCCTCCTCGGTGAAGGAGTCGTCCTGCGGGCCGAGCACCACGCGCAGCACGCCGTCGAAAGCGAGGGAGGGCGGGCGCGGCAGTTCGAGGCATGGTCCTGCCGGCGTGCCGGCAACGACCGCCACGCGGTCGCCGGCCTTCAGCGCCCGGCCATCGAGCCCGCCGAAGCCGCCCTTGAGATCGGTCGCCCGCGAACCCAGCACGGCGGGCACGTCGATGCCGCCCGCCACCGCCAGCACCGCCGCGCCGCTGCCGCGCAGCGCGCCGATGCGCACGCTGGCGCCTTCCGGCACGTCGATTGCCCGCCAGGCGGGGTAGCTGCGCGTCTCGCCCTCGCGCGTCACCTCGATGGCGGCCTCGGCACCGGCGATGGCGAGGCGCACCGGCCCGCCCTCGACCGTGAAGGAGGGGCCGATGAGCCGGCATTCCAGCGCCGCGGCGTTCGGTTCATTGCCCGCCAGCGCGTTGGCGAGCCGTAGCGCGACGCCGTCGAGCGCGCCGCAGACCGGCACGCCATAGGCCTGCGCGCCGGTGCGGCCGAGATCCTGCACCGTGGTCTGCGGGCCGGGCTGGGTGACGAGAAGGCGGGCGCTCATCGGCCGGCCTCCTGCTCGGGCCTGTAGTCGCCGCGCGCGACCGCCTCGGCTATGGCCGCATGCTCCCCGGCGGCGGCAGGCCGGAAACGCACCCCATCGCCCGGCGCGAACAGGGTCGGCGGCGCGGCGGCGTGGTCGAAGAATCGCAGCGGCGTATTGCCGATCAGCCGCCAGCCACCGGGCGATTCGACCGGATAGACGCCGGTCATGCGCTGGGCGATGGCGACCGAGCCCGGCGGCACCCGCACCCGCGGCGTGGCGAGGCGCGGCAGCTCCAGCTCCGGCGGCAGCACGCCAAGATAGGCGAAGCCCGGCAGGAAGCCCTGCACATAGACGCGGTAGAGCGTGCCGGCATGGCGGGCCACCACCTCCTCCGGTGCCAGCCCGGTCGCGCGGGCGACCTCTTCGAGGTCCGGCCCCGCCGTTCCGCCATAGAGGGTGGGAATCACCCACACCCGCTCGGGAGCGCTCACCACCGCCTCGCCGAGGTCGAGACCCTCCATGGCCTGTTGAAGCACCGCGGCGCTGGTGACGAGCGGGTCGTAATGCACCAGCAGCGAGCGGAAGCTCGGCACGGTCTCGGTGATGCCCGGCAGTGCCGCCTCGAGGATCCGTGCGGCGGCGCGGTGCACGCGGGCATTCAGCACCGGATCGATGCCGGTGCCGAACTCGATGGCGAAGGCGGTGTCGCCGACGCTGAGGAAGCGGGCGAGGCGGCCGAGGCGGTTGTCGTCCGGCACGGGAGAGGTCGCCACCATGGCACTCCGATATAAGCAGCGGTCAGGGACGATATTGCCTTGCGGCAATCATCCTAATGTTAGTATGTTTCAGCTTGAAAGGCATGATAATTTAATGCCTTAATGGAACGACTGTCGAGAGGGCAAGGGCTCTCCCTGGGGCTCATCGGTTAAGGAGGCGTCTTTGGCAACCCGCATCAACATCAATGCCGATATGGGCGAAGGCTACGGCCATTATGACATCGGCAACGATGCCGCGATCCTGAAGATCGTGCAGAGCGTCAATGTCGCCTGCGGCCTGCATGCCGGCGACGCCACGGTGATGCGCGACGTCTGCCTGAAGGCCAAGGAGAACGGCGTCTCCGTCGGCGCGCATCCCGGCTTCAACGATATTTGGGGCTTCGGCCGCCGGCAGATCCGCATGAACGCCAACGACCTCGAATATCTCGTCGCCTACCAGCTCGGCGCGCTGGCCGGCATGGCCGCCTATGCCGGGGTGAAGGTGACGCATGTGAAGCCGCATGGCGCGCTCAACAACATGGCCGCCATCGACAAGGACTACGCGCTGGCGATCGGCCGGGCGATCAAGACCGTCGATCCGAGCCTGTACTATCTCGCTCTGTCCAATTCGGAGATGGAGAAGGCGGCGCTGGCGCTCGACGTGCCGCTGGCGCGCGAGGCGTTCATCGACCGCCTTTATGACGACGAGGGCAATCTGTTCACCCGCACCGACCCGCGCGCGGTGATCAAGGACCCGCAGGTGGCGGCCGAGCGCACCGTGCGCATGGTGCTGGATGGCGAAATCATTTCGGTGAACGGCAAGAAAATGCCGACGAAATTCGATTCGCTGTGCGTACATGGAGACGAGCCGACCGCGATCGCGGTGGCCGGCGCGGTGCGCGATGCGCTGAAGGCGGCGGGGATCGAGCTGCTCACCCTGCCGGAAGTGATGGAAGGCTGACGAGCATGCACGACGCGGCGGCGCGGTGGGACGAACTTGCCCGGCAGGTGCTGGAGGAAGGCGGCCTCGACCGCGACGCCGCGCTGGCGCTGGCGGCCGAAGGCGATGTCGCCGGCCTGATGCGCGCGGCGGCGGCGGTGCGAGACGCCGGCTTCGGCGGCGTGGTCACGGTCTCGCGCAAGGTGTTCATCCCGCTCACCCAGCTCTGTCGCGACGTCTGCCACTACTGCACCTTCGCGCATCCGCCGCGGCAGGGACAGCGCGCCTTCCTCACCCCCGACGAGGTGCTGGAGATCGCCCGTGCCGGCGCCCGCGTCGGCTGCGACGAGGCCTTGTTCACCCTCGGTGACAAGCCGGAGCGGCGCTACAAGGTCGCCCGCGAGGAGCTGGCGGCGCTCGGCTATGCCAGCACGGTTGAGTATCTCGCGGCGATGGCGGAGCTGGTGCTGCGCGAGACCGGCCTGCTGCCGCATCTCAATGCCGGCGTGCTGAGCGTCGAGGAACTGCGCAGGCTGCGGAAGGTCTCCGCCTCGCAGGGCATGATGATCGAGACCACCGCCGAGCGGCTGTCGGCGCGGGGCGGCCCGCATTTCGGCTCGCCGGACAAGCTGCCGGAAGCGCGGCTGGCGACGCTGGAGGCAGCGGGCGAGGCTGGCGTGCCCTTCACCACCGGGCTGCTGATCGGCATCGGCGAGACGCGGGCGGAGCGGGTGGAGGCCCTTCTCACCATTCGCGATTCCCACGCCCGCCACGGCCATGTGCAGGAAGTCATCATCCAGAACTTCCGCGCCAAGCCCGGCACCCGCATGGCCAATGCGCCGGAGCCGAGCCTCGACGAGCATCTGTGGACGATTGCCGTCGCGCGGCTGATCCTCGGACCGGCGATCTCCCTCCAGGCGCCGCCCAATCTGCGCGCCGACGAGCTTGGCCCGCTGATCGCCGCCGGCCTCAACGACTGGGGCGGCGTCTCGCCGGTGACGCCGGACCATGTGAACCCGGAGGCACCGTGGCCGGCGCTGGCCGCGCTCGCCGCCGCCACGGCGAAGGCTGGCAAGGTTCTGGCGCCCCGGCTCGCGGTCTATCCGGCCTATCTGTTCGACGCGCCGCGCTGGCTCGACAAGGCGGTGACGCCCCACGTGCTGCGCCGCGCCGATGCCGGCGGCCTCGCCCATGAGAGCGGCTGGCGGGTGGGCGAGGGCGAGAGCTTCGAGAACACGGTCGTCGAGTGGCCGGCGAGCCCGGTGATCGCTCGCCCCGCCATTGCGGGGGAGGGGCGCGAGCTCGACGCGCTGTTCGACAAGGCGTTCGACGGCCGCGGGCTGGACGAGGCCGAAATCGTGCGGCTGTTCGAAGCGCGCGGGCACGAGGCACGCCGCGTGGCCGAGGCGGCGGATGCGCTGCGGCGCCGGGCGGTGGGGGACACCGTCTCCTATGTCGTCACCCGCAACATCAACTACACCAATGTCTGCGCCTATCGCTGCGGCTTCTGCGCCTTCTCAAAGGGCAAGCACAACGAGCATCTGCGCGGAAAGCCCTATGAGCTCGACCTTGGCGAGATCCAGCGCCGCACCATCGAGGCATGGGAGCGCGGCGCCACCGAAGTGTGCATGCAGGGCGGCATCCACCCGGATTTCTCCGGCGAGACCTATCTCTCCATCGTCCGCGCGGTGAAGCGGGCGGTGCCGGACATGCATGTCCACGCCTTCTCGTCGCTGGAGGTGCGGCACGGCGCGGCGACGCTCGGCCTGTCGCTGACGGAGTTCCTCATCGCGCTGAAGGAGGCCGGCCTCGGCACGCTGCCCGGCACGGCGGCGGAAATCCTCGACGACGAAATTCGGGCGATCATCTGCCCGGACAAGCTGAACACCGCCGAATGGCTGGAGACCTTGGGCGCCGCCCATCGCGTCGGGCTGAAGACCACCTCCACCATCATGTTCGGTCATGTCGACCATTACCGCCACTGGGCGCGGCACCTGATCCGGCTGCGCCAGCTTCAGGAAGAGACCGGCGGCATCACCGAATTCGTGCCGCTGCCCTTCCTCCACATGGAGGCGCCGCTCTATCTCAAGGGCGGCACGCGGCAGGGGCCGAGCCGGCGCGAGGCCCTGCTGATGCACGCGGTGGGGCGGCTCGCCTTGCACCCGGTGATCCCGAACGTGCAGGCGAGCTGGGTGAAGCTCGGCGAGGGCGGCATCGTCGCGGCGCTGAAGGCGGGTGCGAACGATATCGGCGGCACGCTGATGGACGAATCGATCAGCCGCGCCGCCGGCGGCGCCCATGGCCAGGAATTCCCGCCGGACCGGATGGAAGGCGCGATCCGCGCCGCCGGCCGCCTCGCCCGCCAGCGCACCACCACCTATCAGGACGCTCCCTCGCGGCAGAAGCAGCGCTCCTATGCCGCCAACGCGCTCACCCCGCGCATTGAGGCGCCGGCCGGCAAGTTCGCCAGGATCGGCAGCCTGTCCGCGCGGCGGGGCTGAGGCACCCGCCGCACGCCATCGTGCGGACCGATCAGTCGATCGGCATCATCGGCCCCCACGGGCCGTCGCCCCAGGGGCTGTAATCAAAGGCGGCCTGCTGGTTCATCATGGCAGTCATCTGCTGCTCGTTGACCATGCGCTGCTGGAACGCCATCTGCTGGTAGTTCTGGAAGTTTTCTTGCGTGCCGACATAGAGGCAGCCGCACACGGTCGGGTCGGCATAGAGGAACACCGGCTGGCCGTTCTGGCTCTGGACGGTGAATTTGTGCGGCGGCAGCTTCTGCAGCGAGGCCACCTTCTCCGGCGTGTTGGCGAGGCGCATCTGGAAGCCGGCGGCGGAGAGCATGTTCTCCTTGTCCTGCGTCGCGGTCACACAGGCTGCGGCAGTCACACTGACGAGCATCAGCGCGGCGATCGAAGGCAGTTTCACGGCTATTCTCCTGACGAACTTCGCGAAATCCCGGCGCCGCAAGGTAACAGCCGGGATTCGTGAGTCGAGTCGTCGACGGCTGCGATCGCGGGAAATGCTTTCCGACCTCTTTCCGCGCCCGTGCCTCACTTCCTCAGCAGCGGCAGCACCTCGTGGGCGAGCAGGTCGATCTGCTCCTTCTCGTAGCGCCAGGGCACGAAGACGATCTTCTTCACGCCGGTCGCCATATGGGCGGCGATCTGCTCGGCGCATTCGGCCGGGGTGCCGACGATGGCGCTGTCGAAGGTGGAGAGCGAGCCCTTCGACAGGTCCCATTCGGCATGCAGCCACTCGTTCATCTTGGGAAGGCCCTCCTCGCGCGGGCCGACATAGATCGGCAACTGGTTGAGGCTGTAGAGCGATGCCGGGTCGCGGCCCTCTTCCTCGGCGAAGGCGGAGATCTTGGCCCAGGCCTCGTTGTAGCCTTCCGGCGTGTAGAAATAGGTCAGCCAGCCGTCGCCGCGCTTGGCGACGCGCTTGAGCACCGCATCGACATAGCCGCCGATCAGGATCGGCGGATGCGGCCGCTGCACCGGCTTGGGGAACATCACCGCTTTGCGCAGGCTCAGCTCGTCCCAGTCGCCGGTGACGCTGTCCTCGGTCCACAGGCGTTTGATGATGTCGAGGTTGCGGTCCATGATCTTGCCGCGGCGGTCGTGGGCGATGCCGATGGCGTCGAATTCGCGCTTGTACCAGCCCACCGCCGCCCCCAGCATCAGCCGGCCGCCGGAGATCTGGTCCATCGAGGCGAGCTGCTTGGCGAGGATGACCGGGTTGCGCAGCGGCAGCACCAGCACGCCGGTGCCGATCTTGATGGTCTTGGTGCGCGCCGCCACGGCGGTGAGCAGCGTCAGCGAATCGATGATCGGGAAATGCGGGTCGGTGCCGAGCAGGATGTGGTCCCACACCCAGAGCGAGGAGAAGCCGAGCTCTTCCATCCGCACCCCGTATTCCACCAGCGCAGGCGCGTCCGGCAGCTCGGGGAAGCGGGTGAAGTTGCGCATCGCGATGCCGAAGGCGACGGGAGCGGACATGGGAGAGGAACCTTTGCTTTTCAGGCTTCCCACAAGGGAGCGCGATATCCTTTACCTCTCCCCGCCGGGGAGAGGTCGCCGCGTAGCGGCGGGTGAGGGGCTCTAGCGATTGCGGAGCAAGGGAAGGCCCCTCACCCCATCCCTCTCCCCCACGGGGAGAGGGCGAAAAAAGCGCGCGTCACCACCCATCACGCCGTATAGAGCCGCGCGGGGTCGAGCTCGCGCAGGATGGACAGTTCGAGATCGCCCGGCGCCTCGGTCACCGGCACGTCGGCCGGCACCGGCAGCTCGAAGCCGGTGTTGTCGCGGATCGCCTGCGGGGTGACGCCGGGATGCAGCGCCACCACCGTCATCGCCTTCGTCGCCTCATCGAAGCCCATGATGCCGAGATCGGTGACGACGCGGAACATGCCGCCCGCCGGCAGACCGGCATCCGCCCGGCTAGTGCCGCCCGAGAGGAAGCCCGGCGAGGTGATGAAGTCGACCTTCTCCACGAAGCGGCGCTTTTCGTGCTTCATGGCGACGATCATGTCGGCCAGGGAGGCGATGTCGTTGCCGCCGCCGGTGCCGGGCAGGCGGATCTTCGGGTTGTCGGCGTCGCCGATGAACGACGAGTTGAGGTTGCCGTAGCGGTCGATCTGCGCGCCGCCCATGAAGCCGACATCGACATAGCCGCGCTGCAGCATCAAGAGGACTTCGGTGATCGACACCAGCATGTTGGCGCGGCGCGTGCAACGCTGCTCGTTGGTGGAGGGGGGCAGCTTGCCGGCCTCGACGAAGGGGCCGATCACCCCGCCCTCGAACAGGATGGTGAGGCCGGGCGCATGGGTCTTCTGCGCGAGGATGGCGGCGAGCAGCGGGATGCCGACGCCGGCGAACACGGTCTGGCCGTCCTTCAAGAGGCGGGCGCTCATCACAGCCAGCAATTCGGAGGCGGTGTAGGCGGGCAAGACCTTGAGAGTGCTTTCTGCGAGCGTCGCGCGCGCGGGTTCAGTCGTCATAGATGCCACTCCCGCGACGCCGGGCGTCGAGCAATTCGGCCATGCCGATGCGGCTGAGATAATCGGCCCAGTCCTTCGGCCCGTAATGGAAGCGTTCGAGATAGTCCGTCGCGCCCTTGTCCGGGTCCCTGGAGGTCATCTCGGCATAGAGGTCCATATGCGAATAGAACGGCTCGTAGAGGCCGTAGCATTCGTGCGGCGCGCAGCCGAACGGCACCTCCACCACCGCATCGACGGTGAAGAAGCCGATCTTGGTCTGGTCCGGCTGGCGGCGGATCTGCTCGTTGGAGACGATGCGCTCGGTGGTCAGGATCACCCTGTTCGCCGCCATGGCGATGTCGATGTCCATGAAGGTGAGGCCGTCGAGCTGGGCGTTGCCATAGGCGTCGCAGCGCTGCACATGGATCAGCGCCACGTCCGGGTTCAGCGCCGGCACCAGCAGCAGCGTCTCGCCGGTGAACGGGCACTCCATGGTCTTGGCGCCCGGCGCGCGGTCGAGCACGCTCGAGCCCATCATCGAGCGCATCGGCATGAAGGGCACGCCCATGGCGCCGGCGCGGTAGCGCAGGCCCATCGCCATGTGGCTCCATTCCTCGAAGGTGGCGCGCTTCGATTCCGTATAGGCGCGCATCACCTTCGACACGCCCCACACGATGCCTTGGCTGAACCAGCTGGTGATCAGATGCGTGGAGAGACCGGAGGCGTAGAGCAGGTCGCCCTCGGTCGACATGATCGAGCGCGAGACGGTAAGCCCCTGCTTGCGCGCGCGGATCAGCGCCCACAGCATCGCCATCGGGGTACGCGAGGCGGTGCAGCCGCCCAGCGCCACCGAGGCGCCGTCCGGCACCAGCTTCGCCGCCTCCTCCAGCGACATCACCTTGTCGCGCAGGCTGCGGTCACGCTCGCGGGTCTTCTGCCGCAGGTCGAGATAGGACTGGGTCACGCCGTCACTCCCTCACGCGGCATTTCTCAAGCGGCCTGGGCGATGCCGACATCGCGGTTCAGGCGGGCGATCAGTTCGTCGAAGCCGGCGAGATGCGCGGTGAGCCCCTTCCAGAAGCTCTGGTGGCGCCGGCGGTCGAAATCCTCCACCGAGACGCCCTGCTGCTCGACCCAGGTGTAGTAGCCGAGGTTGAACACACGCTGGCGCTCGCGGTGGTCGAGTTCGAGCACATGGTCGGCGTCGCCGCCGAGCAAATGCTGGCCGAACGCCTCCGCCGCGTCGATCCGGTCGAAGCGGCCGCCCTTGCGCGCGAGGTGGCCGGCGAGCTCGCTGGGATAGAGCTCCGAGCCGTCGGTGGCGATGGTGAGGATGACGTCGGTCTCGGAGAGGTCGAGCCGGCGGGCGGTCTTGATCGCGGCGAGCACGTTGCCGATGCCCGACAGGCCCAGCGAGGCGAGCCCGGCGATGTCGGCGTCGGCGAGGCCGCGCCGCTCGGCGAGATAGGCGCGGCCCTCGGGCGAGCCGAACAGCAGCGCGAGGTCGTCGGTGGCGGCATCGGAGACGCCGGCGACGATGTCGGTGTTGGTGACGTTGTGGATCAGCGGCACGTGCTTGTCGCCGATGCCCTGGATGTTGTGCTCGCCGAAGCCGTTATAGAGCAGCGTCGGGCACTCCACCGGCTCCATGGCGACGATGCGGGCGCCGAACTCTTCCTTCAGCCTGTCGCCGGTCCCCAGCGTGCCGGCCGAGCCGGTGCCGGCGACGAAGGCGGCGAGGTTGAGCTTGCCGGATGTGTTCAGCCCCTCGAACAGCCGTGCGGCCGCCGCGCCGGTGACGGCGTAGTGGCCGAGATAGTTCGGGAATTCGGAGAACTGGTTGAGGATGAAATTGCCCTCGTCCTTCGCCATCACCGCGCAGGCGTCGTAGATCTCCTTGACGTTCGATTCGGTGCCGGGCGTGCGCACGATGTCCATGGGGTCGGTGACCCACTGCTCCAGCCAGTTGAAGCGCTCGGCGCTCATGCCGCCCGGCAGCACCGCCACGCCGCGGCAGCCGAGGATGCGCGAGATCGCCACCCCGCCGCGGCAGTAATTGCCGGTGGAGGGCCACACGGCGCGGTGATGCGTCGGGTCGAAGGCGCCCGAGGCGAGGCGAGGCGCGAGGCAGGCATAGGCCGCCAGCACCTTGTGGGCATGGATCATCGGGAAATGCCGGCCGAGCATCACCACGATGCGGGCGTCGACGCCGGTCACCGCGCTGGGCAGCTCGATGAAGTCCGGCACGCTCAACCCGCCGAGCTCGCGCGCCTTGTTGTACCAGTGCACGCCGAACAGGTTGCGCGCGTCCGGCGCATTGGTGTCGGCCGCCTGCGCCGCCGCGCGGGTGGCGGCTGGAATGGTTTCGGGATCGGCGAGCTCGGAGAAGCGCGGCAGCACGATGCCGCGCGCGCGCAGATGCGCGACGGTGCGGGCATAGATGCCGGAATCGACGACGGCGGACGGAAGCTCGAAGGGATTCATTCTCACGACCTGGTTGGGGCCGGCGCCACGCGCCATCACCTTATTTTCCATGATACTAATGATAGTATCACTTTGGCAAATTCTTCTTTTGTATCACGCATATCATATCGACAGGTAAGCCTCGCTCACCGTCGGGTCGGCCATCAGCTCGGCGGAGGCCCCCGCCCGCGCGACCTTGCCGTTCTCGACGATATAGGCGCGGTGCGAGAGCTCGAACGCCGTCATCACGTCCTGCTCGACCAGCAGGATGGTCTGCCCGGCCTTGTTGAGCTGGGTGAGCGCGCCGCTCAGATGCTCGACCATGCGCGGCGACAGGCCGAGCGACAATTCGTCGATCATAAGCAGCTTCGGCCGCGACATGATCCCGCGCCCCACCGCGCACATCTGCTGCTCGCCGCCCGACAGGGTGGTGGCGTCCTGCCGCTGGCGCTCCGCGAGGATGGGGAAAAGTTCGAACACGTAAGCGAGGTCGCGGGCGATGTCGTCCTTGTCGCTGCGCAGATAGGCGCCGAGCAGCAGATTGTCGCGCACCGTCAATCCGCGGAACAGCCGCCGTCCCTCCGGCACATGGGCGATGCCCGCGGTGAGCACCGCATCCGGCCGGGCGCCGCCAATGTCGCGGCCGGCGAAGCGGATGGTGCCTTCGCGCGGCGCCAGCTGGCCGGAGATGGTGCGCAACAGCGTCGACTTGCCGGCGCCGTTGGAGCCGACCATCGCCACCACCTCGCCCGGATGCACCGCGAGGTCCATGCCCCACAGGACTTGGATCTGGCCGTAGCCGGCGGTGACGCCGGCAAGTTCCAGCAGCGGTTCAGCCATGGTGCAGCTCCTTGAGCTTGGCTGCGTATTTCTGGCCGAGATAGGCCTCGATCACCCGCTCGTCGGCGACGATCTCGCGCGCCGGCCCGTCGGCGATCATCCGGCCGTGGTGCAGCACCAGCAGGCGCTTCGACAGCGACAGCACCACCTTCATCAGGTGCTCGATGATCAGCACGGTGACGCCGCGCTCCGCGATCCTGCGGATCAGCGCCAGCGCGCCGTCGATCTCGGAGGAGTTGAGCCCGGCATTCACCTCGTCGAGCATCAGCACCTTGGGGTTCATCGCCAAACTCTTCGCCAGCTCCAGCCGCTTGCGGGCGGCGAGCGCGAGCTGCGCCGCCGGCCGGTCGGCCAGCGGGGCGAGGCCGACGAAGTCGAGGCTCCTGCGCGCCATGTCGCGGGCGTCGGCGACCGAGGCGGCGCCGCCGCCGAACAGCGCGCCGGCGGTGACGTTCTCGAGCACGGTCATCTGCGGGAAGGGCTGGACGATCTGGAAGGTGCGGGCGAGCCCGCGCCGCGCCGCCTCATGAGGCTTCTGCGCCGCCACGTCCTTGCCCTCGAACAGGATCCTGCCCCAGGAGGGGCGCAGATTGCCGGTGACGACATTGACCAGCGTGGTCTTGCCGGCGCCGTTCGGCCCGATCAGCCCGACCACCTCGCCGGGCTGGAGCGCGAAGGAGACGTCGGTCAGCGCCTTCAGCCCGCCGAAGGTCTTCGACACGCCTTCGAGCCTCAGGATCGGTTCGGTCATGCCGCGCCTCCCGAGCCCGCCTTGGACTTCGCCTTGCGCGCGAGGCTGAGCAGCCCGCCCGGCAGGAAGAACACCAGAAGCACGATGACGACGCCGAGAATGGCGCGGTTCCAGTCGAGGAAGTTGGCCCAGAACAGCTCTTCGAGCAGCACGAAGGCGGCGGCGCCGAGGAAGGGGCCGGCCAGCGTGCCCGCCCCGCCGAGCATCGCCATCACCGGCACCTTCACCGTCATCAGGATCTGGAAGGATTCGGTCGGGTCGATATAGCCGGTCCACGAGGCATAGGCCGCCCCGGCGGCGGCGCAGAACACCGCCGACAGCGTATAGGCGGCGACCTTGTAGCGGGTGGTGTCGATGCCGACCATGGCGGCGGCGTCCTCGTTCTGGTGGATGCAGCGCAGGCCGAAGCCGAGCCGGGCGCGATCCACCAAGAAAGTGGCGATCAGGCTCAGCATGAGGATGCCGAGCATGACGAACAGGAAGAAGCGCATCAGCTCCTCCGGCGCCCAGTGCAGCAGCGGCAGGTTCAGCCCGTCGCCGCCGCCGGTGAGGCTCGACCAGGAGGAGACCACCAGCCGGCACACCTCGACCACCGCGATGGAGCCGATGGCGAAATAGTGCCCCCTCAGCCGCAGGATGATCGCGCCCAGCAGCGCCGCGAAGGCGCCCACCATCAGCGTGGCGATCAGCCAGGCCAGCATCATCGGCACGCCGGCGCGCTGGCAGATGGCGCCGACATAGCAGCCGAGCCCGAAGAAGGCGGCGGTGGAGAAGGAGGGGTAGCCGGTGAAGCCGCCGATGAAGTTCCACGAGGTGGCGAGCGCGCCATACATGGCGACTATGGCGGCGGTGCGCACCACGTAATTGTCGGCATAGAGCGGCGTGGTCGCCAGCACAAGGATGCCGGCGGCGAGGAGCGCATAGGCGAGGGGGCCGGATTTCATTCATACCCCCTGACGCCGACGAGGCCGGTGGGACGGGTGAGCAGGATGACCAGCATCAGCACGAAGCCGGCGGTGATCGCCTGCTGCGGGCCGAACCAGTGGCCGGCGAGACTCTCGACGAGGCCGAGCACCAGCCCGCCGACCAGCGCGCCGGGCACCGAGCCGAGCCCGCCGACCACGCAGACCACGAAGGCCTTGCCGAGATAGGTGCCGGTGACGTTGGTGGTGATCGGGAAGATCGAGGCGAACACCACCCCCGCCACCCCGGCCATCAGCGCGCCGATGCCGAAGGTGATGGCGTAGATGCGCTCGGTGCGGATGCCCATCAGTTCGGCGGCCGAGCGATCCATGCGCACGGCGACGATGGCGCGGCCGATATTGGAGCCGCGCATCACCGCGTAGAGCAGCAGGGTCAGCGCCAGCGCGAGGGCGGTGCCGAACAGCCGGTCCACCGGCAGCGTCACCGGGCCGAGGCTGACGGCGCCGAGATCGAGCTGCACCCGGCGCGGCGTTGCCGTGAACCAGTAGGTCATGACGTTGTAGAGGATCATGTCGAGGCCGAAGGTCAGCGTCAGCGTGGTGAGCACGGGGGCGCTGACCACCCGGTTGATCACCAGCTTCTGCAGCGCGAAGCCCAGCGCGAACAGCAGGGCGCCGACCACCGGCAGCATGACGATCGGGTGGATGCCGAAGGCGTGCCAGGCGAAATAGGTGAGGTAGCCGCCGAGGATGATGAAGGAGCCGTGGAGCATGTTGATCACGTTCAACACGCCCCACACCAGCGAGAAGCCGACGGCAAGGCAGGCATAGAGCGCGCCCAGCATCAGCCCGTTGGCGAGGATCTGCGAATAGATGGCCATGGATCAGGTGATCCGTTGGAGCTTGGCGGCGGCGTCTTTCAATTGATCGCCTCGACGTAGGGCGTCCGGTCGGACACGTTGCATGGCGTTCTCCTCGGTATCCGGTTCTTGCTTTCCTCTCCCCGCCCGAACTCGGCTGTTGCCGGGTTCGGCTCTGCAGGGCCTCGTCCGGAAGCATCCGGCTCAGGCGGAGAATTGGCCCGCCAAGCGGGTCGGTGACAGGGAACGCCGCTGCGAGTCTTGGAGCGTTGCTCCCCCTCACCCCCACCCCTCTCCCCGCCGGGGAGAGGGAGAAGACGAGCCATGTCGCCGGCCGTGCTGTCGCCGGCGATTCCGGCGAGGCAAGGCGAAGTTGGCCGGCGGACCAGAGGGGGGTCTGTCAGCGTCCGCCGGCCTTTTCACGCGGCGGGGCGGTGCCCGTGCCGCGTGCAAGCCATCCCCGCCGCGATCCTCACTTCGGCATGGCGACCAGATCGGCGTTCTTGATATCGGCGGGGGCGAGCACCTTGATGGTTTCGTCCTGCACCTGGATAATCGGCAGTTCGCGCGGCAGGTTCATGCCGGTGGGGCCGAACTTAATCGGGCCGTAGAAGGTCTGGATGTCGGTCGCCGCGATGGCGTCGCGCAGCTTGGCCTTGTCGAGCGAGCCGGTGCGCGCGAGCGCATCGGCGACCACCTCGCCGGCGGCGGCGCAGGAGCCGTGGACATAGTCCGGATCGGCGCCGTTGGCCTTGGCCTGGAAGTCCTTGTAGAAATCTGCCGTGGTCGGCCACACGCCCTGGCCGGAATAGTTGGTGGCGTGGTGCCACCAGCTCGACGAGGTGATGCCGTTGGCGAGCTTGCCCAGCCCCTCGGTATATTCCTTGTAGGACGGGCCGGTGACCATGGTGACGATCGGCGCGGTGACGCCGAGGTCCTGCATCTGCTTGCGGGCGAGGATCAGGTCCTGGGTGTAGCCGGTGACGTAGATCCAGTCCGGCTTGGCCGCCTTGATCGAGGACAGCGCGGCGGCGTGGTCCATGGTGCCGACCGGGTACAGCTCCTTATAGGCCACCGTCAGGCCCTGCGCCTCGGCCGCCTTGGCGATGCCTTCGGCCATCGATTTGGGGAACACGTCGTCGCGGCCGAGCACGGCGATGGTCTTGGTCTCCGGGAACTTCTCCTTGAACATCTTCACCATGGCGGTGGTCATGCCCCCATTGGGGGAGAGGGTGCCGAACAGATGCTTCAGGCTCTGGTCGAACACGCTTTCGGAGGAGGCGACGCAGGCGATGGTCGGCACCTGGTAGCGCTCGCCCACCCCGCCGACGATCTTGGTGTGGCCCGAGCCGAACGGCGCGAACAGGAACTGCACCTTGTCGTCGTTGATCAGCTTCTCGGCGAGCTGCGAGGCGCGCTGGCCTTCCGACTGGTAGTCGTACTCGATCAGCTCCACCTTCATCGTCTTGTCGCCGACCTTCAGCCCGCCGGCGGCGTTCACCTTCTCAACCCACATCTTCCAGACGAGATCCTGCTTGTGGCCCTCGTCGGCGAGGCCACCCGTGAGCGCCAGCGGTGCGCCGATCTTGATCACCTCCTGCGCGAAGGCCGGAGCCGCCGCGGTGCCGGCAAGCGCGGCGATCAGCGCCGCCGCCAGCAGGCTGGTGCGGCGCGAGGGGGAGAGGGCGCGGCGGCGAGGATCTCGTTCGAACATGTGCCTGTTCCTGTGCTCTGGGCCGTGGGTGCTGTGGGGCGGCGACGATCGCGCCCTGCTCGGAGGCCTTACATGCGCGGTGCCATCGGAGGAGGTCGCTTCCGCCGTGATGGTATGGTGTGCTATGTGACCATACCAATATGGGTGAATTCCTCAATGCGTCAGGTAACTTAAGGGTGCGCGAATTTTATGCGGCGCCTGCCTCTCCTGGCGGCATTCCCATGCCGGGGGCGACCGGCGGGCGGCCATGGACGGCGCCGTTGCAGGCGTGGCATGGTCGTTGCTGTCCGGGGCTGTCGTCCTGGTCGCGGCACGCCGGCCGCGCCGTCGCCGGTCCACTCGTTGCCGGTCCACACGTCGCCACCCGCGGTCCGGCGGGCGGCGGCCTCGCCTTTCCTCCGGCCGATGGCCGGCGTCCTCGCTTCAGGTGACTACATGGAATTTTCCGGCTCGCACCGCATCGCCGCCCCCCGCGCCGCCGTCTGGGCGGCGCTCAACGATCCCGAGGTGCTGCGCCAGTGCACGCCGGGCTGCCAGGAGGTGGTGCAGGTCTCGCCGACCGAGTTCACCGCGAAGATGGTGCTGAAGATCGGGCCGATGAAGGTCGCCTTTGCCGGCAACGTCACGCTGACCGAGCTCGATCCGCCGGCCTCCTGCCGCATCGTCGGGGAGGGGCAGGGCGGTGTGGCCGGCTTCGCCAAGGGTTCCTCGCTGGTGCGGCTGGACGAGGAGGGGGAAGAGACGGTGCTCACCTATCGGACCGAGGCCAAGGTGGGCGGCAAGATCGCCCAGCTCGGCGCCCGGCTGATTGACGGCACGGTGAAGAAGCTGACCGGCGAGTTCTTCGCCGCCTTCGCGGCGGTGGTGGTGCCGGTGCCCCAGCCCGCCGAGGGAGCGGCGGGCGAGGCCTGATCCATCGTCGACTTGCCGACCAGCGTTGCCTTGCCGACAAGCGTTGCCTTGCCGACCAGCGTTGCCTTGTGACGCGTCCCCTGAATCCGGGAGAGGTTCGATGCGAGACGTGACTTTGACCATCAACGGCGCGCCGGTGCGCGTCGCCGTCGACGAGCGCACCTTGCTCGTCCAGCTCATCCGCGACGATCTGCGGCTCACCGGCACGCATGTCGGCTGCGACACCAGCCAGTGCGGCGCCTGCAACGTGCTGGTCGACGGCGAGGCGGTGAAGGCCTGCGCGGTGCTGGCGGTGCAGGCGGAGGGCGCCGAGATCGTCACCGTCGAGGGGCTGGCGGCGGGCGAGACGCTGCACCCGATGCAGGCCGCGTTCCGCGAGCATCACGGCCTGCAATGCGGCTTCTGCACCCCGGGCATGATCGTCGCCGGCATCGACATGGTGCGCCGCCTCGGCCCGGAACTCGACGCGGCGACGGTGCGCGCGGAGCTGGAAGGCAATCTGTGCCGCTGCACCGGCTACCACAACATCGTCAAGGCCATCCAGGCCGGCGCGCTGGCCATGGCGGGAGCGGTGCCCGGCTCCGGCGCCGTGCCGGTCGCGGCCGAGTGAGAGGAGCGGGAGATGTTCGCCTTCGCCTATCACCGTCCGTCCGAGCTGGCCGATGCGCTGGCGGCGCTGGCCGCTTCCGAGGAAGCCAAGCCGCTCGCCGGCGGCCAGACGCTGATCCCGACGCTGAAGCAGCGTCTCGCCAGCCCGTCCAACCTCGTCGATCTGTCGGGCGTGGCGGCGCTGAAGGGCATCGCGCTCCACGGCGACGTCCTCGTCATCGGCGCGATGGCGCGCCATGTCGAGGTGGCGACCTCGCCGGTCGCCATCGCCCGCCTGCCGGCGCTGGCGGCGCTGGCCGGGCTGATCGGCGATCCGGCGGTGCGCAACCGCGGCACGCTCGGCGGCTCGATCGCGAATAACGATCCTTCCGCCGATTATCCCGCCGCCTGCCTCGCGCTCAAAGCCACCATCGTCACCGACCGGCGCGAGCTGTCGGCCGGCGACTTCTTCACCGGCCTGTTCGAGACGGCGTTGCAGCCGGGCGAGATCGTCACCGCCGTGCGCTTCCCGCTCGGCGGCGAAGGAACGTATGAGAAATATCCCAACCCCGCCTCGCGCTATGCCATGGCCGGGGTGTTCGTCTGGCGCCGCGGCGACGAGATTCGCGTCGCCGTCACCGGCGCCAGCCAGCAGGGCGTGTTCCGCTGGGCCGAGGCCGAGGCGGCGCTGGCGGCGGAGTTCGGCCCCGCCGCGCTGGACGGCCTCAAGCCGGATGCCGACGACATGATCGCCGACATCCATGGTTCCGGGGCCTATCGAGCCCAGCTCGTCGCGGTGATGGCCAGGCGGGCGGTGGCGAGGCTGGCCGTGGCAGGCTAGAGCGTTTCCGGTGAAATCCGGTTCACCGGAAACGCTCTAGCTCTTTATTTCTACGCAATTCTTTTTGCAAAACCGCTGCGCACTTTTGCGGAAATTGCTCTAGACCAGCCGCAGCACATCAGCGGAGGCGCGCCATGGCTGCGACGATCTACGGCATCAAGAACTGCGATACCATGAAGAAGGCGCGCGCCTGGCTCGACCAGCACGGCGTCGCCTATGAATTCCACGACTACAAGGCGGCCGGCATCGACCGCGAGCGGCTCGGCGGCTGGATCAAGCAGCTCGGATGGGAGGTGCTGCTCAACCGCGCCGGCACCACCTTCCGCGCATTGCCCGACGCCGAGAAGCAGGACCTCGATGGCCCCAAGGCGTTGGCGCTGATGCTGGCGCAGCCCTCGATGATCAAGCGCCCGGTGCTGGAGGACGGCGACAGGCTGATCGTCGGCTTCAAGCCGGAGATCTACGCGGCGGAGTTTTCCAAGTAGCGGGCGCTGCCCCCTCTCCCCGTCGGGGAAAGGGGTCTTCTTGGCTTCCCAATGTGGTCTCCCCTCACCGACCCGCTGCGCGGGCCACCTCTCCCCAGCGGGGAGAGGGACGGAAGATGAGGCGCTTCAAGTCTCCGGGCGCCGGAGCCGTCCATCTTGCCCTGACCCGCCAAGCGCGATGGTCACCTCTCCCTGCCGGGGAGAGGGATGAGATGTGAGGCCTTCAGCGCCTCCCGATGTCGTCTCCCTCACCCACCCGCTATGCGGCCACCTATACCCAATGGGGAGAGGGAGGGAAGATGAGGCGCTCCACCGTATAAGGTCGGATCTGCCCATTCCGCCCGACATTGCGAGATTCCGTGGCTCCCTCTCCCCGCCGGGGAGAGGGGCGGGTGAGGGGTCTTCGACCCTCTCCAATTGCGTATCGCGCCGATCCGCGGCCCCCGGCAAAGAGCGGCATGCCGGCCCGGACGCTCGGCATGAGAGCGTTTGCATCGGCCGTTCCCACCGTCCGCCTCTTGATAAGCCGCGCCATCCCTGCCACATCCGCGCGCATGAACGCTCCGTCCAACGCTCTCTCGAATTCCGCCGCCTCGCCGATCGCGCTCGAAGTCGCGCGCCGGCGCACCTTCGCGATCATCTCGCATCCGGACGCCGGCAAGACCACGCTCACCGAAAAGCTGCTGCTGTTCGGCGGCGCGATCCAGCTCGCCGGCCAGGTGCGCGCCAAGAAGGACCGGCGCTCCACCCGCTCGGACTGGATGGCGATCGAGCGCGAGCGTGGCATCTCCGTCGCCACTTCGGTGATGACCTTCGAGTTCGACGGCCACGTGTTCAACCTCTTGGACACGCCGGGCCATGAGGACTTCTCGGAAGACACCTACCGCACGCTGACCGCCGTCGACGCGGCGGTGATGGTGATCGACGCCGCCAAGGGCATCGAGGCGCGCACCCGCAAGCTGCTGGAAGTGTGCCGGCTGCGCGACATCCCGATCATCACCTTCATCAACAAGATGGACCGCGAGAGCCGCGACCCCTTCGAGATCCTCGACGAGATCGAGAAGACGCTGGCGCTCGACACCACGCCGATGACCTGGCCGGTCGGGCGCGGGCGCGATTTCGTCGGCACCATGGACATCGCCACCGGCGGCATGCGCCTGCTGGACGGGGACGAGGGAAAGACCGGCCCCTTGCGCGAGATGAGCATGGCGGCGATCGCCGGGCTCAACAAGTCGCTCGACGAGGCCACGCTGACCGAGGAACTCGGCCTGGTGCGCGAGGGCTGCAACCCGTTCGAGCTCGACAGCTTCCTCGAAGGCCATCTGACGCCGGTCTATTTCGGTTCGGCGCTGCGCAATTTCGGCGTCGGCGACCTCTTGGAGGGCCTCGGCCGCTATGCCCCGCCGCCGCGGGCGCAGGAGGCCGACAAGCGCCGGGTCGAGGCGGAGGAGCCGCGCATGTCGGCCTTCGTGTTCAAGATCCAGGCGAACATGGACCCCAACCATCGCGACCGCATCGCCTTCGCCCGGCTGTGCTCGGGCAAGCTGACGCGCGGCATGAAGGCGAAGCTGGTGCGCACCGGCAAGCCGATGGGCCTGTCGACACCGCAATTCTTCTTCGCGCAGGACCGCCAGCTGGCCGAGGAGGCCTATGCCGGCGACGTGGTCGGCATTCCCAACCACGGCAATCTGCGCATCGGCGACACGCTGACCGAGGGCGAGGAGATCAACTTCGTCGGGGTGCCGAGCTTCGCGCCGGAAATCCTGCGACGGGTGAAGCTCGCCGACGCCATGAAGGCCAAGAAGCTGAAGCAGGCGCTGCAGGAAATGGCGGAAGAGGGCGTGGTGCAGGTGTTCCGCCCCAATGACGGCTCGCCGGCACTGGTCGGCGTGGTCGGCCCGCTGCAGCTCGACGTGCTGAAGAACCGGCTCGATGCCGAATACAGCCTCGACGTCGGCTTCGACATGAGCGAGTTCCAGCTGGCACGCTGGGTCGCCAGTGCCGACGCCAAGAAGCTCGACGACTTCATCGCCGGCAACCGCTCTTCCATGGCGGAGGACCTCGACGGCGACCCGGTGTTCCTCGCCTCTTCGGCGTTCATGATCGGCTACACCGGCGAGCGCTGGCCGGGCATCGTCTTCACCGACATCAAGGACGTGAAGAAGAAGGCCGCGTGATCATCCCCGCCTCGTCGGCGTCTTGCCCGGCGAGTGCGGTGCGGTTGCGTCCGCTCCTTTTGGCCTTGTAGAGCATCTGGTCGGCGGCGTTCAGGGTGGCTTCGAAGTCGCGCCCGGTCGCCCGCCCATGCGCGACGCCGGCGCTCGCCGTGCAGGCCATGCCCAGTTCGGCCATCGCCAGCTGGGCGAAGCTCGTGCGCACCGCCTCGGCATGGGCGAGGGCGGTCTGCGGCCCGGTGTCGCCGAGCACCAGGGCGAATTCCTCGCCGCCGAGCCGCGCCGCGAGCTGGCCCTTGCCGAGATGCTGGCGCAGCGCGCGGGCGAACAGCGCGATCACCCGGTCGCCGGTGGCATGGCCGCGGGCATCGTTGATCGCCTTGAAGCGGTCGATGTCGAACAGGATGACGGCGATCTCCCGCCCCATCGCCATGGCGCCGACCAGATCGAACAGCGCCCGGCGGTTGAACAGACCGGTGAGCGGATCGGTCATGGCGTCGCGCTTGTGCAACTGGGTGATGCGGCTCTGGTTGAGGATCATCGTCATCGCCCCGACGCCGGGAATGCCGATGACGGCGGAGATGACATTCAGGTGCTCCGCCCAGTTGGAGGGCGCGCCGTCCAGCACCAGCCGGCCCTCGAGCACCAGCACCGCCCCGCACAGCACGAAGGTGGAGGCGATCAGCAGGTAGAAGCCGCACAGGCCGGCGATGGCGGCCGGCGCCTCCTGCCGGGCGCGCCAGTATTCGCGGGCGGTCAGCACGATGATGGTGGCAGCCGCTGCATTGAAGAGAATGGCGCTGATCCCGTCATAGCCGCCGCTGATCGGCGGCAGCACGATGGCGAGGCTGACCGCCGCGACGCTCACCGCATGCGGCCAGGGGGACCGGCCGGTGCGGAACTGCCGGGCCGCGCCGTAGAGCACGCCGAGCGCCACCAGGAGGAAGCCGAAGCCGAGGCACAGCAGCGCCGGCTGCGGGTGGCTGGCAAAGGCGGCATAGGTGAAGGCGTGGCAGACGACGAGCAGGGCGCCGATCGAGCAGGTCAAGAGATACCGGTCGGCTCGCGCCGTCATCCATGCGGTGAACAGCAGAGCCGACAGGCAGACGGCGGAAAAGCCGATGGCGACGAGCAAGGACGGGTAGTCGAGCAGCATGATGGATCCGCGGTCGGGCCTCCGGTCGATCGTCGCGCCGACGAGCAGCCGCGAGCATAGCACTGTCGCCACGGTTGTGGAGCGCGGCGCTCAGCGGGTGATGACGATGCGGGTATCGGCACGGCCATATTGGCGGATCAGCCGGTAGAACGTCCCGGCATGGGCGGGGGCGAGGCGAATGCAGCCATGCGAGGCCGGGCGGCCGAGCCGGCGCAGGTCGTTGGTGCCGTGGATCGCCCAGCCGCGATGGAAGAACACC
The DNA here is from genome assembly GCF_031456575.1 of Ancylobacter sp. 3268. NCBI lineage: Bacteria > Pseudomonadati > Pseudomonadota > Alphaproteobacteria > Hyphomicrobiales > Xanthobacteraceae > Ancylobacter > Ancylobacter sp. 3268. The sequence goes on from NZ_JAVDUX010000003.1 coordinate 323,304, forward strand.
GCATAGGGCATCGGCGCATTGTCGTATTTCCGCGAGAAATAGCTGCGATGCAGCCGCTGCGGCCGGAAGCTGCCGGTGGGGGTGAGATAGCCCGTGCGGGCGGTGGAGACCGGCCAGCTGAATTGCCGGGCGCCGTCCACCCAGACATTCATGCGCTGGCTGCGGATGTCGACATAGGCGACGACGCCGTTGGCCCGCGCGGGGCTCGCCATGAACAGCAGCGCCCCGAACAGCGCGGCGAGCACCGGTTTCATCTGCCTCGCGTCCCCCGGAGCGGTCGACCGAGGCTACTCTGCCACGGCCCCGCATGGCGCGGCAGTGTGGTTGCTACGCATGGCCGGCAATGGCGGCGCGGCTCAGGGCAGCGCCCTCGGTGCCGGCGCCGGCGGTGCCGCGCTCGCCGGCGGGGATGGGACCGGCCGCGCGGCCGCCGGCTCCGGAGCGGCGGCGCTGTGCACGATGTGCGGCGGAGTGCGGAATTCGCGGCTCTGCCAGTTGCGGGCGGTGTGCTTGTAGGAGACCCGGCAGCCCGACACGCAGAAGCGGGTGATCTCGGGCTGGTCGAGCACCAGCAGGTCGCGACCCAGCGCCTCCACCCGGCGCGGATCGTCAACGAGATGCGTTGCCACCGTCCGGGTCATCAGGCCGGGGCCGGTGGATAGCCAGATGGATTCGCGGTCGCCGCGCAGCACCGCCGACACCGCGTCTTCCAGCGCCTGCCCGATGATCGGGTGGTGCGGGCGCACGGCGATGAAATTGTTGCCGATGGACCCATAATGCTCCTGCCGCAGCACCAGGCCGCGCCCGGCGATGACGGAATCGAGCGGGGCCAGGCAGCGGTCGTCGGCGTCGGCATAGACGCCGCCCTCGGCGAACAGCACCGCCAGCCGCAGCAGGTCGACCTTGCCGGCGATGGTCGGCATCTGCCGGAAGGCGCGCAGCAGCTGGCTGTCGGAGATCTGCCGGAGCCATTCCCTCGCCGAATCGAGCGAGTGCAGCGTGTAGCTCCAGCCGGGATTGCGCGCCCGCCAGCTGCCCATCAGCGTCATCACGTCGTCCGGAATCTCGGGGGTATCCCAGAACTGGTGGATGTGGCGCGGAATGGCGGCGCGGTCGCCGGGCTCGGCCGGTTTCTCGGCGAAGGCGCCGGCCTGGCGCAGATGGATCATGAAGCCGATGGCGCAGCCGGTATGGTGGCGATGCGCGTCGACCGTGGCGATCCAGTTTTCCAGCTTGTCCTGTTGGCGGGCGGCCTGGCCGGCGGCCAGGGCCTGCGGGTCGGTCCAGAAATCGTTGACGATCTCGCCCGCCAGCCCCTGGGACACGTTCAGCATCCGCCGCTGCGGGGTGCGCCGGTTGGCTTCGCGCAGACACCGGCGGGCTTCGACGACGTCGAGCGCCATCAGGTGGATGTCGGCGAGAAGACGATAGGTCGAGGCGTCCAGCTCCGGCAGGTTCGGGCCCCGGTAGAGGTCGCGGGCCTCCTCGACCCGCCATTGGGCTTTGAGCAGCCCGGCCTTCAGCCGGTTGTGCAGCCAATGGTCCTTGCGGGTCTTCCGGGGCAGGCGCGCCAGATGGGCGAGGGCGGCCTCATAGCGGCCGGTGATGACGTCGAGCCGGAAGCCAAGCCTCTGGAGATCGAGGTCGCCGGGAAACCGGCCGACGGCGGAGGACGCCACCATTTCGGCCTCGGCGAGGCAACCGATCTGCAGCAGATGGTTGGCCAGCGCGAAATGCACGTCCGGGTCGTCGTGCTTGGCCGCCAGCGCCTCGGCCAGCTTCTCCAGGGCCAGCCGGGTGGAGACCAGCCGGCCCGAGGCGCTCGCCAGTCCCAGCCAGGCTTCGGTCGGCGATTCCGGGGTTTCGATGGCGCGTTCGAAGGTCTTGATCGCCTCGGCGTCCCGATGGGCAGCCGCTTGCTGCTTGCCCAGGGCGACCAGCAATTCGGGGTGGGCGGGGGCCGCTTCCAGGGCCTGCACCAGCACGGTCTCGGCTTCCTCGGCTCGGCCGGCGCGCGCCAGCAGCTTGCTCAGTTCGAGCACAGGGGTAATGGCGGAGGGGTGGCGCGAGCATGCTTGCCGCAGCAGCGCTTCCGCCTCCGCGGCGTCGCCCTGGCGGCGCCGGAGCTCGGCAAGCTGGAGCTGCAATTCGAGCGTGTCGGGGTCGGCTTCCAGCAGCCGACGCAGCACCGCTTCCGCTTCCGGCAATGCCTTGCGCGCCATCAGCATCTCGATGAGGGGCAGGCCGATCCGCGGCTCGCCGGGGGCGAGCGACCAGCCCTGCTGCAGCAGCGCCTCCGCCTCCTGCAGGTCACGCTGCTTGCGCCGCAGATCGACGAACAGCAGGCGCGCCTCGGTCTGGTCGGGCACCCGGTCGAGCACCTGCCGCAGCACCGTTTCGGCCTCGTCCAGCTGTTTGGCGGCGACCAGCAGTCTCGCGAGGCTGAGGCCGGCTTTGGAAGGGCCGGTGCCGGCCGACCACAGCCGGGCGAACAGCTCCATGGCTTCGGTGCTGTCGCCGGCCTTGCGCCGCAGTTCGGCCAGCATCTGCAGCGGGAGCGGTTTGCCGGGAGCGGATTTCAGTATCTGCCGCAGCAGCGCTTCGGCCTTGCCGCGTTGGCCGGCGGCGATCAGCGCCTTGGCCTGGCCCAGGCGGTCGGTGGGCTGCGAACTCATGGCGCCACCCACGGCGTCACCCGCGGAATCGCCAGCGCCTGCCGAGCGTCGGTGGTGGCGCACGGAATCCAGATTTCCCGCGAGGCGCAGGGCCGGCGATGCGGGCGGGGAAATGGTCGGCGGCCTGCGCAGGCGTCCGGCGAAAGATCAGAACGGGAAGGCACCATTATAATAATCAGCGCGAACTAGGATCAGGGTGTGAATGTGCGGCGGAGTTTGGACGGACGTCTTCTGCTTGTCCAGTGGTCGGTTGCTGAATTGGCTGATCCGGTCGGAATGAAGATAATAATATGTAATAGTCATCGGGCGATGGATTTACTATTCGCTTTCGCAAGTCTTTCTGTCGATGTGTTTCGTATCCGCATCCGGTGGATCGAATCAGTTGATCAATAGGCGCATATCACCCGCAATGTCGAAATGACGGTGGCGATCTGCCCCGGCCAAAGGGTGGCGGGTGGCTCTCATCGCCTGCGGCGGTCGTAGCCTGTCCTTCGCGCGCCTTCATCCACGGCACGAAGGTCGGGCGGCCAGGCCGGGAGGCGGGAGAGTGCCGCTTTCCTAGTCTGGACTCGTTCAATTCCGGTCCGGCTTGCTCTAGCGTGGCGCCGCTTCGCATGAAGAGGGGATCGCGACATGCTGTTGATGCTGGCCGGGCTGGTGCTGTTTCTCGCCGTGCATGTGTTCACCACCTTCCGCGAGGCCCGGGCCGGGGTGGTGGCCCGCCTCGGGCCCGGTCCCTATCGGGCGGTCTATTCGCTGGTGTCGGTCGCCGCGGTACTGATGATCGCCTATGGCTTTGGCGCCTGGCGCGCCAGCGGCCCGGCGCAGCTCTGGGAGCCGCCGGTGGCGATGCGGCACATCGCGCTCACCCTCATGCTGCTCTCCACCATCGCCATCGGCGCCTATCTGGTGCCGAGCCACATCCGGGCATGGCTGAAGCATCCGATGCTGGTCGGCGTGAAGCTGTGGGCGCTGGCGCATCTCCTCGCCAATGGCGACGCTGCCACCATGACGCTGGCCGGCGCCATCCTGGCCTGGGCGGTCTATGACCGCATCTCGGTGAAGAGGCGCGGCGTGCCGCTGCCGGTCGCGCCGAAGGGGTGGGGCGGGGACGTCGTTGCGGTGCTGGTCGGCCTCGTGCTTTATGCGGCGCTCGCCTTCTGGTTCCACCCGCATGTGGTCGGCGTGCCCGTCATGATGCCCTAAGATCGACGCCGGACGCCAAGAACCGGCCGAAATGAGGAAGTGCCCGATGTCCGTCCAGTCCGCCGCGCGCCGGCTCACCGCTCCCGACATCCGCGCCCGCAAGGGCGGCGAACCCATCGTCTCGCTCACCTCCTATCACGCCCACACCGCCCGGCTGATCGATCCGCATGTCGATTTCATGCTGGTCGGCGATTCGCTGGGCATGGTCATGCATGGCATGGAGACCACGGTGCCCGTCACCGTCGAGATGATGATCCTGCAGGGGCAGGCGGTGATGCGCGGCTCGTCGCGGGCGCTGGTGGTGGTGGACCTGCCATTCGGCTCCTATGAGGGCTCGCCGCAGCAGGCCTTCGCCACCGCCTCGCGCGTCCTGAAGGAGACCGGCGCCGGGGCCATCAAGCTCGAGGGCGGCCGCCGCATGGCCGAGACCGTGCGCTTCCTCGCCGATCGCGGTGTGCCGGTGATGGGCCATGTCGGCCTCACCCCGCAGGCGATCAACACGCTCGGCTCGTTCAAGGCGCTGGGCCGCGACGAGGCGAGCGCCGAGCTGATCCTCAACGATGCCCGCGCCGTCGCCGATGCCGGTGCCTTCGCCATCGTGCTGGAAGCGATCTCCGAGCCGCTGGCGCGCCAGATCACCGCCGAGGTCGCTCCGCCGACCATCGGCATCGGCGGCTCGCCCGCCTGCGACGGCCAGATCCTGGTGCTGGAGGACATGCTCGGCCTCAGCGACCGGGTGCCGCGCTTCGTCAAGAAGTTCGCCGAGATCGGCCCGGCCATCGGCGCCGCGGTGGAGGCCTATGCCAGCGAGGTGCGTTCGCGCAGCTTCCCCGCCGCCGAGCACGTCTACGCGCCCAAGAAAGTGTGACCGGGGCAAACCGTGCCGGTCCGGCGCGGTATTTGCCTTGCTGAAGCCGCATCGCTAGTTTACGCGGCTTTTTCCGGTGCCGGAACGCCGCCGCTCCCCGCGCGGCTCCGGTGCTTCCCGACAGTTTTCCCACGGATCGCGACATGGCTGACATTTTCCACGAAATCGACGAGGACCTTCGTCGCGAGCGGTTCGCCCGCCTGTGGAAGCGCTATGGCGGGCTGCTCATCGCGGTGGCGGTGCTGATCGTCGCCGGCGTCGCGGTCTGGCGCGGCGTCGAATGGTGGAACCTGCAGCAGCAGCAGGAATCCAGCCTCCGCTTCGAGGCGGCGATGAAGCTTGCCGCAGACGGCAAGAACGGCGAGGCGGAGGCCGCCTTCGCCGCGCTGGAGAAGGACGGCACCGCCGGCTACAGCGTGCTTGCCCGCTTCCGCGCCGCTTCCGCCCTGGCCCCGACCGACCGCGCGGCGGCGGTGGCGGCCTATGACGCCGTCGCCAACGATACGAGGGTCAGCCCGCTGATGCGCGACCTCGCCCGGCTGCGCGCCGGCTTCCTGCTGGTGGACACCGCCCCGGCGGCCGACATCGCCGCGCGCATGCAGCCGCTGGCCGATCCCGCCGGAACGTTCCGCAATTCCGCGCGCGAGATCATCGGCCTCGCCCAGTACAAGGCCGGCGACTATGCCGCCGCCGCCAAGACCTTCGAGGCGATCCTCGCCGACGGGCAGGCGGCGCCGGGGCTGCGCCAGCGCGCCGATCTGATGCAGAAGCTCGCCAGCGCGAGCGCTCCCGCCGAAACGACGCCGCCTGCCGAGGCGGCGCCCGCCGCCGCGCCGGCGGCTCCGGCCGTACAGTAGGAGGGGTAGGGATGCCGTCCAGTCCACGTGTTTCCGGGCGCTGCGTGCGCCGCGCCGTCCTGGCGCTCGCCGCGCTGTCGCTGGCCTTCGCCGCCGCCGGCTGCGGATCGATGGATATCGACAAGCTCAATCCCTTCGCGGAGAAGGAAAAGAAGCTGCCGGGCGCGCGCACGGCGGTGTTTCCGGAAGGCGTGCCGGGCGTCGATTACAACGCGCCGCCGCAGCAGCCGGCCAATTCCGGCTATGATTATTCCACGTCGGCCGCCGCCAGCCCGTCTGCCGCCGGCCAGCCGGCCACGCCGCCGGCCCAGTAGAGCAAGGCGCGGGGGCGCCATCCGATGACCATGACCGTCGCCATCGTCGGCCGCCCGAATGTGGGCAAGTCGACGCTGTTCAACCGCCTTGTCGGCAAGCGCCTCGCGCTGGTCGACGACCGCCCGGGCGTGACCCGTGACCGGCGCGAGGGCGAGGCCCGGCTCGGCCATTTGTCGTTCCGCGTCATCGATACCGCCGGGCTGGAAGAGGCCAAGGCCGAGAGCCTCGAAGGCCGCATGCGCGCCCAGACCGAGGCGGCGATCGACGACGCCGACGTGCTGTTGTTCCTCATCGACGCCCGCGCCGGCCTCACCCCCACCGACCGCGCCTTTGCCGAGCTGGCCCGCCGCTCCGGCAAGCACACCATCCTGGTCGCCAACAAGAGCGAGGGCCGCGACGCCGTCGCCGGCGCGCTCGATGCCTATTCGCTCGGCCTCGGCGATCCGGTGGAGCTTTCCGCCGAGCATGGCGAGGGCATGGGCGAGCTGGTGCGGGCGCTGATGGCCTGCTTCCCCGATGACGCCGAGGACGAGGAGGCCGAGCCGGAGGTCGAGGAAGGCAATCGCCGCATCCGTGTCGCCGTGCTCGGCCGCCCCAATGCCGGCAAGTCGACGCTGATCAACGCGCTGCTCGGCGAGGACCGGCTGCTCACCGGCCCAGAGGCCGGCATCACCCGCGATTCCATCGCGGTGGATGTCGAGCGCCACGGCGTGAAGCTGAAGCTGTTCGATACCGCCGGCATGCGCAAGCGCGCCCGCGTCGAGGACAAGCTGGAGAAGCTGTCGGTCGCCGATGGCCTGCGCGCCGCGCGCTTCGCCGAGGTGGTGGTGGTGATGATGGATGCCACCCATCCCTTCGAGGAGCAGGATCTGCGCATCGCCGACCTGGTGGTGCGCGAGGGTCGGGCGCTGGTGCTGGCGATTTCCAAGAGCGATCTGGTGCGGGACCAGGCCGGCATCGCCAAGAAGATGCGCGAGGAGGCCGATCACTGGCTGCCGCAGGCGCGCGGCATGCCGGTGGTGATGGTGTCCGGCCTCACCGGCGACGGCCTCGACCGGCTGGTGAGGGCGATCGAGCAGGCCCACGAGGTGTGGAACCGCCGCGTCGCCACCAACCCGCTCAACCGCTGGCTCATCGAGACCACCACCGACCATCCGCCGCCGGCGGTGTCGGGCCGCCGCATCAAGCTGCGCTACATCACCCAGCCCAAGAGCCGGCCGCCGAGCTTCGTGCTGTTCTGCTCGCGGGCGGATGCGCTGCCGGAGAGCTATATCCGCTATCTGGTGAACGGGCTGCGCGCCACCTTCGACCTGCCCGGCGTGCCGATCCGGCTGACGCTGCGCGAAAAGGACAATCCCTACGCCGAGAAGGATTGAAGGCAGGGCAGAACGTCGAGGCGGCCCCTCTCCCCGAGGGGGAGAGGAAGGACCGGCGCCGCCCGAACGGTCATGGCGCCGCGTGTATTGGCTCCACCCTTGGGGATGTCGGAACGCCTCGACCCGCAAGATGACGGCCGCTCCCTCTCCCCGAGGGGGAGAGGGGTGGGGAGAGGGGGCTCCACGCTCGGCAATATCGTCACCCCACACCCATCCGCAGCACGGGCAGTTTTCCCCAATGGGTAGAGGTACATATCCGAGCCGCCGCATCGGCGATGGTGTCGGCGCGCGTTTGCGGCCCCCGATGGCCCGCCCGCCGGATAGGCTCGTCAGCGCAGCGGCGGCAGCCTTCGGCGCACCGCCTGCGACTTGATGACCGCCGTCGAGGTCACCGCATGTTCGGCGAGCGCCTCCAGCACCCCGTCCATCTCCTCGATGTCGCGCACCACCAATTGGGCGAGGAACGGATCGTCGCCGGTGATCTTGTGGCACTCGACGATGTTCGGGCAGGCGTCGATCAGCTTCTCCACCAGATGCAGCTTGCCGGGCAGCGGCCGGATGCGGACCATGGCGCGGATGGCATAGCCGAGCGCGCGCGGCTCGATCTCCGCCGAGAAGCCCTTGAGCACTCCCGCCGCTTCTAGCCGCCTCACCCGTTCGGCGACGCCGGGTGCGGACATGCCCACCAGGCGGGCGAGTTCGCTCATCGTGATCCGCGCATCCCGATCCAGCGCAGTGAGAATGCCGGCATCGAGCGCATCGAGCCCCGGTTCGGTTCCTTGAAGCCGCATGGCCGCTCTCCCCTCGGATAGAAAAGCATATTCGCCAGATCGGCTTCGATTCTCCATTCGAATCGGCGGCGGTGAATGCCATGCTCGCCGCCTCTCGAATCGGATCCTCCGACATGCTCATCGGCATCCTCGCGGGCCTCGCCACCGGCGCGCTGTGGGGTCTTTCCTTCGTGGCGCCACGGGCGGTCGTGCCCTTCACCGCGCTCGAACTGTCGGCCGCGCGCTATCTGCTGTTCGGCGTCGTCTGCGTCCTGCTGATGGCGGATGCCCGCTTCCGGCCGACCGGTCTCAGCCACAGGCAGAAGCTGATGGGCTTCGCCCTCGGCGCCTTCGGCTATTTCGGCTACTTCCTCGCCATCTCCTATGCCGTGCTGCTCGCCGGGGCGGTGGTGCCGCCGCTGATCGCCGGTACCGCGCCGGTCGTGCTGGCGGTGATCGGCAATCTGCGCGAGCGGGCGGTGGCCTGGCGCCGGCTGGCGGCGCCGCTTGGCCTCATCGCCGCCGGGCTGGCGGTGGTGAACGCCGCCGGGCTGGGCCAGGCGCCGCCGGATGACGCGCTGGCCATGCTGGCCGGCATCGGCCTGTCGGTGGTAGCGCTGGCGGTCTGGGTGGTCTACGGGCTGGCCAATGCGATGGTCATGCGCACGGACGGCGCGCCCTCGGCGCTGCGCTGGACCGGGCTGCAGGGCCTTGGCGCCGGCACCGCCGCGGTGCTGCTGCTGCCGGTGGTGCTGCGGGCGCCCACGCTGCCGGCGGAGCCCGAGGACGCGATGCGTTTCCTCGTCTGGGTGCTGCTGATGGGCGGCGTGGTGTCCTGGTTCGGCACCTATTGCTGGATGGTGGCGTCGCGGCAGCTGCCGCTGGCGCTGTCGGCCCAGCTCATCGTCGCCGAGACGGTGTTCGGCCTCGGCTACGGCCTCGCCTATGAGCAGCGCCTGCCGAACTCGGCGGAGGCGGTCGGCACGCTGCTGCAACTGGTTGGCGTGGTGCTGGCGGTGACGATCTTCACCCGCCGCGGCAGGGAAGCGGAGCGGCCGATCACGCCGGAACCGGGAATTCCTTGAGGCTGCGGGTGGGGAAGTCGTAGAGCGTGCCGGTCTGGGTGAAGCTCGGCAGGCACAAAGCGAGGATCGCCTGCGCCACGTCTTCCGGTGCCGGCAGGGTGTTCGGGTCCTCGCCGGGAAAGGCCTTGGCCCGCATGCGCGTGCGGATCGGGCCAGGATTGATCAGGTTGACCTTGAGCGCCGAGATGTTGGCGACCTCCGCCGCCCAGGTGCGGGCCAGCACTTCCAGCCCGGCCTTGGTCACCGCATAGGCGCCCCAGAAGGCGCGCGCCTTGTGCGCGGCGCCGGAGGAGACGAACACCGCCCGCCCGGCATCGGATTGCCGCAGCAGCGGGTCCATCGAGCGGATCAGCCGCCAATTGGCGGTGAGGTTCACGTTGAGCGGGCCTTCCCAGTCCTTGGGGTCGATCTGCGCCAGCGGCGTCATCGGGCCGAGCACGCCGGCATTGCCGACGAGTATGTCCAGCTTGCCGAAGCGCTCGAACAGCGCGCCGCCCAGCCGGTCTATGGCGGGAAAATCGATGATGTCGAGCGGCACCAGCGTGGCGGTAGAGGCGGCGGCGGCGATGGCGTCGTCGAGTTCCTCCAGCGCGCCCTGGGTGCGGCCGGTGGCGATCACATGCGCGCCGGCTTCGGCGAGGGCGAGAGCGGTGGCACGGCCGATGCCGCGGGTCGCCCCGGTGACGAGGGCGAGGCGGCCTTCCAGCGGCCGCGCTTGGTTGTCGGTCATCCGGCGTTCCTTGGCAGATGGTTGCTCGGCGATGTCAGGTGTCGTCGGTCAGGACCACGGAGGGCGCCGAGCGTTTGGCCGGGCCGTGGTTGACGGCCTCGATATTATTGCCCTCGGGGTCGAGGACGAAGGCGGCATAATAGCCCGGATGATAGTCGCGATAGCCCGGCGCGCCATTGTCACGCCCGCCATTGGCGAGCGCGGCCTCGTAGAAACGCTTCACCGTCTCGATGTCCGCCGCCTGGAAGGCGAGATGGGCGCGGCCGGTGGTCGGCTCGCCGGGGGAGACGAACAGCTCGTCGGCGAAGAAATAGCCTTCGCCCTCGACGACCGGCACGCCGATCACCGCCAGCACCGCCTTGTAGAAGCGCTTGCTCGCCTCGTAATCGGCGACCACCAGCGAGACATGGTCGATCAGCCGGCCGCGGTGCCACTGGTTCAGCTCGACCATGCACGTCCTCCTGTTACGGGTCTGCCGTCCGCTCAGCTCGCTTCGGCCAGCAGCGAGAGCTGGCGCGAGGGCACCTCGCCGGTGCGGTCGGTCAGCGGGGTCGGGTATTCGCCGGTGAAGCAGTGGTCGGTGAACTGCGGGTGCAGCCTGTCGCGGCCCTCATAGCCCATGGCGCGGTAGATGCCGTCGATGGACAGGAAGGCGAGGCTGTCGGCGCCGATATAGCGGCGCATGCCCTCGAGGTCATGGGTGGCGGCGAGCAGCTTGTCGCGGTCCGGCGTGTCGATGCCGTAATAGTCGGGATGGGTGATCGGCGGCGAGGAGATGCGGAAATGCACCTCGCGGGCGCCGGCCTCGCGCATCATGCGGACGATTTTGACCGACGTCGTGCCGCGCACGAGGCTGTCGTCGATCAGCACGATGCGCTTGCCCTCGACCACCGAGCGGTTGGCCGAATGCTTCATGCGCACGCCCTGGTCGCGCACCGACTGGGTCGGCTGGATGAAGGTGCGCCCGACATAGTGGTTGCGGATGATGCCGAGCTCATAGGGCAGGCCGGAAGCCTGCGAATAGCCGATCGCCGCTGGCACGCCGGAATCCGGCACCGGCACCACGAGGTCGGCTTCGGCCGGCGCCTCGGCGGCGAGCTGGAAGCCCATGTTCTTGCGCACCTGGTACACCGAGCGCCCGCCCACCACCGAGTCCGGCCGGGCGAAATAGATGTACTCGAAGATGCAGGGGCGGGGCGCGACGGCGGGGAAGGGGCGCAGCGTCTCCACCTTGTCGGAGGAGAACACGATGACTTCGCCGGGCTCGACGTCCCGCACGAAACGCGCACCGATTATGTCGAGAGCGCATGTCTCGGAGGTGAGGATCGGGTGGCCGTCGAGCTCGCCGAGCACCAGCGGGCGGATGCCGAGCGGGTCGCGGGCGCCGACCAGCTTCTTGTTGGTGAGGCCGACAAAGGCGTAGGCGCCCTCGATCAGCTTCAGCGCGTCGATGAAGCGCTCGGTGAAGCGCGGGCGCTTGGAGCGGGCGACGAGGTGCAGCATCACCTCGGTGTCGGAGGTCGACTGGCAGATGGCGCCGTCGCGGATGATCTGCCGGCGCAGCGTCAGCCCGTTGGTGAGGTTGCCGTTATGGGCGATGGCGAAGCCGCCGCCGTCGAGCTCGGCGAACAGCGGCTGCACATTGCGCAGGATGGTCTCGCCGGTGGTCGAATAGCGCACATGGCCGACCGCGATGTGGCCCGGCAGGCGCTTGATCGCCTCGCCGTCGGAGAAGGCGTCGCCGACGAGGCCCAGCCGGCGCTCGGAATGGAAGCGCGTGCCGTCATAGGTGACGATACCGGCGGCTTCCTGGCCGCGATGCTGGAGCGCATGAAGGCCGAGCGCGGTGATGGCGGCGGCGTCGGGGTGCCCGAACACGCCGAACACGCCGCATTCCTCGCGCAGCGTGTCGCCATAGGGATCGAAGGTGTCGGTTCCCGGCGCACGCTTTTCGGCGAGGTCGATGGCCGAATTCTCAAGGATCCTATGGGTCATGTGACCTTGCTCCGCTTCACGCAGTCTCGGCTGCGCACGCATCCGCGTGGTGGGTTCCGAAGCACATTTTGTTGAACGGGAAAGCGTTTCCCGCTCGCCAAAAGCGTTCCGGTGTCTCGATCCGAACGCCGCAGCGCCGGAAACGATCCCGTTCCGGCGCTGCGTGCGAATTCACTGTGCCGGAGGGGCGGCCGGTCCCGGGGCAACAGGCTCCGGGGGAGGCTCGGTCGGTTCGGCGTCCTTCGGGCTGCGAATGTCGCGTATCAGCTTCTCAGGATCTTCCGGCAACACGGAAATGAGCCAGTCGCCCGCACTTTGCAAGACCACCCGCGAATGCGCGTTGCGAATCCAGTCCGGCTGCCCCTGCTCGTTCTGGACCAGCCAGTTGAAGAACAGGAAGGCGACCACCATTATAAGGAATCCGCGTGCGAGACCGAACAGGAAGCCCAGCGTGCGGTCGAGTGCGCCGATGCGGCTGTCGAGGATCGCATCCGAGATGCGCACGGTGATGATCGAGACGATCAGCAGCGTCACCAGGAACAGGCCGCCCACCGTCGCCGCCATGGCGAAGGTATCGTTGGTTATGTACTGCTTGGCATAGGGCAGCAGGTGCGGGTAGCCATACAGGGTTACCGCGGCGGCTGCGATCCACGAGGCGATGGCGAAGACCTCGCGCACGAGGCCGCGGACCATGGCCAGCAGGCCGGAGATCACCATCACGGCGAGAAGGATGATGTCGAGCAGCGTCAAATCAAGCACACCGTGATCAAAGCGATGGCCCGCAGGCAAAACCGCGGGGGCGAATCTGCAAAGTCGGCACCCTGCGCGGGCCGGCGAGGTATAGCGCGGCAGGCCCGTCGCGTCATCCCTGTTGGGGTGTCTTCTTGATGCCCCGCGCCTCGTAGCTGTTGGTAAGCCCGCAGATCGGGCCATGCCCCGCGCCATCTTCCCCGGGGCGGTCCGGCGATCGGCTGGCGCGGGCGATTGGGCGGTGTCCGTCACGGGCCGGTCTGTGCGGCCCGCTCAGGGGGAGCGGGCCGGCATGAACAGCGGCGAGGCTCCCTTGTCCCAAGGTGACAGGCCCTTTCCGGCCTCCCTGCCTGGCTAGGCCTCTTCCACCGCCCGCGGGCTCCGCCGCGTCCCGCGCGCGGCGATCCCGGCCACCAGGTCGGCCAGCGAGCCGATGACGTCGAGCGGGATCGGCGAGGCGCCCGCCTCCCGTTCCTTGCCCCCGCGCTCCTTGTTCTTGGCGTCGGGGAGCACCGCGCGGGCGAAGCCGAGCTTGGCGGCTTCCTTCAGCCTTGCCGGGGCATGCGGCACCGGGCGGGCGGCACCGGTAAGGCTGATCTCGCCGAAATACACGCTGTCGGGCGGCAGCACCGCCCCGGAGAGCGAGGAGACCAGCGCCGCCGCCACCGCGAGGTCGGCGGCCGGCTCGGAGATGCGGAAGCCGCCGGCGACGTTGAGATGCACGTCGTGGCCGCCGAGCTTGATGCCGCAGCGCGCCTCCAGCACCGCCAGCACCATGGAAAGCCGTGAGGGGTCCCAGCCGACCACCGCCCGGCGCGGCGTGCCGAGGCTGGTGGGCACCACCAGCGCCTGGATCTCCACCAGCACCGGCCGGGTGCCCTCCATGCCGGCATAGACGGCGGTGCCCGGCGCGCCGCGGTCGCGGTTGGAGAGGAACAGCTCGGAGGGGTTCGCCACCTCTTCCAGCCCCAGCCCGGTCATCTCGAACACGCCGATCTCGTCGGTCGGCCCGAAGCGGTTCTTCTGCGCCCGCAGGATGCGGAACTGGTGGGCGCCATCCCCTTCGAAGGAGAGCACGGCATCGACCATGTGCTCGACCACGCGCGGGCCGGCGATCTGGCCGTCCTTCGTCACATGGCCGACCAGGATGACGGCGGCGCCGGCCTGCTTGGCGTAGCGGATCAGGATCTGCGCCGAGGAGCGCACCTGCGTCACCGTGCCGGGGGCGGATTCGGCGGTGTCGGTCCACATGGTCTGGATGGAATCGATCACCACCATCGCCGGGGTTCGTCCCTGCGACAGGGTCGCGGCGATGTCCTCGACATTGGTCTCCGCCGCCAGCTCGACGGGTGCGTTCGCAAGGCCGAGCCGCTCGGCGCGCAGCCGCACCTGCTCCACCGCCTCCTCGCCGGAGACATAGATGACGCGGTGGCCGGCGCGGGCCAGCGTTGCCGAGACCTGAATCAGCAGCGTCGACTTGCCGATGCCGGGATCGCCGCCGATCAGCAGCACCGAGCCCGGCACGATGCCGCCGCCGGTGACGCGGTCGAATTCGGCGATGCGGGTCTGGGTGCGCGGCGGGCTCTCGCTGGAGCCGGCGAGCGATTGCAACTCGATCGGCCGGCCCTTGCGCCCGGAGCGATGGGCGACCGGCAGGCTGACCGCGGCGGGCGATTCCTCGGCAATGCTGTTCCAGGCGCCACAGGAATCGCATTTGCCCTGCCAGCGGGAATGCACCGCGCCGCACGACTGGCAGATGAAGGAGAGGGATTTCTTGGCCATAGGCGGCGGGTCCGTGTCGGGCGGGAAGGGTGCCCTCCTATGTTGCATGCCGCGCGTCGGGCGCAAGCCTCCTGATCGCGCGGCCCGCTCCCGCCTCCGGCTATTTCCAGCGACGGTGGAAGCGCGAACCGAGCGAGGTCAGCACCTCGTAGCCGATGGTTTCGGCATGGCCCGCGAGGTCGTCGACGCCAAGACCTTCGCCGAGCAGGGTCGCCCAGTCGCCGGGGCGGACGGCGTCTTCCGGCAGGCCGGTGATGTCGACCGTCATCAGGTCCATGGAGATGCGTCCGGCCAGCGGGCAGCGCCGGCCGGCGATCACCACCTCGGCGCCGGGCCGCGTGTCCGAGGAACCGGCGAGGCGGGGAATGCCATCGGCATAGCCGGCGGCAAGGATGGCGATCCGCGACGGGCGCCGCGCCGTCTGCGCCGCGCCATAGCCGATGGTCTCGCCTTCATGCACCTCGCGGATCTGAGCGATCCGCAGCTCGAGCCGCACCACCGGCCGCAGCGGCGCGACATCCTTGCGGGCGCGCCCGCCATAGAGCGCGATGCCGGGCCGTACCATGTCGAAATGCAGCGCCTTGTCGCCGAGCGCCGCTGCCGAGTTGGCGAGCGAGGCGCGCACGCCGGGGAACAGCGCGGCGACGGCGCGGAAGTCCACCAGCTGGCGGGCGGTGAGCGGGTGAGCGGGATCGTCGGCGCAGGCGAGGTGGCTCATCACCAGCACCAGCGGGAAGCCGAGTTCGTCGCGCCCCTCGGCGAGGTTGATCGCCTCCGACGGCGACACGCCGAGGCGGTTCATGCCGGTATCCACATGCAGGGCAGCGGGGAGGGGGCGGTCGATCCGCGCGCAATAGGCCTGCCAGCGCTCGATATCGTCCAGGCTGCCCAGAACCGGCCTGAGATCATACGCATCGTACACCTCATTGCACTCGGCAAAGAGACCGTTGAGCACGAAGATCTCGGCCTGCGGCAGCAGGTTCCGCAGCCGCCGCGCTTCGCTGAGCAGGGCGACGAAAAACGTCCGCGCCCCGGCCGCCCAAAGCCTCGCCGCAACCGGCTCCAGCCCGGTTCCATAGGCGTCGGCCTTCAGCACGGCGGCGCAGGTAGCGGGAGACGTCCGCGCGGCGATATCCGCGTAATTATCTGAAATCGCTTGCAGATCGATGGTCAGACGACCGCCGGCCTCGGCGCTTGGCACGTTGGAATCAGCCATGGAACACCTCAGTCATGTGCGGGCAGGTGGTCCTGACGGGCCAGTGTGGAGAAGCGGGTGAACTGCGCTTCGAACGCCACCTTCACGGTGCCCGTCGGACCGTGGCGCTGCTTGCCGATGATCACCTCGGCGACGCCCTGGGCCGCCTTCATGTCCTGGTCCCACTTGAACCATTCCTCGGTGCCTTCCTTCGGCTCCTTGCTCTTCAGGTAGTATTCCTCGCGGTAAACGAACATCACCACGTCGGCGTCCTGCTCGATCGAGCCGGATTCGCGAAGATCAGAGAGCTGCGGTCGCTTATCGTCACGCGATTCGACTTGGCGTGACAACTGCGACAGGGCCATGATCGGTATGGCGAGTTCTTTTGCCAGCGCCTTCAGGCCGGTGGTGATCTCGGTGATTTCCTGAACGCGACCTTGAGCCGAACTCTTTGACGAACCGGTGAGCAACTGGAGATAGTCCACCACCATGAAGTCGAGGCCGCGTTGGCGCTTCAGCCGGCGGGCACGGGCACGCAACTGGGCAATGGAAATGCCGCCGGTATCGTCGATGTAGAGGGGGATCGTCTGCATCATCTGGGCGCAGCTGGCGAGCTTGTCGAACTCGGGCTCGGAAATATCGCCGCGGCGGATCTTGTAGGACGCGATCTCGGCCTGCTCGGCGAGAATACGGGTGGCGAGCTGCTCGGCCGACATTTCCAGCGAGAAGAAGCCGACCACCCCGCCATCGACCGCGCGGATGGAGCCGTCCGGCAGCGTCTCGGATTGGTAGGCCGCGGCGACGTTGAAGGCGATGTTGGTGGCGAGCGAGGTCTTTCCCATCGCCGGGCGGCCGGCGAGGATGATGAGGTCCGAGGGTTGCAGTCCGCCCATCATCTGATCGAGATCGTCGAGGCCGGAGGCGGTGCCGGACAAGTGA
Organism: Ancylobacter sp. 3268; assembly: GCF_031456575.1. NCBI lineage: Bacteria > Pseudomonadati > Pseudomonadota > Alphaproteobacteria > Hyphomicrobiales > Xanthobacteraceae > Ancylobacter > Ancylobacter sp. 3268. Next base: position 339,847 of record NZ_JAVDUX010000003.1, read on the forward strand.
CCCTCGCGCTGGAAGGCGCGGCTCGCCATGTCCACGGCTTCCTTCAGCGCGTCGTTGAAGCGTAGGAAGCCGCCATCGTAGCGCCCGGTTTCGGCGAGCTCATAGAGGCGTTTTTCCGCCTCCTCGATCTGCTGCTGCGGCGTCGAATCGATAGGCGCATCAAAGGCTTCGTTCACCACCTCCTCACCGATGGCGATGAGGTCGCGCCGCACCGAGAGGTCGTAGATGGTGCGACCGTAATCCTCGGCATTGATGATGGTGGTCGCCTCGGCGGCGAGGCGGGCGAGATATTGCGGCGCGGTGAGGCCGCCAATGTCGAGCTCGGCGGGCAGGAAGGTCTTGAGCGTCACCGGCGTCGCCACCTTGCCAGCACGGATCAGCGCGCTGGCGGTCTCGTAGACGGCGGTATGCACCGGATCGAAGAAATGGCGCGGCTGCAGGAAATCGGAGACGCGATAGAACGCCTCGTTGTTCACGAGGATGGCGCCAAGCAACGCCTGCTCCGCCTCGATATTGTGAGGAGCCGTTCGGTAATGCGGTTCGGACGCGGCCGCTGGGCGCGCGGGGGAATCGAGCATGACGGTTCCGGGTGCGAGTGATCAGCCGATAGCTAACGCCGCCCCGGCGCCCGAGTCCGGAGCGAATCGCGCACGGCCATTTTGTCCTGTGGAGCGCCTGTGGAAAGCGGAATCGGCCTTGACCGGGTTCCGCCCCTTTCACCGCGCCGGGCCGCTACTCGCCGGCCAGACGCAGGCCCGGCCGATTCCGCTTCTCCATCGCCTTCAATGCCGTCTCGGCCTCGGCGATGTAGTTGCGGGTCATCGGCACCACACCCTCGCGCTTGGCGAGCTGCACCTGGAAGATCATCATCCCCTGATGGCGGAAGGCCATCTCGGAGGAGGCAAGGTAGAATTCGAACATACGGACGAATCTCTCGTCATATAGCCGTTCGACCTCCTCGCGATGGGCAAGGAAGCGCTCCCGCCAGGCCCTCAGCGTCTCGGCATAGTGCAGCCGCAGGACCTCGATGTCGGTGACGAAAAGCCCGGCCCGCTCGATCGCTGGCAGCACTTCGGACAAGGCGGGAATATAGCCGCCGGGGAAGATGTATTTGGCGATCCACGGGTTGGTGATGCCGGGACCTTCCGAGCGGCCGATGGAATGGATCAGCGCGACGCCGTCATCCTTCAGCAGCTGAGCGACCTTGGTGAAATATTCGTCGTAATGGCCGATGCCGACATGCTCGAACATGCCAACCGAGACAATGCGGTCGAACGGGCCGGGAGCATCTCGATAATCCTGGAGCCGGAACTCGGCGCGGTCGGCGAGATTGCGCTCCTCGGCGCGGCATCGGGCAACGCCAAGCTGTTCCTGCGAAAGCGTCACGCCGGTGACGCGGGCGCCGGCATTCTCGGCGAGATATAGCCCCATGCCGCCCCAGCCACAGCCAATGTCCAGCGTGGCGAGGTCCGGGCGGTCGAACAGCAGCTTGGCTGCGATATGGCGCTTCTTGGCGAGCTGGGCGTCGTCAAGCGTTTGGTCCGGTCGCTCGAAATAGGCACAGGAATATTGCCGGTCAGCGTCGAGAAACAACGAATAGAGACGCCCGTCGAGATCGTAATGATGGGCGACGTTCTTCTGAGCCCTGTCGCGCGGATTGAACTGGGCCAGGCGCCGGAACAGAAAGCGAAGCCTCATCCATCCTTTGGCCGGCGCGCTCGGCACCTGGAGGCCGACCTGCGACATGAGCAGAGCGAGAAGATCGGCGATGTCGCCACGCTCGACAACGATGCCGCCTTCCATATAGGCCTCGCCGAACTTGAGTTCGGGGTCGAGGGCAACCTGCTTCTGCCAAGACGGCGACGTGAAGCGCATGACAAGCGGGTTGCCGCTTCCATCTCCAAAGACGACTTTTTCGCCCGAGGCGAAGACGACAGCAAGCGAACCACGGCGGATAACGCGCGCGAGCGCGCTCCTGAGCAACCGTTCCATCGGCCGGCTCCACGGTACCAGCAGTCCCCGCTTCCGAGACTGCTTGCCCAATCGCGGGGCATGTCTGCATTTGATGCTTTTCATTGCATCACAACATCGCCACCCCCGCAACACTCCGGTTTTCCATTCAGAACGCAAAAAAGCCCGGTCGCGAACGACCGGGCTCAACATTTTGGCGAATGACGCAAGGTTACTTACGTCGGGGCAGGCTCAAGCCTGCTCGGCTTCTTCGGCCTCGGTCGATTCGACCTCGTCGGCAACTTCCTCGTCCTCATCCTCGTCGCGGATGATCGTGAGGTCTTCGCCACGCGACTGGCGGGCGGCCTCTTCGGCGCTGCGGGCGACGTTGGCACGGATCGTCACTTCTACTTCCGGATGCAGGGTGACCGGCACGGTGTGGACACCGATGGTCTTGATCGGGTGGTTGAGGACGATCTGCGAGCGAGCGACGGTGAAGCCGGCGGCGGTCAGGCTGTCGGCGAGGTCGCGGCTCGACACCGAACCATAGAGCTGGCCGGTTTCGCCGGCCTGGCGCACCAGCACCACTTCGGTGCCGTTCAGCTTCTCGCCGATCTTGGCCGCCTCGTTCTTGAGCTCGAGGTTGCGGGTCTCGAGCTGGGCCTTCATGGACTCGAAGCGGGTCTTGTTGTCCTTGGTGGCGCGCAGGGCCTTGCCCGACGGCAGCAGGAAGTTACGGGCAAAGCCATCCTTCACCCGCACCACTTCACCCATCTGGCCGAGCTTGGCCACGCGTTCCAGCAAAATCACTTCCATTTTGGTTCTCCTTCAGTGCATTCGATTCGAAAAAATTCACATGTCGTTGGCGGCGGGCGGGCCGCCTCGGCCGCCCTTGCGGGGGAACCGGGCGCGCACGCCGAACAGGGTTTCGGTGAGGCCGAGCAGCGCGAGCGCCGCGAAAGGCCAGCCGAGGGCGAGGGCGGCCAGCCATACCGTGCCGATGACGAGGCCACGTCCGGGGGCGCCACGGGTGACCGCATGCACCACGGCGATGCCGAGCAGGCCGAAGGCGAGCAGCAGCGTCGCGGCGAGCAGTTCGACGAGCAGGCCGATGAAGCCGGAGGCCACGATCGAGGCGAGAAATGCCCCGGCGAGGAGCGCTGCCGCCGTCTTGGGCAGCACCATCGCCGAGAGGTCTGGCCAGGGGCGCATCAGCCGCCCCGACATCCGGGCAATGTGGGCAGCAAGCCAGAGATTGACGAGCTGGGTCGCCATGGTCACCACCGCCGCGGCCGGAGGCATGACGGCGACGAGAAGGTCGGCGAGGCGCTCGGCGTCGGGACCGGCTTCGCCGGCGCGCTCGGTGAGCATGGCCAGGAACAGGCTGCGCAGCGCCGCCTCATACTCGGCGAAATCGCCGGCAACGAGCGGGATCAGCGAGGCCACCGCCAGGCTGCCGACAACCGCCGCCGCCAGCACCAGGCGGCCGACGGGAAACCATTCGAGCGACGCGTCCGGCGCGCTCTGCCGCGCCATCAGCGCCAGATAGGCCATGACATAGGCCGGCAGGCCCACGCCGGCGACATAGGCAAGGGTCAGCTCGACGCCGAAGAACAGGCCGGTGAGCACGGCGGCGGTCGACGCCGCCACGAGGGCGGCGAGGTGCGACCAGCCGAGGCCGGCGATCAGTACCGGCATAGGAGCGAGATAGAAGAGCGGCACGGCCAAGGCGCTGCCGGTCGCGACCGCGGCGACCATCAGGGCAGACGCCGCACCGGCGCCAAACGCTATGAGCCAGAGCATCATCATCGACGAGCTGTCCCGCTCCTTGGGGCGGTTAGAAGCGGATCAGAGGTCCACCTCAGCTGTGGGGCCGACGGAACATCCCGCGGACCGGTCGGAAACATTTCAGGCGAAGGCCCCCGGCATGGCCGCCGGAGGCCGAAGGTTACGCGATCAGCGGATCACGAAGGGCAGCAGGCCGAGGAAACGGGCGCGCTTGATGGCGGCCGCGAGCTCGCGCTGCTTCTTGGCGGAAACCGCCGTGATGCGGGACGGGACGATCTTGCCGCGCTCGGAAATATAGCGCTGCAGCAGACGCACGTCCTTATAGTCGATCTTCGGCGCGTTGGCGCCGGAGAACGGGCAGGTCTTGCGACGACGGAAGAAGGGACGGCGCGCGCCGCCCGCGGCGGAACCGCCAGTGCTACCGAAAGCCATCATTCACTCTCCACATTGGCGTTGGCCTCTTCGCGGTCACGGCGCGGGGGACGATCGTCCCGGCCACCGCCGAAGCCGCGACCACCGCCGCCGAAGCCGCGATCACCGCCGAAGCCGCGCTCGCCACGCTCGCCGCGATCGTCGCGGTCGCGCTTCTGGAGCATCACCGACTGGCCTTCCTCAAGCTCCTCGACCCGGATGGTCAGGAAGCGCAGGACGTCCTCGTCGAGCCGCATCTGGCGCTCCATCTCCGCAACGGCCGGAGCCGGGGCGTCGATGTTGAGCAGGGAGAAGTGGGCCTTGCGGTTCTTGCGGATGCGATAGGTGAGCGTCTTCACGCCCCAGTACTCGTTCTTGGAAACGGTACCGCCATTCGCCTCGATCACGCCTTTGAAACGGGCGGTCAATTCCTCGACCTGCTGCGCCGTCACGTCCTGGCGCGCGAGGAACACATGCTCGTAAAGAGCCATGTCTCGTGCCTTTCCTTTTGTTTCCGCACTATTGCGGCTATCGTCCCGACGCCGAGCCCTTCGAGCCCCGGAAAGGCTCGAACAATCTCGAAGGCGGGGACACGGGACGCGCGGAACACACATGGAATTCCGACATCGCGGCAAGCGCGACCGTCCGTTCAGCCCCCGGCCGGGACCGACAGTGCGCGCGCTTATACGCGAAAATGTCGGGAAATCAAGATTGCCGGAGCACTGCCGAACCCCTATCCCGGTGCCGCGGCGGCCGTCCGCAACGGTTCCGCCTGTGGGCGAGCGGTGCCTTCCCGCCGCTTTCCGTGACGCTCGCGCTTGACAGGGCAGGCAGGCCGGTGTTCCTGCCCGCGCCTAATTCGTTAACCTGCGGACAACATCTGCATGAGCACAGCCTTCGTTTTTCCTGGACAGGGCAGTCAAGTCGTCGGCATGGGCAAGTCGCTCGCCGACAACTTCGAGAGCGCCCGTCTCGTCTTCGCCGAGGTCGACGAAGCGCTCGGCGAAAAGCTGTCCGCAGTGATGTGGGACAGCCCGATCGAGACGCTGACCCTGACCGCAAACGCCCAGCCGGCGCTGATGGCGACCTCGCTCGCCGCGATCCGCGTGCTTGAGGCCGAGGCCGGGCTGGATCTTGCCCGCGACGCCGCCTTCGTGGCCGGCCATTCGCTCGGCGAATATTCGGCGCTCGCCGCCGCCGGCGCCTTCTCCATCGCCGATGCCGCCCGTCTCCTGCGTCTGCGCGGCATCGCCATGCAGGCGGCAACGCCGGTGGGCACCGGGGCCATGGCGGCGATCCTCGGCCTCGACTACGACAAGGTGGTCGCGGTGGCCGAGGAAGCCGCGCAGGGCCAGGTCTGCGACATCGCCAACGACAACGCTCCGGGGCAGGTCGTCGTGTCCGGTGATGCGGCGGCGGTCGAGCGTGCCGTCGAGATCGCCAAGCGCGAGGGCGCCGCCCGTGCCATTCTGCTTTCGGTTTCCGCCCCCTTCCATTGCCGCCTGGTCGCCTCCGCCGCCGAGGCGATGCGCGAGGCGCTCGCAGCGGTCGCCGTCGCGACGCCGAAGGTGCCGGTGGTGGCCAATGTGACCGCCGCGGCGGTGTCCGATCCCGTCGAGATTCGCGATCTCCTCGTTCGCCAGGTGACCGGCACGGTGCGCTGGCGCGAATCAGTGACGTTCATGGCCGGCGAGGGCGTGACGCGCCTCGTCGAAATCGGCGCCGGCAAGGTGCTGTCCGGCCTCACCAAGCGCATCGCCCGGCAGGTCGCCTCGGCCAATGTCGGCACAGCGGAAGAAGTGGCGGGCTTCGCGGCGTCCGCCGCCTCCGCCTGATCAGCAGGAGTTTTCATGTTCGACCTGACCGGCAAGACCGCTCTCGTCACCGGCGCCACGGGCGGCATCGGCGGCGCCATCGCCAAGGCGCTGCATGCGCGCGGCGCCACTGTCGCCATCTCCGGCACCCGCCGCGAAGGGCTGGACGCGCTCGCCGGCGAGCTCGGCGAGCGGACCGTGGTGCTGCCCTGCAACCTTGCTTCCACCGAAGAGGTGGAGAAGCTGGTGCCGCAGGCTGAAGAGGCGTTCGGGGGCAATCTCGACATTCTCGTCAACAATGCCGGCATCACCCGCGATGCGCTGTTCGTGCGTATCAGCGACGAGGCCTGGGATACGGTGATCGCGGTGAACCTCACCGCCGGATTCCGGCTGATGCGCGCGGCCGCCCGCAACATGATGCGTCGCCGCTCTGGCCGCATCATCGGCATCACCTCGATCGTTGGCGTCACCGGCAATGCCGGCCAGGGCAATTATGCGGCCGCCAAGGCCGGCATGATCGGCATGTCGAAGGCGCTGGCCAAGGAAGTGGCGGCGCGTGGGGTGACGGTGAACTGCATCGCTCCCGGTTTCATCGCCACGCCGATGACCGACGTTCTGAGCGAGAAGCAGCGCGATGCGATTCTTTCTGCCGTTCCGGCGGCCCGACTGGGAACGCCCGAGGACATCGCCGCTGCTGCGGTCTATCTCGCCTCCGACGAGGGCGGCTATGTCACGGGCCAGACGCTGCATGTGAACGGCGGAATGGCGATGATCTGACGAAAGCCACGGAAATCCGGGCATTCCAGCGCCGTCCGCGTGCTGGTTTTACCAGATGAAGTGTGCTAACGACCGCCTCGGCTCACAGGGGGCCGGACACCGCGCAGAACAAGCGAGTCGTCCGTGACATCCTCTAATCGGGGCAAATAACAGGTCGTTGTCCGGAGCTTCCGGATGGCGACCGCGATGGAAATAACGTAGCAACCTCCTGATACGGACGAGGGTGAACCGATGAGCGATATTGCCGAGCGCGTGAAGAAAATCGTCGCCGAGCATCTGGGCGTGGAGCCCGAGAAGGTGACTGAGAATGCCAGCTTCATCGACGATCTCGGCGCAGACAGCCTCGACACCGTCGAGCTGGTGATGGCCTTTGAAGAGGCTTTCAATTGCGAGATCCCCGATGACGCCGCCGAGACGATCCTGACCGTCGGCGACGCCATCAAGTTCCTTGAAAAGAACGCCGCCTGAGGGTGGCGAGACGCGGCCGCGATGGCCGGTTCTCCCAAGGGAGAGCACCGTCGCGGCACGCCGTGCTCCTGGTTCCGGAGAGATTGAATGAGGCGTGTCGTCGTTACCGGCCTCGGCATGGTGACGCCGCTCGGTTGCGGCGTCGAGACCAGCTGGAAGAACATCCTGGCAGGAAAGAGCGGCGCACGTGCCGTCGAAACCTTCCAGGTAGATGACCTGCCCTGCAAGATCGCCTGCCAGGTTCCGCGCGGCGATGGCTCCGATGGCAGCTTCAATCCCGACCAGTGGATGGAGCCGAAGGAGCAGCGCAAGGTCGACGATTTCATCATCTATGCGATGGCGGCGGCCAAGCAGGCGCTCGACGATGCCGGCTGGCATCCCTCGACCTATGAAGAACAGATCGTCTCGGGCGTGATGATCGGCTCCGGCATCGGTGGCCTCCAGGGCATCGCGGAAACCAGCCTCCTGCTGCAAGAGCGTGGACCGCGCCGGGTTTCTCCCTTTTTCATTCCCGGCCGCCTGATCAATCTTGCCGGCGGCTATGTGTCGATCGCCCACGGGCTCAAGGGCCCGAACCACGCCGTGGTGACCGCCTGCTCGACCGGCGCGCACGCCATCGGCGACGCCGCCCGCCTTGTCGCGCTTGGCGACGCGGATGTGATGGTGGCCGGCGGCACCGAATCGCCCGTCAGCCGCATCGGCATGGCCGGTTTCGCCGCCTGCCGTGCGCTCTCGACCAGCTACAACGATACGCCCGAGAAGGCCTCGCGGCCCTATGACCGCGACCGCGACGGCTTCGTGATGGGCGAGGGCTCCGGCGTCGTGGTGGTCGAGGCGCTGGAACATGCGCTGGCACGCGGCGCCAGGATCTATGGCGAGATCGTCGGCTACGGCTTGTCCGGCGATGCCTTCCACATCACGGCTCCCTCCGAGGATGGCGACGGGGCCTATCGCTGCATGGGCGCGGCCCTGAAGCGGGCCGGCATCTCTGCCTCCGAGATCGACTATATCAACGCCCACGGCACATCGACCATGGCGGACGAGATCGAACTCGGCGCGGTGCAGCGACTGGTCGGCAACGCGGCGGCGACCATCTCGATGTCATCGACCAAATCGTCGATCGGCCATCTTCTGGGCGCTGCCGGTGCGGTGGAGGCGATCTTCTCGCTGCTGGCGATCCGCGACCAGATCGTTCCGCCAACCATCAACCTCGACAATCCGTCGATGGAAACGCCGATCGACCTTGTTCCACACAAGCCGCGCGAGCGGCAAGTGGAGTATGCCTTGTCGAACTCATTCGGTTTCGGTGGCACCAATGCATCGTTGGTGTTCAAGCGCTACGCGCACTGATCGGGCGTCGTCGACCGAACGTTAGGGGAAGTCGCGAGCCGGCTTCCCGCTTTCGCCATATTTGGAGGTAGTCTGCCTCCTGCGTCGTGCGGCCCGCCGACGCTGCGGTCTTGTCCTTCGGGTGAGGTCGTGGATTCAGCAAATGCGGCATGGTCCGCCCGGCGGGTTCGACCGATCCGTGCGGCATAGGCTTTTGCGAGGTCCCCCCATGACTGACGAGAACTCGCCGCCCCCGGGATCCACTGCCGCCGAGACGCCGTCCGCTTCGCCGCCACCGGAATCATCAAACACGGCCCCGCCTCCGCCGCGGCGGCCCGCCAGGAAGACGAAGCCGGGCCGCAAGGCATCCGACCGGGCGAATCATCCCTTGGTGGTGGCGGGCAGCGCCGTGTTCACCTTGCTGCTCGTCGCCATCCTGCTCGGCGGGGGGGCGTTCTGGATCGGCAAGTCGCGCTACGTCGCGCCGGGGCCGCTGGCGGCGGACACCACACTGATCATTCCCGGCGACTACGGGCTGATGGACATTGCCGATCTGCTCGTCGCCAAGGGCCTCATCAACGACAAATGGGTCTTCGTCGCCGCGGCGGTGGGCACTCGGTCCTCGGGCAAGCTGAAGGCGGGCGAATATGCTTTCGCGGCCGGCGCTTCCTCGCGGGACGTGCTCGATACCCTCGTGTCCGGCAAGGTGATCGAATACAACCTCACCATTCCCGAGGGGCTCACCAGCGACCAGATCGTCCAGCGGCTCGCCGAGTTCGAGGTGCTGTCCGGCACGGTGCGCCAGACCCCGCGCGAAGGCAGCCTGCTGCCCGAGACCTACAAGGTCACCCGCGGCACCTCGCGCGAGGACATATTGCGGCGCATGGCGCGTTCGCAGCAGGCGGTGCTGCAGGAAATCTGGCAGAAGCGCGATCCTTCGATCCCGGTGAAGACCCCGGAGGAACTCGTCATCCTCGCCTCCATCGTCGAGAAGGAGACAGGCCAGCCTGACGAGCGGCCACGCGTCGCCGCCGTGTTCGTCAACCGGCTCGACAAGAAGATGCGGCTGCAATCCGATCCGACCATCATCTACGGCCTGGTGCGCGGCAAGGGACGGCTGGAGCGCCCGATCACCCGCACCGACATCACCACGCCGACACCGTTCAACACTTACGCCATACCCGGCCTGCCCCCCGGGCCGATCGGCAACCCTGGCCGCGCCTCGCTGGAGGCTACCGCCAATCCGGCAAAGACCAAGGACCTCTATTTCGTCGCCGATGGCACCGGCGGGCACGTCTTCGCGGAAACCCTCGAGCAGCACAACCGCAACGTGGCACGCTGGCGGCAGATCGAACGCCAGCAGCCGGCGGCGGCCGGCGTTTCCGGCAATACTGGCGCACCGCCGGCGGATTGAATGCCACGACGGCTTGAGAGCGGCGGCGTCGCTGGCTATGGTCCCGCCCTCCCGAGGGGTTCGGGCGGGGAGTGGGGTTGATGGCGCTGGCCAGCATGACAGGGTTCTCACGTACGCAGGGGCTTTCGGGCGCCTGGAACTGGGCGTGGGAACTCAAATCGGTCAACGGCAAGGGGCTCGACCTGCGCCTGCGCCTGCCCGTGGGCTGGGACGTTCTTGAAGCGCCGCTCAAAGCCATTGCCGCCGGGCGGCTGTCCCGTGGAAACATCAATGCCAACCTGACCATGACCCGCAGCGATTCGGCTGTCAGAGTGCGGGTCAATGAAGAGGTGTTGAGAGCCGTGGCGGCCACGGTTTCGCGCATCGCCCGCGAGATGGACGCGCCGCCGGTGCAACTGGAAAGCCTGCTCGGTCTCAAGGGCGTGATGGAAATCGCCGAGGCCGAGGATACGCCGGAACAGCGCAAGGCGGCGGAGGCGGCCGTGACCGCCGGGTTCGAGGCGGCACTCCGTGCGCTTATCGACATGCGCGCCAGCGAGGGAGCCGCGCTCGGTGCAATTCTCAACGAGCGCCTCGACGGCATTGAGCGGCTGACGGCGGCTGCCGAAGCCAACCCTGCCCGCCAACCGGAAGCGATCCGCGCCAAACTCGCCGATCAGATCGCCGCATTGACCGGCAGCGGCAAGGCTTTCGATCCGGATCGGCTGCATCAGGAGGCGTTGCTGCTTGCCAGCAAGGTCGACGTGCGCGAGGAACTCGACCGGCTGGTGGCCCATGTGGCGGCCGCCCGCGCCATGCTGGCCGAAGGGGGACCGGTGGGCCGGCGGCTCGACTTCCTCGCCCAGGAATTCAATCGCGAGACCAATACCCTGTGTTCCAAGGCCAATGACGTGTCGCTGACGGCGATCGGGCTTGAGCTCAAGGGGACTGTCGAGCAGTTCCGCGAACAGGTCCAGAATATCGAGTGACGCGCATGATCCCGGCCCGAACCGAAATCTCCATCGCCCGGCGCGGGCTGATGCTGGTGCTGTCCTCGCCGTCCGGGGCCGGGAAGTCGACGCTGGCGCGGCTGCTGCTGGAGAAGCACCCCGAGATCCATCTCTCGGTCTCGGTGACAACGCGTGAGCGCCGGCCGAGCGAAGTGGAGGGCATCCACTATCACTTCGTCAGTCGCGATCGCTTCGAGCGTCTGCGTGATACAAACGATCTGCTCGAATCGGCGGAAGTGCACGGCAATTTCTACGGCACGCCGCGCGAGCCGGTGGAGGCGGCACTGGCCGCGGGCCGCGACGTGCTGTTCGACATCGACTATCAGGGCACGTTGCAGCTTTACGAGAGGATGCGCTCCGACATTGTCGGCGTGTTCATCCTGCCTCCTTCGGCCGCCGAGCTGAAGCAGCGGCTGGAGCGCCGCGCCGAAGACGCCTCCGGCGTGATCGAGAAGCGGCTGAAGAACGCCCGCACCGAGATCGCCCACTGGAGGGAGTACGACTACGTGCTGGTGAACCAGGACCTCGACAAGACCTTTACCTCGCTACGCCACATCCTTGCCGCCGAGCGCCTGCGCCGCGAGCGCCAGCTCGGCCTGCCGCCGATCATCGAGCGGCTGGACGAGGAGCTGACCGGGCTCACAGACTGACGGATGCCTTGCTGCCGCGCTGTGCGGTGAACGCGTTGGCGAGCGCGACGAAGCCTTCCACTGGGATTTGCTCGGCGCGCTCGGTCGGCGCGATGCCGGCAGCTTCCAGCAGGGCGAGCGGATCGACGCCGAGGCTCTTCAGGCTCTGGCGCAGCATCTTGCGGCGCTGGCCGAAGGCGGCCTCGGTGACTCGCTCCAGTATCCGCCTGTCGCAGGGCAGGGGTGCGGCCCGCGGAACGATGTGTACCACCGACGAGGTGACCTTGGGCGGCGGCACGAAGGCCGAGGGCGCGACATCGAAGGCGATGCGCGCCACGGCTCGCCAGCCGGTGAGCACGGCAAGCCGTCCGTAATGATCGGTGCCGGGCGTGGCGACGATGCGTTCGGCCACCTCGCGCTGGAACATCAGCGTCAGGCTCTCATAGAAGGGCGGCCAGGGCTCGGCCGAGAGCCAGCCGACAAGCAGCGGCGTGCCGATATTATAGGGCAGGTTGGCGACGATGCAGGTCCGGCTCCCCGCGGCCCGCAGCGCGAAGTCGGTGGCGAGAGCGTCCCCCTCGATGATCTCCAACCGGCCGGGATAATGCGCAGCGACCTCGTTCAGCGCCGCGATGCAGCGCGCGTCGCGCTCGACCGCCACCACGTGCTTCGCGCCGAGAGCCAGCAAGGCGCGGGTGAGGCCGCCGGGGCCCGGCCCGACCTCGAACACCGTCATCTCCTCCAGCGTGCCGGCGGTGCGGGCAATGCGGGAGGTAAGGTTGAGGTCGAGCAGGAAATTCTGGCCGAGCGACTTCAGCGCGGACAGGCCGTGGGTGCGGATGACGTCACGCAGCGGCGGCAGGTCGTCGATGGCGCTCATTACGCGGCTTCCGCCCTCGCACCGGCGCCGGCGAGGCGGTCGGCAAGACGAATGGCCTCGATCAGGCTCGATGGGTTGGCGCGCCCGGTGCCGGCAATGTCGAAGGCGGTGCCATGGTCGGGCGAGGTGCGCACGAAAGGCAGGCCGAGGGTGACGTTCACCCCAGTATCGAAGGCCAGCGTCTTCACCGGCGCCAGGACCTGGTCGTGATAGGCGCCGATGACGACGTCATAGCTCCGTCGCGCCGCGGCGTGGAACAGCGTGTCGGCCGGCAGCGGTCCGCGTGCATCGATGCCAAGGGCGCGCAGGGCAGCGACCGCGGGACGGGTGATTTCCTCGTCTTCGCGACCGATGGTGCCGTCTTCGCCGGCGTGCGGATTGAGCCCGCATAGGGCGATGCGCGGGGCGGCGACGCCAAAGCGCCGGATCAGATCGGCGGCAGCGATGCGCCCGGTCTCCACCAGCAACTCGACGGTGAGGAGGCGCGGAACCTCGGCGATCGGCACATGGATGGTGGCCGGGATCACCGCGAGTTCAGGCGACCAGATCATCATTACCGGCCGCGGCGCCGGCTCGCCGCACAGATGCGCGAGATATTCGGTGTGGCCGGGAAATGGGAAGCCATTGGCATAAAGCACGGACTTGGCTATCGGATTGGTCACGATCGCCCGCGCCCTGCCATTGTGCACCAAAGCGACGGCGGCATCGATGGCCGCCTGTGCCGCCGGGCCGCTCGAGACGTCCGGCCTGCCAGGTGCCGCGGTGACGGCGGGACCGGCGGGAACGACCGGCAGGGCGCCAGAAAAAGCGACCGCAGCGTCCTGGGGGGCTATCTCGGCAATATCGAGCACAAGACCGAGATGCTCGGCGCGGGCGGCGAGGCAGGCCGGATCGCCAGTGACGAAGAAGGGCGGCAGCCGCAGCTCTTCCCGTCGCAGCCAGGCGGCGAGGACAATGTCCGGCCCGATACCCGCCGGTTCGCCCAGCGATAGCGCGAGCGGGGAGGAAAGGGCTTTCATCAGGCGCGTCAGCGATACTGGATCATGGCGCTCTTGCGCGCTTCGGCAAGCAGGCGGGCCGACTGGGTGTCGAACTGCTTGCTCTGCAATTCGTTGCGGACCTCGCGCTTCTGCGCACTTTCGCCGATGACTTCACGGCGGTTGCACACGGCGACCATCTCGATACCGGCCTGCGTGACTTCCGGCTGCGTGGTCTGGCCGATCGGGGTCTCGTCCATGATCTTGCGCAGCGCCGGAGGCATGTCGGCCGAGGTGCGGATCACCGGATCACGCACCACGGTCTCGCGCAACTGGCGGGCGGCGGCGACGCCAGCGTCGCAATCGGTGAAGGACCGGCGCAGGGCATTCGCCTCGGCGATGCGCTGCGAACGCATCGCCGGAGGGGCGGTCCGCGAGACGACGAGGACGATCTGGCGCACGGTATATTCCGTGGTGCGCTGGGCCTGGGCGACATCGGCCCCCTTGGCGTTCAGCGCGGCAAAGATGTCGGAATCGCGCACCGTGGTCACCGACGAGAAGCGTCCACGCACATAGTTGTTCCACACATAGTCCGCGCGCATCTTCTGCTTGAGGATGCGCGCATCGATGCCGGCCTGCGACAGCGCTTGGGTCAGCTGATCGGCCGTGCGGCCGGAACGGCTCGCCATGTTGGCGAACATCTTGTTCACTTCCGCGTCATCGATGGTGATGCCATAGCGATTGGCGGTGAATATCTTCAGCCGTTCGTCGATCAACTCCTCCAGCGCCTGCTTGTTGTTAAGCGACCGGCGCTCGGTGAGCTGCACAAGCTTGATGCGCTGGCTCACGTCGAAGCTGGTGATGGGATCGCCCTGCACCATCACGAGGATCTGCTGCGCCTGGGCGGGCGAAGGCGCCACAAAAGCCGGCAATGCAAGGCCGGCACATAGCAAGGCCGTGCGGCACATGCCCTTGAGCGAGAGGGACGCCGGGGCCAAACGGATGCGCGAAACCTGCTTGCGATGACCCTTCGTAAGCATAGCGCAACCCTTCTCCTTCTTTCCGGCGGACCCTACCGCGATCGCGGTTGTTCTGGCCGTTGGTTGTGGCGTCAATGCGACGCTCCGGACGGCGCCGTCACTCGGACGAAGAACCGTCGCCGACGCCGGTCGAGAAGCCGACGGTCCCGAGCGTCCGCAGGGTGAGGGTCAGCAGCACGGTATCGACGCGCTCGCGGTTGCCACTCTCGGTATAGTCCGACTTATAGCTCAGGGTGATGCCGAAGCACTCGTCCATGTAACTCACACCGAACAGCGTGTAGTCGATCTCGTCGACCTGGAAATTGTAGCGGGCGGCTGCCTGCAGGCTCCAGTTCTGGTCGATCTTGTAGCTGCCGGTGCCCAGCACGCCCTCGCGCTGCTCATAATAGCCGAGCAGCGGCTGAGCGGCGTAAAGACCGTAGATGGCCCCGACCGTCAGCTTATCGATGGTGGCGCGGCCTTCGACCTCGTAGCGCTCGACCGCCCAGTCCGATTCGTCGAAGCGGAAGCGGTTGATCAGCGCGAAGTTCTGCGTCGGTGCATAATAGAGCCGCGCCACATAGTCGGACAGGTCGTCATCAAGGCCGGATTCGAGGCCGGTATTGGCCATGTCGCCGATGGCGTAGGAGTTCTGCCCGGCCAGCTGATAGGACTGGCCGATGAGAGCGTTCACCTGCCCGACGCCGCCGATGAAGGCATTGTACTGGATGCCATAATTGACGCGAGTGCCGCCCTCGACCCGGTCATAGCCGGAGAACTTGTTGATCTCGAACAGGTTGGTGTCGTCGAAAATCAGGCTTTGCGCGTCTTCATTCGGGAACTGCCCGATATCGGTCTCGTTCGGCCGCACGATGATCTGGGCGATCGGCTCGATGGTCTGCGTGCCCCATTTTTCGGTGGACATGAAGGGGTAGCGATATTCGAGGCCGATGGCGGGCATGGCGCGGACGAGCGACTGATCGCTGCTCGACAGCCAAGGATAATCCTGCGCCTCAGCCTGCACCGAGGCGACATCCACCTGGGCGTTAAGGAACGGGGTCCACATCTGGCCGGCGTCGTCGATGAAGGTGCGGCGCCAGTTGGCGACGCCTGACAGGCGGGTATAGGTGCCGGCCATGCCGCGCATCAGGCAGTCCTGGCGCTGCTGGGCGGGGTCGGCTCCGACGGCGGTCAGGTCGCATTCATTGGTCGCACCCTGAACGATCTCCGGCACGACGAACGCCGCGGAGGTGGCGCGCAGATCGACTTCCTCGCGGGTCAGGGCGGTAAAGTTGAAATCGTAACTGAACTCGCCGCCGAACACCGACTGACCGAGGGTCTTGCTGTAGTCCAGGACACCGACGACCGGCAGCTGGTCCTGGTCGTCATATTCCGTGAGGCCCTGGAAATACATGCCGCGCAGATCGAAATAGGACCGGTCGCCCTGACCGACCAAATACAGTTGCGAGGTGACCTCTTTTACGTTGTCATTGATGAACTGGTAGTCCTGAAGGAAGGTCTTGTCCGACGTCAGCCAGCCGTCCCAGCCCCAGTACCAGTTCTGGTTGATGTTGAAGCGGCCATGCGTCTCGACGAAGCCACGATTGTCGCGATAGCCCGGCGTGCCAAGGAACTCGTCCTTGTCCATCTGGTCGATCCAGGCGCCGCGCACGCTGTAGGTGCCGGTCTCCAGCCGGTGGCGGAATTCGGCGTCGAGCACCACGCCCTGCTTGGAGACGATGAGCGGCGAGAACGTCACGTCCATATTGGGCGCGATGTTCCAGAAATAGGGGATCGTGCCGCCGAAGCCGATCTCGGACGTGTTGATGAACTGAGGCATCAGGAAGCCCGACTTGCGTTTGACAGTCGGGTCCGGAGCCTCGAGATAGGGCACCCATGCAATCGGAACGCCGAGGAACTCCAGGCTGGCGTTCTGGAAATAGATGGTCTGCTCTTTCTCCTTGTGGATGATGCGCGCTGCCTTGATCTGCCAGAGCGGCGGCTTTTCCGGGTTTGTTTTGCACGGTTCGCAGGGCGTGTAGGCGCCGCTGGTGAGCACAGTGGTGTCGCCACCTTCGCGATCGGCACGCGCCGCGGC
This sequence comes from Ancylobacter sp. 3268, assembly GCF_031456575.1. Lineage (NCBI taxonomy): Bacteria > Pseudomonadati > Pseudomonadota > Alphaproteobacteria > Hyphomicrobiales > Xanthobacteraceae > Ancylobacter > Ancylobacter sp. 3268. Next base: position 356,390 of record NZ_JAVDUX010000003.1, read on the forward strand.
GAAGTGCAGGTTGTCCGGCGTATCGATGCGCAGCGAGTTGACGAAGCCGTCAGCAAAATTTTCCGACAGGTCGAGGCTTTCGGCGGCGATGACCTTGCCGTCCTTGTCCTTCAGCCGCACACCGCCTTCCGCCTTCAGGCGGTTGTTGGCACGATCATAGACGACGCGTTTCGCCTCAAGCACCGCGCCGTCGTAATAGATCTGCACATTGCCGTCGGCGATGACCTCATTGCGGTTATAGTCATAGACCAGCTCATCCGCGGTCACCAACATCTTGGCGTTCGGATCGGTCTGGCGCTGGGTCAGAAGCTCGCGCGCGGCGGCGGTGTTCGCCTCCTGGGCAACAGCTCCGCCTGCCGGAGCGAGGACGCCCAGCGCACTGCACAAAATCGTCGAGAACAGCCAACTGGCGAGGCGCCTGCGATGCCCTTCGGACACCGGGGTGACCTTGCCAATGTAGCCGGCAGGTACGCGGCCGACCTTCATCCGTCCTCCCGGTGAAGCAGGATGAGAACCCCCATCAATGCCCCAACGACTGCTGGAAACCACGCTGCGATAATGGGATGCACGATCCCGACCTCACCAAGATCCTCGGCGAGCTTGGTCGATACATAAAGCAGAAACCCTGCGGCCACGCCACCGAGAATCGTCTGCCCGATGCCGCCGAAGCGGAACACGCGCAGGCTGACCGATGCGGCGATGAGGACCATCGCCAGCAGCAGAACCGGCCGTGCCAGAAGGCTTTGATACTGCAACCGGTAGCGCTCGGCCCCGAAGCCGACGCGCGTCGCCGCCTCGATCGCCTCAGGCAGATCCCAGAACGAGACGGTCTCGCTCTGCAGGGTTTCCTGCACCTGATCGGGGGTGAGATTGGTTGCAACCATATAGGTGTCGTAGTTCTGAATGCCTATCGTGGGGGTAAGGACCCGCACTTCGTTGAGCCGCCAGGCCCCCGCTTCCAGAACGGCGTTGCGAGCCTCGATCCGTTCCACCAGCTTTCCATCGGAACCAAACAAGAAGACGTTAACGCCGGATAATTGGCGCCCGCCTCCGGTCTGGGCCGCTGCCTCGATGATGGCCTGGCCGTCGACGCTCTGCTGGCGGATCCAGAAGCCGCTATTGGTCGAGGCGAACAAGCCGGTCTGGCGGTTGAAGATCTCCGCTTCGATGCGATTCGCGCGCTCCTTGAAGTCGGCCGATATCGGATTGTAGAGGGTGGTCGAGAGAATCCCGAGCACCACCGCGCAGATCGCCGCCGGCGAGATGAACTGCCAAGCCGAGATGCCGGCGGCGCGCGCCACCACCAGTTCCAGCCGCCGCGACAGGGTGAGGAAAGTGCCGATGGCGCCGAAGAGCACCGCGAAGGGCAGCAACTGCTCGGTGAAGAACGGCGCCCGGTAGATGGTGAGCAGGAAAAGGGTCAGCGTGTCGATGTCCCTCTCGCCCACGCGCCGCGACATCTCGAGGAAGTCGATGAGCATGATGAGGAACACGCAGCCGAAAAAGATGCCGAGCACCGAATTCAGGAATCGGCGGGCGAAATAGATTCCGAGCGTGCGTCCGATCACCGCATCGCTCCCATCGTCCGAATGATACGCATGCGGTTCAGTTCACGGTCTCGCGCACGACGCGCTGGGCGAGGGCATCGAGCCGGCGTCGAATCGCTTCCGGCATCCGTGGCTTGAACCGGCCGCTGAGCGAGAGCGCCGAGCCGACGATGACGAGGATCGGCACCAGATAGACGAAAGGCACCAGGCCGGCATTGTTCCGTACCTGCTGGATGAGCCCGAAGCTGAGCACCTGCAGGGTGATCACAAAGGGCGCGGTGGCGGCGAGGGCGAGCCCGCGCCCCTCGCGGGTCGTACGAGGCTCGGCCAGCGCCGCGGCAGCGATGCCGAAGAAGGCAAGCACATACAGCGGCAGCGACAGCCGACGATGGATCTCCTCGGTGAAGCGACCGGGATCGCGTTGATACGCCGGATCGTCGGCAGGAGGGCTCAGCAATTCGCGGAAGCTGCGCTCCGGCGCTCGGTAGACCGGGCTGTCGCTTCCGGCGGTGAAGGGCGACAGATCGAAGGCGTAGCGCTGGAACTCGACGACGTTGCTGTCCTGCTTGCCAGGCGTGCGGCGGTGGATCGCGCCTTCCTCGAGAATCAGGAACGTGCCCTTTTCGGTATCGACGATCTGCCCGCGGTCGGCGAGATAGGTGCTGATTTCCTCCGAGTTCCGCGCGTCGTTGATGAAGATGCCGCCCAGCACGCCGGTGGTGTTGCGCTCGCGCACGTTGAACACCATGCCCGGTGCCAGGGTGGTGAAGCGTCCTGGCTGGGCGATGAAAGCGACCACGTCCGCGCGCACGCGCGTGACCTCATAACGGAACTGCCGCAGTGCGGCCGGCACCAGCTCCATGGAAAGAGCGGTGCAGAGCGCAGCGACCAGGACGGCCAATATGATCAGCGGACGCAGAAAACGGATGGTCGAGATACCCGCCGCGCTGGAGACGACGATCTCCGAATCGCTGTTCATGCGGAACAGCGTGTGGGCGACCGCGAGGAACAGAGCTGCCGGCGCCAACGCTAGCACCAGCGCCGGCAAGGCGAGGCTGGTGATGAAGACGAAGGCCAGGATGGTCTGTCCCTGGGTCGTCATGATGTCGAGTTCGCGCAGCGCCTGGGTGATCCAGATCATGCCGGCCAACACGGCCAGCGTGCCGACGAACGCCGTGCCCGCCGAGCGGAACACGTAGCGATCAAGGCGGGTCATCAATGGGCGTTCCTCATCATACCTTCCGAAACGTCCCCTGCGACCATCGTGCACCGAGGTGCGCGACCTCTTTCGCCACGATGAATAAGCGGGCTCGCCGCCGGGTGCAAATCCCGCCGGGAGCGAGGCTGTTAACTCCGGTCGACGGTGCCTCTCGTCGTCACGTCGCGAATGGTCTAAACAGGCCCGATGGCTCCAACCTGCCAGTACAAAGGTGCCCGATTATGGCCGACAGCGTGAAGATCAGCTTTGCCAAGTTTCCTGCTACCCTCGAGGGCTTCAGCGTGCTGCTGGCAGCTTCGGGTGCTGCGGGTGGACGGGCGAGCCTGTCGGCGGTGGCCGAGGCGCTGGCAGCGCCGGCCGGCGACCTGCTGGAGCGTGCCGGAGCGGCGGATCGCTTCGAGGGAAAGAGCGGAGCCGTTCTCGATCTGCTGGCGCCGTCGGGGCTCTCGCTGCCGCGCCTTCTCGTGTTCGGCGTGGGCAAAGCGCCCGATCTGCGGCCGATCGACTGGCTGACGCTTGGCGGCTCCATCATGGGCAAGCTGCCGGATTCGGCAGGCGATGTCGGCATTCTGCTCGATCTGCCCGGCGTAGAGGTGAGCGCCCAGGCGGCGGCGGAGGTGGCGCTGGGCTTGAGGCTGCGTGCCTATTCCTTCGACCGTTACAAGACGAAAAAGAAGTCCGAGGACGCCGGCAAGCTGCGCATCACCCTTTATGTCGGCGACGATGCCGCGGCCAAGCGTGCGTGGAAGAAGCGCGAGGGCATCGGCGAGGGAGTGGTGATCGCCCGCGATCTTGTGAACGAGCCCGCCAATGTTCTCACCCCGACGGAATTCGCGCGTCGTGCGGGCGACCTTGCCAAGGTCGGCGTCGATGTCGAGGTGATGGGCGAGAAGGATCTGAAGAAGATCGGCATGCGCGCGCTGCTCGGCGTCGGGCAGGGGTCGGATGAGGAAAGCCAGGTGGTGGTGATGCGCTGGAACGGCGGCAAGAGCGATGCCGCCCCGGTCGCGTTCATCGGCAAGGGCGTCGTGTTCGATACTGGCGGCATTTCCATCAAGCCGGCCGCCGGCATGGAAGACATGAAGGGCGACATGGCCGGTGCCGCCTGCGTGGTAGGGCTCATGCATGCGCTCGCGCGCCGCAAGGCCAAGGTGAACGCCGTGGGCGTCATCGGCCTCGTCGAGAACATGCCGGATGGCAAGGCGCAGCGACCCGGCGACATCGTCACTTCGATGTCGGGCCAGACCATCGAGATCATCAACACCGATGCCGAGGGCCGGCTCGTGCTTGGCGATGTGCTCTGGTATACCAAGGAGCGCTTCAAGCCGCGCTTCATGGTGAACCTTGCCACGCTCACCGGCGCCATCCTGGTGGCGCTCGGCACCGAGAACGCCGGCCTGTTCTCCAATGACGACGCTCTCGCCGCCAACCTCCACGAGGCCGGGCTCGAGACGGGCGAGAAGGTGTGGCGCATGCCGCTCTCGCCCGAATATGACAAGCTGATCGATTCGAAGTTCGCCGATATGAAGAACACCGGCGGCCGCTTCGGCGGTTCGATCACCGCCGCGCAGTTCCTGCAGCGCTTCGTTGGCACGGTGCCGTGGGCGCATCTCGACATTGCCGGCACGGGCATGTCCTCGCCGCAGAGCGAGATCAATCGCAGCTGGGGCGGCGGCTGGGGCGTGCGGCTGCTCGATCATCTGGTGGCGCACCAGTACGAGGATTGAGCCGAGCGCTGCCGTGACGGAGGTCTTCTTCTATCACCTGAAAGAACGACCGCTGGAGGCGGCCCTGCCGCAACTGCTCGAAAAATGCCTCGAGCGGGGCTGGCGCTGTATCGTGCAGGCTTCTTCGCCCGAGCGGGTCGATGCGCTTGATCAGCATTTGTGGACGTATGCCGAGGCCTCCTTTCTTCCGCACGGAACCGACCGGCAGCCGGAGCCGCAGCGACAGCCCGTGCTGCTGACTGATCGCGAGGGCAATCCGAACGACGCGCAGGTCCGCTTTCTCGTCGAGGATGCCACGCTCGACGACGCCTCGCCTTACGTGCGGGTGATTCACATGTTCGACGATAGCGACCCGGCCCGGATCGAACGTGCCCGGCAGGGCTGGCGTGCCGCCCGGGCGGCGGGGCACGACGTTGCCTATTGGCAGCAGGATTCGCAGGGGCGCTGGTCGCGCAAGTAAGGCAGGCGGCCGAAACCAACTGCGGCGCGGTCTGGGCGGATGGCTTCCGCGGCCTGTGGATGACCTCGCGGCCCCGTTAAGGATCGGTTAAGCTTACCCATTGATTTCAAAAAGCTTTCCGTTCTGGTCCTTTTAGGACCGGCATACTCGGTTGCCTCCCTCAAAATGTGTCTAGAGTGCAACACCCGCCCGCGGAATGCCCTTTCGTCGCCCAATTCCGGCACTTTGGCTTTGCGCCCCGAAACCGATTCAAACAATATCGTCCGCGGATGCCGTGCTTCACGTGCGGTGGGTCCTGACAATCGAAAACCCAACATTGATCCAATTTGGGGGAGAATGAAGTGAAGACGGTCATGAAGAATATCCTGCTCGGCTCGGTGGCTGGGCTTGCGATGGTCGGGACTGCTGCGGCGGCCGATCTGCCTGTGAAGGCGAAGGCTGCGGAATATGTGAAGATCTGCTCGACCTACGGCGCGGGCTTCTACTACATTCCGGGCACCGATACCTGCCTGAAGGTCGGCGGCTTCGTGCAGGCCGACTATTACTACCAGGACTACGATTACCTGAACAACGCTGACTTCCAGTCCTCGTACTTCCGCTCGCGCGGCACCATCCGTCTGGATGCCCGCACGCAGACCGAGTACGGCACCCTGCGTTCGTTCATCGACCTGCGCGCCACCTACGGCGACGGTCTCGGCAACGTCTACGGCGACGGCGGCGACTCCACCGCGATCACCCTCGACAAGGGTTACATCCAGTTCGCTGGTTTCACCTTCGGTAAGGTCCAGTCGTTCTTCGACTACTATGCCGACAACAACGTTTGGGGCTTCGACTCCCCGGCGATCACCGCTGACACCAACGTGACCGCGGCTGCCTACACCGCCGACTTCGGCGGCGGCTTCACGGCCACGATCTCGCTCGAAGACGACTCGTCGCGTTCGAACGGCGACAGCCTCGGTGAAATCGCTCAGCCCGACATCCCGGCGCTGATCGGTAACATCAACTACGAAGGCGAGTGGGGCGGCTTCCAGATCGCCGGTGCCATCCGTCAGCTCGACGACAGCTACTACGACCCCTTCGGCATCTCCACCGATGACTCGGTTGGTTGGGCCGTCCTCGGCGGCGTGAAGTTCAACCTGCCGACCCTCGGCGAAGGCGACACGCTGTACATCGAAGGCGCCTACGGCAGCGGTGCGGTCGGTTACACCGGCATCAACGGTGGCTTCTCGACCATCAGCAGCCAGCTGGCTCAGGACCTCTACTACAACCCGGTCACCAACACCCTCGAGACGGGTGATGCCTGGACGATCGCGGCCGAACTCACCCACTTCTTCACGCCCCAGGTCTTCGGCGTGCTGTATGGCAACTACGGCCAGCTCAGCGCCCCGTCTGCGGCTGTCGATTTCGGTGGCTACTCCGACTACAACATCTGGACGCTCGGCGGCAGCCTGAACTGGTCGCCGGTGAAGAACCTGCTCTTCGTCGCCCAGTACACCTTCATGCAGACCGACTACGACAACCCGGTCCTGAACGACTACGGCTCGTTCATCGACAGCTCGAACGCCCAGCAGGTCATCCTGTCGGTGCGTCGCACCTTCTGATCCTATTGGGTCTGAATGCCTTGGAAACCCCGGCCTTGTGCCGGGGTTTCTTTTTGTCGGGTATCTCGTATCGCCATTGGAGGCTTGCCTGACCGCCCAGTACCAGCCCGATCCTTGATAGGGCGGAGCGAGGCGTCCGCGCCCGCTTGGCGTTGCGGCTTCCCCGGCTTCATTGGTGAGACGAGGCTCCCGAAGCCGAACTCCGCATCATCTCTTGGCATGACAAACTCCAGCCCCCTGCCATGAGAGCGTGTTCTGCGCGCGTTGATGAAGGCCGCGAATAGGCGCGCATGTCCTGTGACATGGTTCCTTGGGAACCGCCGGACTTTCCCAGGACGGAAATATTGGCTGTGCCGGAACGACTGGATCGCGACGTCAGTCGCCGGCCGCTTCCAAAGCGTCGATCTCGGAAGAAAGCGTGATCCAGCTCTCTTCTTCGCTGCCGAGCTTCCCGCTCTGCTCGCTTCGCTGCCGTCCCAGTTCGGCAGCCTTTTGCGGATTTTTGATATAGAGCGACGCATCGGCAAGCTGGCTGTCGAGTTCGGCGATCTGCCGCTCCAGCCGGGCCATGCGGGTTTCTATGTCCTTCAGTTTCTTGCGCAATGGTGCCGCTTCTGCCCGCCGGCGCGCCGCGATCTGGCGGGCGGTATCCGATTTCGGGAGGGAACTCTCATCCTTGCGGTCTGAGCGACGCAGCACCAGCTTGCGGTATTCGTCGAGATCGCCGTCATAGGGCGCGACAGTGCGGTCGGCGACCAGCCAGAGCCGTTCGGCGCACGCATCCAGCAGCGAGCGATCATGGCTGACCAGAATCACCGCGCCAGGATAGTCGTTGATCGCTTCCACCAGCGCCTGCCGGGCGGCGATGTCGAGATGGTTGGTCGGCTCGTCGAGAATCAGCAGGTGAGGGCCGTGAAAGGCGGCGAGCCCGAGCAGGAGCCGCGCCTTCTCGCCACCCGACAGGGACGAGACCGGCGTGTTGGCGGCAGGACCGGAAAAGCCCAGTTCCGCCGCCCGTGACCTCACCTTGGCCTCGGGCGCTTCGGGCATCAGTCGACGTATGTGGTGGAAGGCGCTTTCATCGGCCACCAGTTCGTCGAGCTGGTGCTGGGCCAGATAGGCGATGTCGAGACCAGCCGCCCGAACCATGCGTCCGGCCAGAGGTTCCAGCCGGCCGGAGATCAGCTTGGCAAAGGTCGACTTGCCATTGCCGTTTGGTCCCAGCAACGCGATGCGGTCGTCGTGATCGATGCGCAAGGTGAGATTGCGCAGCACCGGATTGCCCGGCTCGTAGCCGACCGACACGCCGTCCAGCGTCAGAATAGGAGGGGAGGGGATGCGCTCGGGATGGCGGATCGAGATTGCCGCCGACGCCTCGCCGAGCTCTTCGGCGATCGGCTCCATCCGGGCCAGCGCCTTGAGGCGCGACTGCGCCTGCCGCGCCTTGGTCGCCTTGGCGCGGAAACGCTCGACGAAGGCTTCCATGTGCCGGCGCTTGGCTTCCTGCTTGGCGCGCAGCTTCTGGTTCTGTTGCAGCTTCTCGGCACGCTGGCGCTCGAAGGAATCATAACCGCCGCGCCAGAGCTGGAGCTTGCCTCGGTCGAGATGCAGAATGAACGAGACGGATTCGTTCAATAGTTCGCGGTCGTGGCTAACGATCAGGACGGTGCGCGGATAGTGGGCAAGATAGTCCTGCAGCCAGAGCGTGCCTTCTAGATCGAGATAGTTGGTCGGTTCGTCGAGCAGCAGCAGATCTGGCTCGGCGAACAGGATGGCGGCGAGGGCAACCCGCATGCGCCACCCGCCGGAAAATTCCGAGCAGGGACGTTGTTGCGCCGAATCGTCGAAGCCGAGGCCGGCGAGGATGCGAGCCGCGCGTGCCGGCGCGGCGTGAGCGTCGATATCGACGAGCCTGGTCTCGATTTCGGCGATCCGGGCCGGATCGGTGGCGGTGGCGCTCTCGGCGATCAGCTGCGCCCGCTCGGTATCGGCGGCGAGCACCACGTCGATCAGTCTCTCCGGGCCAGCAGGGGCTTCCTGGGCCACCTGGCCGATACGAGCGCCAGTGGGGAGACGGATCTGGCCGCTCTCCAGCGACAGTTCGCCGGTAATCGCGCGGAACAGCGTGGTCTTGCCGGTGCCGTTGCGGCCGACAAGTCCAACCCGCGCGCCTTCCGGTATAGCGGCGGACGCGTGGTCGATGAGCAGGCGGCCGGCGAGGCGCAGCGATATGTCGTCGAGTGTGATCACCTGCGCCTTTTGCCTCGCCGGGCGAGCCGGGGCAAGTGCGTTAGCTCGGCGGCGGCACGATCCGGACGTCCACGGTTCCGTTTTCGCGCTGGAATGCAATCAGATCCAGCGACGGGGTGGCCGCCTTGCCGAGAAAATAGCTCAGCAGCGCATGTGCCTGTCCGCGGTGATGTGTCTGGTGATTGAAGAAATGATCCAACGCGCTGTCGAGCGGCTGCACGAATGAGGTGCCGGAACTGTTGGTGTAACGGATCTCGGCGGCAAGGGCCGGCCCGTCGAGTGCGGCGACGAAGGTCTCGATCCGCACATCCTCCGCGACACGCGCTTGGCTCAGGGCAGGCAGATCTTCGAACAACAGGGTGTCGAGGCGGGAAGGCGCTTCACCAAAGCCGGTGAAGCGCTTCATCCATATGCGATCGGCAACCAGCAAATGATTGAGGGTGCCGCGCACCGAACCGAAGAAGGCTCCGCGATCCTGCGTGTACTGAAGCGAATTCAGCTGCGATGCCGCCTGATAAATTCGTCGATTTGCCCACGAATTATAGTTCGCCAGCTTGGAATAACAGCGTGAGATCATCTAATTAACTCATATTCACGATTATGTTCGATACCAGAAGAAATAATCGCGCTTGACTGATTCAACCTCGAGGAATCTTCTGCTGACGTGGGGGCTTTTGGAGAGTTAGTGGCGCTTCTGCGCCACCGATCGGGGCGCTGACCATGAAGAAATATCTCGCTGAATTCATCGGCACCGCAGTCCTGGTGCTTTTCGGCTGCGGTTCGGTCGTGGTGACTGGTCTGGCCGATGTCTCTCATATGTGGTTTCTCGCGGTTGCCTTCGCATTTGGCCTGTCGGTGACGGCAATGGCCTATGGTATCGGTCCGATCTCCGGTTGCCATATTAATCCGGCGGTAAGCCTCGGCGTATGGGCGGCGCGGCGCCTGCCGACCAGCGATCTCGTGGGCTACATCGTCGCTCAGGTGCTGGGCGGCATTTTCGGCGCGGCGCTGCTCTATTTCCTCATGTCGGGCAAGGTTGGCGGCTATGATGTCGCGGCGTTCGGTCTCGGCCAGAATGGCTGGGGCGAAGGGTTCGGGCGCGGTTTCGGCATCAGTACCGCCATTTTGGCCGAACTGATCGGCACCTTTGTCTTTCTGGTGGTCATCCTCGGCGCCACCGGCAAGGCGGGTGCTACCCCGGTAGCAGGTCTCGCGATCGGCTTGACGCTGGTGCTGATACACATCGTTTTCATCCCGGCGACGGGCGTGTCGGTCAATCCGGCACGCAGCATCGGTCCGGCCGTCTTCGTCGGCGGTAAGGCGCTTGAGCAACTCTGGCTGTTCGTGGTGATTCCGCCCATCGGCGGTCTGCTTGCCGGCTTGCTGTTCCGCGCCAAGGTGCTTGAAGACTGATCCCGTATCTCTGCCCGGAGAAGCGGGGAGCGGAAGTCGTCTGGATTGCCCTGGTTATAGCATTCGAGGCGACGGCGATGCGTGCCGGAGCGGCGCGGTGACAACTGAAAGCCCCGGCTCGTGGAGGCGAGCCGGGGCAGCTTCAGCGCGGATCCGGGGTCGGCGGAGCGGAAAGCGCCGTAGTCGCCGATTTGCTCGGCAGGTTGCACGGTAGTGATGCGCTGCAGAACCAGGGCTGAACATGCCGTTGGCTGGCATTCATCTTTTGAGCTCGGCGCAGGTTCATTGGATACCCCTGGCAAAAAAATGCCCCGGCTTCCTGGGGGAGAAGCCGGGGCGCTATGGGCTCGCGTGGGGCTTGGGGGAGTGGGATGCCGCGAGCCGAACTATGAATCTCTCAATAGCAGACGGGGCGTTCGACCTGGCGCATGCGTCCGGCGTCGCTCACCCAGCGCGTCTGCACAACACAATCACCCGCTACGGGGTCAAGGGGCAGATTTACGGTGCTGACGACAGGCGCAGGCTTGAAATAGCCAGTGGCGGACGCACCACCTACGACGGCGGTCAGCGCCATGAGCGCCGCGACAGACCCGATCACAAATGCTTTCGTCATGACATACGCCTCCGCCATCCGGCGGAGCAGCGCCGCCGGCATCTATGTCTTCGAAACGCGACCCAACCTAATCAAATCGACCGCACCGCCGTCTTTCGATGTTGAACGCAACGGAGAGTGGCCACCGGCCTGCTCCTGTCGTCATCGTTAACGTGGACTTAACGTGTGGAGGCGCGACAAAGTTCCAAGGGGAGTTCAGCAAGTCGTGATCGAGAGCATTTGCCGGTTGCGTGTGGCGTCGGCATCATCTTGTCGCGGCAGCGCAGCATCGCTATAAGCCGCAGCGAAATTGCATCTCCCACCTTCGAGGAAAGAACGTCATGGCGCTTGAGCGCACCTTTTCGATCATTAAGCCCGATGCGACCCGCCGCAACCTGACGGGCGCGGTCAACAGCTACATCGAGAAAGCTGGCCTGCGTATCGTCGCGCAGAAGCGCATCCTGCTGACCAAGGCCCAGGCCGAGACGTTCTATGCCGTGCACAAGGAGCGTCCCTTCTTCGGCGAGCTCGTGGAGTTCATGATCTCCGAGCCGATCGTCGTGCAGGTGCTGCAGGGCGACAACGCCGTCGCCAAGTATCGCGAAGTGATGGGCGCCACCAATCCCGCCAATGCTGCGGAAGGCACCATCCGCAAGGATTTCGCTCTCTCGGTCGGCGAGAATTCTGCTCACGGCTCCGATAGCCTGGAGAATGCCGCGATCGAAATCGCGCAGTTCTTCTCCGGCAATGAAATCGTCGGCTGAACGACGCACTTATCCGCGTCGTCCATTGCCGAATTTGCGCCCCGTCCGGCCTCCCCGGGCGGGGCGTTTTCTTTTCATCGGTTGGCGAAAGCTTGGGTTTGCGACAGCCTGCGGCTGTCGCGGCGGCACTGCTGTCAGGAAATTTCCCGACATAGGGTTGGCCACTCCATAGATTATTATGTATGTTGCTTGAATGGGCGCTGCGGGGGTCCGGCCACAGGAGAAGTGGCCCGCAGCGGGGATGCCGATTTGGCGCGCCAAGAGCGCCCGGGAGTGGGCCCGCCGGAGCCACCTCCTCTTGCCTCACCGTAGCACGGCGCGCCAACGCCGAGGGAACCATAAATATGCCTCGTCCGCGGGCGGACGGGCGGTGAGGGGAATCAAAACATGAGCTATCTTGAGCCGTTATTTTGGCTCGCGCTGGTCAAGATCATCTGGATCAACGTGCTGCTGTCGGGCGACAATGCCGTGGTCATCGCCATGGCGTGTCGGTCGCTGCCGGACAATATGCGTCGCTGGGGCATGATCCTCGGCGCCGGCGTGGCGGTGGGCATGCGTATCGTCTTCACGGCGATCATCGCGTTGCTGCTCGGCCTGCCCTGGCTGCGCATCGTCGGTTCGCTGGCGCTTATGTACATCGCGGTCGATCTGGTGGTACCTGAAGGCGAGGACGGCGAGGGCGGCGTCCAGGCACATGACAGCCTTTGGCGCGCTGTCGGCACCATCGCCGTGGCCGACCTGGTGATGAGCCTCGACAACGTCGTCGCCATCGCGGCGGTTGCCGATGGCAACTGGGTGCTGATCATCATCGGCCTCGTCATTTCCATCCCGATGATCGTGGCCGGCGCCGCGCTGATCATGTCTCTGCTTTCGCGCTTCCCCGCCCTGGTCTGGGCTGGCGCCGCACTGCTCGGCTGGGTGGCCGGCGAAATGTTCGTGTCGGACATCAAGATCGCCGAATATCTGGGCGAGGCCTTCGTGCACAATTTCGAGTATCCGGCGGCGGCTCTCGGTGCGGCGCTGGTTCTGGCGATCGGGTGGTTCATGGCTCGCCGCGTCGCGGCAGGGTCGACCCGGCACGACGCCACGCATTAAGGTTCACGATTCCTCTTCCGGTTCGCGCCCGCTCCTGTAAAGGTTGCGGGCGCCTTCCGTTAATGGGGAAGAGGCTGGCACAAATAATTCCAAATGCCAGACCCTCTCCATGGGGAGGCGGATCGTTCCGCTCATTCAGACATTGAAGACCTGAGAGGACGCGATGGATTTTTCTAGTCCCATTTTCTGGGTATCGTTGCTGCAGATCATCTGGATCGATCTGCTGCTGTCTGGCGACAATGCCGTCGTCATCGCGCTGGCGTGCCGCTCGCTGCCCGAGAAGCAGCGCAAATGGGGCATTCTGCTCGGCGCGGCTGCTGCGGTCGGGCTGCGCATCATCTTTGCCCTTGCCGTCTCCTATCTGCTCGGCGTGCCGCTGTTGAAGGTGGTGGGGGCGCTGCTGCTGTTCTGGATCGCCATCAAGCTGGTGCTCGACGAGGGCGGCGACGGCCACCACGTCGAGAGCGCCGACAGCCTGTGGAAGGCGGTGCGTACCATCGCCATCGCCGACGCGGTGATGAGCCTCGACAATGTGGTCGCGATCGCCGCCGCCGCGCGCGGCCATGCCGAGCTATTCATCTTCGGCCTGCTGCTTACCATCCCGCTGATCATCTTCGGCTCGCAGTTGATCCTGAAGCTGATTTCGCGCTTCCCGGCCCTCATCTGGTTCGGTGCGGCGCTGCTGGGCTGGATCGCCGGCGAAATGCTGGTAAGCGACAAGGTGGTGCTGGAGACCATGCAGACCATGATGCCGCAAATGGTTGAAACCATTGCCGATCCGGAGGATCCGGTGGGGCTCAAGCCGGCGGCGCTGCCGCATTATCTCGCAGCAGCGATCGGGGCGGTGTTCGTTGTCGCCTTCGGCTGGATCGTGAAGGGTCGGCGTTCGGAGGCGGCGGTTTCGAGCTCGCACTGAGCTCTCTCGCCGTTTCAATGACAGAGGCGCTCCGCTACGATGGTGGCGGAGCGCTTTTTCATGAATCACCATACCTCTACCGCGAAGATCACGCCCGCCCGCATCGGCCATTCGGCCTGCCCGCATGACTGCCCCTCCACCTGCTCGCTGGAAATCGAGATATCCGGCAACAGGATAGGCCGGGTTCGGGGCTCGCGGGGCAACACCTTCACCGCCGGCGTCATCTGCGCCAAGGTGGCGCGCTACGCCGAGCGCGCGCACCACCCCGATCGACTGATCCAGCCGTTGAGGCGGAGCGGACCGAAGGGCTCGGGCGCCTTCGAGCCCATCTCTTGGGACGAAGCGCTTGATATCGTTGCGGAAAAATTCCGCGATGCCGAGGCGGCCCACGGGCCGGAGGCGGTTTGGCCGTATTACTATGCCGGCACGATGGGCCTCGTCATGCGCGACGGCATCAACCGGCTGACGCATGCCAAGGGCTATTCTCGTTTCTTTTCAACGATCTGCGTCAATCCTGCATGGTCGGGCTTCATGGCCGGGGCCGGCCGGCTTTCCGGGCCGGACCCGCGCGAGATGGGACGGGCGGACCTCAACATCATCTGGGGTACCAATCCGGTCTCGACGCAGATTAACGTGATGACTCATGCAGTTAGAGCGCGCAAGGAACGCGGCGCTCCGATCGCGGCGGTGGATATATACCGCTCGCCGACCATGGAGCAGGCGGATATCCCGCTGCTGATCCGTCCCGGCACCGATGGGGCGCTGGCCTGCGCTCTCATGCATGTGCTGTTCGCCGAGGGCCTCGCCGACCGCGCCTATCTCGCCCGCTATGCCCGTGACGCCGAGGAGTTCGAGGCGCATCTCAAGGACAGGACGCCGGAATGGGCGGCGGCGATCACCGGGCTGCTGGCGACGGAAATAATTGATTTTGCTTGTCTTATCGGCCGAACGCCCAAGACGTTCATCCGGGCCGGCTACGGTTTCACCCGCTCGCGAAACGGAGCGGTGAACATGCATGCGGTAACCTGCATTCCCACCGTTACCGGCGCCTGGCAGCATGAGGGAGGCGGCGCGTTCCACTCCAATTCGGCCATCTTCGGCTGGAACAAGAGCCTGATCGAGGGGACCGATCTGCTGTCGGGTGAGGTGTATGGTCGGACCGAACCGGCGTCCGGTGAGCCCAGAAGCACGCGCCAGCTCGACCAGTCGCGCATCGGCGCCATTCTGTGCGGCGAGGAGGAGGCGCTGGCCGGTGGACCGAAGGTCGCCGCCATGCTGATCCAGAACACCAACCCGGTGACCGTCGCTCCCGAGCAGGAGAAGGTGCGCGCCGGCTTCGCTCGCGAGGATCTGTTCGTGGTCGTGCACGAACAGTTCATGACCGAGACGGCGGCGATGGCCGACATCGTGCTGCCGGCGACCATGTTCACCGAGCATGACGACATCTACCAGGGCGGCGGCAACCAGTATGTCACCCTCGGCCCCAAGCTGGTGGAGCCGCCCGGGGAGTGCCGCTCCAATCACCAGCTCATCTGCGCGCTGGCCGAGCGACTGGGGGCGCGGCATCGCGGCTTCGAGATGAGTTCGCGCGAGATCGTCGACTGGACCTTGCAGGCGACCGGGCGCGGCACGGTCGAGGAACTGGAGCAGACGCACTTCCTTGACGTGCAGCCGGATTTCGAGACGGCGCATTTCCTCAAGGGCTTCTCGTGGCCGGACGGCAAGTTCCGGCTGAAGCCGGACTGGGCCAAGGTGCCGTTCAAATCGCCGGGCAAATTCGGGCCGGTCGCCGACATGCCGAGCTTCCCCGACCATTGGGCGGTGATCGAGGAAGCGACGCCGGAATTCCCTTTCCGGCTGGTGACGGCGCCGGCGCGAAACTTCCTCAATTCCACCTTCACCGAAACACCCGGTTCGCTGGCCCGCGAGAAGCGGCCGACGCTGATGATCCATCCTGAGGACGCCGCGGCGCTGGGCATCGCCGCCGACGACGCGGTGGAGGTGACCAGCGCGCGCGGCTCGGTGATCCTGCACGCGGTGCCGTTCGACGGGCTGCGGCGCGGGGTGGTGGTGGCGGAATCGATCTGGCCGAATGGCCGGCATGTCGGGGGGCGGGGCATCAATACGCTGACCGGCGCCGATCCGGTGGCGCCGGTCGGCGGTGCGGCGCTGCACGACAACCGGGTGCGGATCACACGGGTGGCCTGAGGGGGCGCAAGGGTCTCGGCCGGGTGAGGCTTGCGGCCGCGCTCGAGCGGGCTTGGGTCGGCCGGCGGCGACAAGGTGATGCCGGCGACGGAATTGGAGACGTTCCGGGCGCGCCCGATCTCGCATCGGACCCAGGCATCAGCGGCATCGGCAGCGGCGATGGAACCCGCAGCGGGTTCGTGCGTCTAGGAGGTAATCTCCCGACGCCCGGATGCTCCCATGCAATTCAATGTCTCCTCCCGCCTCGATTATGAGGTGCGCTCAACCACCGTCTTCGTGCTGAACGTCGAGGCCGCAGCCTTGCGCAACCAGAAGGTTCTCGCCGAGAACCTGGTGCTTGAGCCGCCGCTGGCGCTCGATCGCCATGTGGCGAACGACAGCGGCACCCGCTTCGTGCGCGTCGTCGCCGAGCCCGGCACGTTCAGCGTCGGCTATAACGGCCATATCGAACTCAACATGCACGATGCCGACCCGGCGACCGTGCCGGAAGTCGCGATCGCCGAACTGCCGCTGGAGGTGGCGCCCTATCTCAATCCGAGCCGCTATTGCCAGGCCGACCTGCTCGGCCGCTTCGCGCAGCGCGAATTCGGCGGCCTGCCGCCCGGCCATTCGCGGGTGACGCAGATCTGCAACTGGATCTACGACCATGTCGATTACGTGCGGGGCGCTTCCGACGCACAGACCTCGGCCTATGACACCATGGTGCTGCGCGCCGGCGTGTGTCGCGACTTCGCCCATCTCGGCATCAGCTTCTGCCGGGCGCTCGGCATTCCCGCCCGCTTCGCCAGCGCCTATGCCTGGCAGCTCGACCCGCCGGATTTCCACGCGGTGTTCGAAGTCTATCTCGGCGACAGCTGGTACCTGTTCGACCCGACCCGGCAGGCGGCCCTGCAAGGGCTGGTGCGCATCGGCGTCGGCCGTGACGCGGCGGATGCGGCCTTCGCCACCATTCACGGCGATGCGGAGATGACCGGGATGCAGGTGAGCATTACGCCCGCCGATGACGAGGCGGCGGGCGAGGAGCCGACCGTGCGGGCGGTAGGGATCGCCTGAGGCGGTGGCCGATCAGCCGGCCGGCGGCACCACAAGGGCATGGGTGGCGAGTTCGAACGCGTCGATGCGCACCACATTGCCCTCGATGCGCGCGCGGCCCTCGCAGACCAGGCGCAGCGCGGCGGGGTAGATGACGTGCTCCTGCGCCAGCACGCGGGCACCGAGCGTATCGGCGTCGTCGCCCTCCAGCACCGGCACCGCCGCCTGCATGATGATCGGGCCGACATCCATCTCCGGGGTGACGAAATGCACGGTGCAGCCGTGGATCTTCACCCCCTCCGCCAGCGCCCGCTCATGGGTGTGCAGGCCCTTGAAGCTGGGGAGCAGGGCGGGATGGATGTTGATCATCCGGCCGGCCCATTTGCGCGTGAAAGCGGGGGTGAGCAGGCGCATGAAGCCGGCGAGGCAGACCAGATCGATCCGTTCCTCCTCTAGCGCCGCGTCGAGGGCGGCATCGAAGCCGGCACGGTCGGCCTTGCCGGCGGCATCGCGGAAGGCGGTGTGGTCGACGGCGCGGGCGGGGATGTTGCAGGCCTGCGCGCGGACCAGGCCATGCGCCTCCGGGCGATTGGAGATCACGCAGGCGATCTCGCCGGGAAAACCGGGTACGGCCGCCGCCTCGATCAGCGACATCATGTTGGAGCCGCGCCCGGAGATGAGCACGGCGATGCGGGGCGTGCTCACAGGGGGAGGTCCAGGTCGAGCACGCCGTCATAGACGACATGCGCCGCGCCTTCGCCGGGCTCGATGGCGCCGAGGTGGATCACCTCCTCGCCCTGATCGGCAAAGGCGTCCGCCACCGTCTCGGCATGCTCGCAGGCGCAGACCACCACCATGCCGACGCCGCAATTGAAGGCGCGCAGCATCTCCTCGGCCGCCACGCCGCCGGTCTGCGCCAGCCAGCGGAACACCGGCGGGAGCGGCAGGCCGTCGAGGTCGATTCGCCCGATGGTGCCCTTGGGCAGCACGCGCGGCAGGTTCTCGGTGAGGCCGCCGCCGGTGATGTGGGCGAGCGCCTTCACCTTGCCGGTCTCGCGGATCACCGACAAGGCGGGCTTCACATAGAGCCGGGTCGGGGTGAGCAGCGCCTCCCCGAGCGACTGGCCGGCATGGAAGGGGGCCGGGGCGTCCCAGCCGAGGCCGGAGCGCTCGACGATGCGGCGCACCAGCGAATAGCCGTTGGAATGCACGCCGGAGGAGGCGAGGCCGAGCAGCACGTCGCCGGGGCCGATATCGGCGCGCGGCAGCAATTCGCCGCGCTCCACCGCGCCGACCGAGAAGCCGGCGAGGTCGTAATCGCCCTCGGCATACATGCCGGGCATCTCGGCGGTCTCGCCGCCGATCAGCGCGCAGCCGGACTCGGTGCAGCCTTTGGCGATGCCGGCGACGATCTTGGCGCCGACCTCGGGGGCGAGCTTGCCGGTGGCGAAATAGTCGAGGAAGAACAGCGGCTCGGCGCCCTGGACCACCAGATCGTTGACGCACATGGCGACGAGATCGATGCCGATGGTGTCGTGGCGGCCGGTCTCGATGGCGATCTTCAGCTTGGTGCCGACGCCGTCGGTGGTGGCGACGATCAGCGGATCCTTGAAGCCGGCGGCCTTGGGATCGAACACGCCGCCGAAGCCGCCGATATCGGCATCGGCGCCGGGGCGGCGGGTGGCTTTCACCAGCGGCTTGATCAGGTCGACGAGCCGGTTGCCGGCATCGATGTCGACGCCCGCATCGCGATAGCTGAGACCCTGGCCGTTGCCGCTCATGTTGCGCCCCTTGATCAGAAAGCACGCGGATTAACCGCTTATCGGGCGGGGGGCAAGCCGAGGCGGCCTCAATGACGGCCGGCGCGATCGATGCCGAGCGCCATGAGCCCGGCCGCCAGCCCCCAGAAGGCCGAGCCGATGCCCAGCATCGACACGCCGGAGGCGGTGACGGCGAGCGTCAGCACCGCCGGGAAGCGGCGGGCGCCGTCGCTCATCGCGGTGCCGAGGGCGTTGACGAGCGGCCCGAGCAAGGCGAGGCCGGCAAAGGCGGCGATGAGGCCGGAGGGCAGCGCGGTGATCAACGCCACCAGCGAGGCGCCGCCGGCGGCGAGCACCAGATAGGACAGGGCGTAGAAGGGGCTCGCCAGCCAGCGCTTCGCCGGATCGGGATGGGTATCAGGCCCGGTGCAGATCGAGGCGGTGATGGCGGCGAGATTGGTGCTCAGCGAGCCGACGAAGGCGGTGACCAGCGAGGCGAGGCCGGTGACGGCGAGAATCGGCGGGGTGGGCGGCCGATAGCCAGCGGCCTGCAGCACCGCGAGGCCGGGGAGGTTCTGCGACGCCATGGTGACGATATAGAGCGGCACGCCGATGCCGATCAGCGCCTCCATATCGAAATCCGGCCGGATGATCGTGAGCGCGGGGGCGGGGAAGCCGTCCGGGAGCGGCCCGACGCGGCCGAGGAAGAAGGCGAGGGCGATGCCGAGCGTCAGGATCATCAGCACCGCGCCGAACGGGCTGATGCGCCGGGCGATGAGGAACATCGCGATCAGCGGCAGCACCAGCAGCGGATCGGCCTGGGCGGAGGTGAAGACGGCGGTGCAGAAGCGGAACAGCACGCCGGCCAGCATGGCGGCGGCGATGGCCACCGGCAGGCGCTGCACCAGCGCGCCGAGCGGTTTCACCGCCGCGGTGGTGAGGATGAGCACGGCGGCGAGCAGGAAGGCGCCGACCGCGCTGTGGGGGGTGAGGCCATGCGAGCCGGCGATCAGCGCCGCGCCCGGCGTCGACCAGGCGGCGATGATCGGCATGCGATAGCGCCAGCCGAGCACCGCCGAGGTCACCGCCATCGACAGGCAGAGGCCGATCACCGCCGAGGAGGTTTGCGCCGGGGTGGATCCCACCGCCTGCGCGGCGGCGATGATGAGGGCGAGCGTGCCGCCGAAGCCGACCAGAGCGGCGACGACGGCGGAGGTGACGACGGAGGCGCGCAGGGCCGGGGAGGGACCGGCGGAGGAAGGCTCGGCGGGGGCGTGCATGGGCGGTTACCACGGCAGGCGGCAGGATGCCGCCTTGTGCCACGCCGGGGCGGCGACGTCACGGTGGGCTTTGCCCGGATCGGTCGGATCTGAGGCGCGCATCCTCGCCGCCGGGCGGCTGGTTTCCCTTCGCGCCCGACTCGGCCGTTGCCGCGTCGTCCAGTGTGGAGGACAGGTGGTCGGCTAAGCGGGCCGGTGTGGGGAGACGCGATTGCGGGGCGAAGAAGGCCCCTCACCCCACCCATCTCCCGACGGGGAGAGGGAGAAAGGCAATGATCCCGCACGGTTTTCCTCCTTACGGCCCCCATTTTCGAGCGCCCCATCAGGTGCTTGTCAGCCGAGGCGGCCGAGGGGGATGATTTCCGGCGCGTCCTCGTCGAAGGGCCGGCCGCTCCAGTCGCCGAACCAGCGCTCGACCGCGAGGCCGGCCCCGGCAATCAATCGGGCCAGCTCGTCGCGAGGGGTGAAGCGGATGCGGCTGGCGGCAGCGAGCTCGCGGCCATCGCCGAGCCGGTAGAAGGTGTCATAGGTGACGATGCCGGTGGCCGCGTCGTGGACGGCGCTGTTCCACGCCTCGACCTCGCCATGGCGGGGATGGACCACGCGGCGGCGCGAATTGTGCGGCTGCCATTCCTCCCATTCCCGCCCGGCCGGGTTGCGGCTGTCGAAGATGAACCGGCCGCCGGGGGCCAGATGGCGGGCGATGGTGGCGAGGGCGGCGCGCTGGTCGTCTTCGCCGAGGAACACCTGAAAGGCGTGGCCGGTCATCACCACCAGTTCGAACCGGCGACCGAGATCCAGCCGGCGGGCATCCGTCTCGATCCATTCGACGTCGGTGCCGCCCGGCCGGGCGCGGGCAATATCGAGCATGGCGGCGGCCGGATCGACGCCGACGCGCTGCGGCGCGTCGAGGCCGGCGAGGAAGCTGCCGGTTCCGCAGCCGAGATCGAGCACCGAGCCGACACCACGCGCCAGCTTCGTGCAGAAGGCCATGTCGGCGCCACCTTGGTTCTCGGCATCGTAGAACGCCACCAGCGCGGCATCGGTATAGAGCGGGTCGTCGTGGGACATTCGGGCCTGCTGTGTCTCTCGGCGATGGGACGGGCAGGGAAACGGCCGGCCGCCGGGCCTGTCAAGCGCGCGGTCCGTCCTCCGCGAGGCGGACGGGCGCGGATCCGGGAGGCCGGCATGGGGCAGCCACGCCACCTCGGCGGCGAACGCGGCGAATATCCGACGGCGGGAGCATCGGCGCCGGAGTTCGCGTGCCCACCCCGCTCGCATAAGTCATCGGATGGACAGGTAGAGAGCCGCTCGCATGTCGTGGCAAGATCGCCTGTGCATGACCGGCCGGGCGCACCCCGCCGTCAGGAAATCGATCCGCCGTTCAGCCGTGCGCCTGCCGATCTTCGGCTTTCCGACGCCGCCGTCCCCCGTCCCGGCGCGGGAGGATTGTCGGGGGCGGTGTGAGGCATTGGCCTGAGGCCGAGACGGAGGGGCGATGCCTCCCGCCTTGGCAAGCCCCGCGGCGCGCACTATGTCGGCAGGAAGGAGCCTCACCCGACGTGAACCTGCCCAACGCCATCACCATCCTGCGCCTGTTCGCCGTGCCGGCGGTGGTGTGGGCCATCGCCGACGACCGCGTCGCGCTGGCCTTCTGGATCTTCCTCGCCGCCGGCATCTCCGATGCGGTGGACGGGTTCATCGCCCGACACTTCAACATGCAGAGCGAGCTTGGCGCCTATCTCGACCCGGTGGCGGACAAGGCGCTGCTGGTCTCGATCTATGTCGCGCTGGCGCTGACCGGCCAGGTGCCGGGCTGGCTCACGCTCGCCGTGGTGGTGCGCGACGTGGTGATCATCGGCGCGGTGGCGGCCTCGTGGGCGATGGAGCAGCCGGTGACGATCCGGCCGCTGATCGTCTCCAAGCTCAACACGGCGGCGCAGATCGGCTTTGCGGCGCTGATGCTGGGGGCCACCGGCTTCAGCATACCGCTCGGCAATGCCTATGAGGTGGGGCTGGTGCTGGTCGCCGGCCTCACGGCGATCTCGGCGCTCGCCTATCTTTTCGAATGGAGCCGGCATCTCGCCCGCTGAATTGCGGGGAGACGTGATCGCGCCGCAATAATTCCTGATATCAATGCGGGTGACGCAGCGTGGCAGCAAGGATCGGTCGAACCGCATGACGTGGCACAAGCAGGTGACGTTCTGGCTGAGCTTCCTCACGGCCATCGTGCTGATCTGCTGGCTGCTCAGCGGCGTGCTGCTGCCCTTCGTCGCCGGCCTCGCGCTGGCCTATTTCCTCAACCCGGTGACGACGCATCTGGAGCGGCTGGGCGTCAACCGGCTGGTGGCCTCGCTCGTCGCCATCGCCCTGACGCTGCTGCTCGGCATCCTGCTGCTGCTTCTGGTGGTGCCGATCTTCGGCGCCCAGTTCTCCGCCTTCCTGGAGCGGCTGCCGGAATATATCGTCAAGCTGCAGAACATGGTGACCGGGGAGGGCGCGCGCTGGCTGAAATCGGTGGTCGGCGACCGGCTGCCGAACATCCAGCAGAGCCTGAGCCAGCTGGTGACGCAGGGCGCCTCCTACATTCTCTCCTTCGTGCAGTCGATCTGGACCGGCGGGCAGGCGCTGATCTCGCTGTTCTCGCTGGTGGTCATCACCCCCGTCGTCGCGTTCTACATGCTGAACGACTGGAACGACATGGTGGCTAAGGTCGATTCCTGGCTGCCGGTGAAGAACCGCGACAAGATCCGCCAGCTGGCCCGCGAAATGGACCGCGCCATCGCCGGCTTCGTGCGCGGCCAGTCGATGGTCTGCCTGATCCTCGGCGCCTTCTACGCGGTGAGCCTGACGCTGACCGGGCTGAACTTCGGCTTCGTCATCGGCCTGGTCTCCGGCATCATCACCTTCATCCCCTATGTCGGCTCGCTCACCGGCCTGCTGCTCGCCGGCGGCGTCGCCATCGTGCAGTTCTTCCCCGACTATTCGATGATCGGGCTCGTCATCGGCATCTTCGTGTTCGGCCAGTTCATCGAGGGCTATATCCTGTCGCCCAAGCTGGTGGGCGACAGCGTAGGGCTGCACCCGGTGTGGCTGATGTTCGCCTTGCTCGCCTTCGGCTATCTGCTCGGCTTCCTCGGCCTGCTGCTGGCGGTGCCGCTTGCCGCCGCCGTGGGCGTGCTGGCGCGTTTCGCCATCCGGCAATATCTTCACAGCCCGCTCTATACCGGCGAGGACGAAGGCGAGCCCGACGCCGGCTCGGAGGTCCGCTGATCCATGTCCGTCCGCGATGCCGCTATCCGCGATTCTTCCACCCGCGATGCTTCCACCCGGCAGCTGCCGCTCGACCTGCCGCCGGTGGAGAACCGCACGCGCGCCGATTTCCTCGTCGGCCCGGCGAACGAGCCGGCGCTGGCGCTGATCGACCGCTGGCCGGACTGGCCGGCGCGGGCGGTGGCGATCACCGGCCCGGCCGGCGCCGGCAAGTCGCATCTCGCGGCGCTGTTCGCCGAAGCGAGCGGCGCACCGGTGCTGCCGGCGGCGCAGCTGACCCGCGAGACGGTGCCGGCGGTGCTGGCGGCCGGGGCGCTGGTGCTGGAGGATCTGGGGGAGGGCGGGCTCGACGAGGCGGCGCTGTTCCACCTGCTCAATCTGGTCGGCGAACAGCTCGCGCACCTTCTCGTCACCTCCCGCCATCTGCCGGCGGCGCTCGCCGAAACCGTGGCGACGCGCGACCTCGCCTCGCGGCTGCGGGCGATGCCGGCAGTGCGGCTCGGCGCGCCGGACGACGCGCTGCTGGCGGCGGTGGCGGTGAAACTGTTCGCCGACCGGCAGATCACGCCGGACGAGGCGCTGATCGGCTATCTGATGGCGCGGGTCGAGCGCTCCTATGCCGCGATCGGGACGCTGATCGCCGAGCTCGACCGCGAGGCGCTGGCGCGCAAGCGGCCATTGACCCGCGCGCTCGCCGCCGAGCTGCTGCGCAAGCAGACTTTATCAGGCCCGGACGACGACGGCGACGACAGCCGCGACGTCGATGAAAGAGATTGACCGGAGTTGAAGCGTTCCATGTCATCCAGCCGTCATGAAGCCCGGCGACCTTCCCGCCGGAAAAAGGCACCGCAGGTTCTCGAAAATGTCCAGGAGGCGGAGCCCATAGCCGTGATGGAGACCGAGGTGAGCACCACCGACGCGAACGCGACCGAGCCGGCCGTCATCGAGCGACAGCTCGAGGAGGACCTGATGGCCTCGCCGGAGCGCTTCATCAACCGCGAGCTTTCCTGGCTGCAGTTCAACCGCCGCGTGCTGGAGGAAGCCTCCAACCGCGCGCACCCTCTCCTGGAGCAGCTGCGCTTCCTGTCGATCTCGGCGAACAATCTCGACGAGTTCTTCATGGTGCGGGTCGCCGGCCTGAAGGAGCAGCTGCGCGAGGGCTTCACCGGCAAGAGCCCGGACGGGCTGACCCCGGCCGAGCAGCTGCCGCTGATCGCCGCCGACGTCGCCGAACTGGGCCATGACCAGCAGGCCCGCTGGCGCGAGCTGCGCAGCGAGCTGGCCGGCTCCGGCATCGTGCTGGTGGACGGCGCCGAGGTGCAGAAGAGCGACCGGACGGTACTGGACGATTTCTTCCTCACCCGGGTCTTCCCGGTGCTGACGCCGCTCGCCATCGACCCGGCGCATCCCTTCCCGTTCATCCCCAATCTCGGCTTCTCGCTGGCGCTGCAGCTGGCACGGATCCATGACGGGCGGACGATGAACGCGCTGATCCGGGTGCCGGCCAAGATCGACCGCTTCATCCGGCTGCCGGACGGCGAGGGCGGGGCGGCGCGCTTCATCACGCTGGAGCAGATGATCGGCCTGTTCATCGGCCGCCTGTTCCCCGGCTACCAGGTGAAGGGCCATGGCAGCTTCCGCGTCATCCGCGACAGCGATCTCGAAGTCGAGGAGGAGGCTGAGGACCTGATGCGCCAGTTCGAGACGGCGCTGAAGCGCCGTCGCCTCGGCCAGGTGATCCGCATGGAGGTCGATGCCACCATGCCGGAGGAGCTGCGCAATTTCGTCGCCCGCGAGCTCGGCGTCGCCGAGGACGAGATCTTCCTCGTCGACGGCGTGCTGGCGCTCAACGAATTCAGCCAGCTGGTCGGCATCGACCGGCCGGACCTCAAGTTCAAGCCCTACAACCCGCGCTTCCCCGAGCGCATCCGCGACCATGCCGGCGATTGCTTCGCGGCGATCCGCGAGAAAGACCTCGTCGTCCACCATCCCTTCGAATCGTTCGACGTGGTGGTGCAGTTCCTGCGGCAGGCGGCGCGCGACCCGAACGTCGTCGCCATCAAGCAGACGCTGTACCGCACCTCCTCCGACAGCCCGATCGTCAAGGCGCTGGCCGAGGCGGCCGAGGCCGGCAAGTCGGTCACCGCGCTGGTCGAGCTGAAGGCGCGCTTCGACGAGGAGGCCAACATACGCTGGGCCCGCGACCTCGAGCGCGCCGGCGTGCAGGTGGTGTTCGGCTTCCTGGAGCTGAAGACCCACGCCAAGCTGTCGCTGGTGGTGCGGCGCGAGGGCGGGGCGCTCACCAGCTACTGCCATGTCGGCACCGGCAACTACCACCCGGTCACCGCGCGCATCTATACCGACCTGTCCTTCTTCACCGCCGACCCGGTGATCGGCCGCGACGTGGCGCGGATCTTCAACTTCATCACCGGCTATGCCGAGCCGGCCGAGCTCGAGGCGATGTCGGTGTCGCCGCTGACGCTGAAATCGCGCATCCTCGACCATATCGCCGCCGAGATCGGCTTCGCCAAGGCAGGCAAGCCGGCGGCGATCTGGCTGAAGATGAACGCGCTGGTCGATCCCACCATCATCGACGCGCTCTACCGGGCGAGCCAGGTGGGGGTGGCGGTGGACATCATCGTGCGCGGCATCTGCTGCCTGCGCCCCGGCGTGCCCGGGCTTTCCGACAACATCCGGGTGAAATCCATCGTCGGGCGCTTCCTCGAACATCCGCGCATCTACTGCTTCGGCAACGGCCACGGCCTGCCGCATGCCGAGGCGGCGGTGTATATCTCCTCCGCCGACCTGATGCCGCGCAATCTCGACCGGCGCGTCGAATCGCTGTGCCCGATCACCAACCCGACCGTGCACATGCAGATCCTCGACCAGATCCTGGTCGCCAATTTCGAGGACAACCAGCAGAGCTGGCGCGTCTTGCCGGACGGGTCCTCGCAACGCATAGTTCCCGACGAGGGTGTCGAGCCCTTCAACGCACAGCAGTACTTCATGACCAATCCGAGCCTGTCGGGACGTGGCAAGTCGCTCAAGGATTCCTCGCCGCGCAACCTCATCCGCCGCCGCGGCCGCAATACGTGACAGCATGAAAAACGTGACCCACGAGGCCTCCACCGGCCTCGTCTCAGGTACGCCGGTGGCGGTGATCGACATCGGCTCCAACTCGGTGCGCCTCGTCGTTTACGAACGGCTGGCGCGCTCGCCGACGCCGATCTTCAACGAGAAGGCCTCCTGCGCCCTCGGCCGCGAGGTGGCGACCACCGGCCGGCTGAACACCGACGCCGTGGCCAAGGCGCTGGCGGCGCTGCGGCGCTTTCGCGGCCTGTGCGACCGCATGGGCGTCGGCACGGTGTGGGTGATCGCCACCGCCGCCGCGCGCGATGCCGAGAATGGCGGCGAGTTCATCGCCGCCTGCCGGGAAATCTGCCGCACCGAGGTGGAACTGCTCTCCGGCAAGCGCGAGGCGCAGCTCTCGGCGCTCGGCATCATCTCCGGCGTCCACCATGCCAATGGCGTGGTCGGCGATCTCGGCGGCGGCTCGCTGGAGCTGGCCGACGTGCACGGCCAGCACATCGGACCGGGGGTGACCTTCCAGCTCGGCGGGCTGGCCTTGCAGGAGCGCTCCGGCCGTTCGCTGAAGAAGGCCGACAAGATCGTCAAGGACGCGCTGGCCAAGGATCCGCGGCTGGAACACCTGAAGGGCCGCATCTTCTACGCCGTGGGCGGCACCTGGCGCGCGCTGGCGCGACTGCACATGTTTCAGCGCGGCTACCCGCTGCATGTGATGCATGGCTATGTCATCCCGGCCAAGGAGGCGCTGGAGTTCGTGCGCCTGATCCGCCGGGTGCCGATCGACACGCTGTCGCGCATCGACACCGTGTCCGACGTGCGCCAGCCGCTGCTCGGCTACGGCGCGGTGGTGCTGGAGCACATATTGCGCATCGGCAAGCCGGAATCCGTCTACATCTCGGCGCAGGGCGTGCGCGAGGGGCTGCTGTTCGAGGAGCTGGACGCGGCGGAGCGCAAGATCGACCCATTGATCGCCGCCGCCGCCGAGCTCAACGAGCTGCGCTCGCGCTCGCCTGTTCATGGCGAGGAGCTCTTTGCCTGGACCGATCGGTTCATGGCCTCGTCCGGCATCGAGGAGAGCCACGAGGAAAAGCGGCTGCGCCACGCCGCCTGCCTGCTCGCCGATATCGGCTGGCGGGCGCATCCCGACTATCGCGGCGAGCAGAGCCTCAACCTGATCGCCCACGCCTCTTTCATCGGCCTCGACCATCCCGGCCGCGCCTTCCTGGCGCTGGCGATCTATTACCGCCACATGGGGCTGGTCGACGAGGATCTCTCGCCGCGCATCCGCGAACTGGTCTCGACGCGGCTGCTCGACCGGGCACGTATTCTCGGGGCGGCCATGCGGGTGGGCTACATCCTGTCCGCCGCCATGCCGGGCACGCTGCCGGTGGCGCCGATGACGGTGGACAAGGGCAAGCTGCTGCTGCGTCTCGAAGACGATCTCGCGCCGCTGGCCGGCGAGCGGGTGACCAGCCGGCTGCGCACCCTCGGCCGGCTGATCGGCCGCGAGGTGGCGGTGGTGACCTGAGGCGTCGGCCGCGCGCCGCGCCGTTGGCAGAGGTGGCGCAGCTAAGCCGGCGGTGCTCAGCGCCCGCCGCGGTATAGCGGCGGCATCATTCGGCCGGGCGCGGCAGGGCGATGACGCGGCCGCGCTGCATGGCGAGCGCCAGGCGGCCGTCCTTCAATGCCAGAGCCTTCTCGCCGAACAGCTCGCGTCGCCAGCCGGCCAGTGCCGCCACCTGCGGCTCGTGATCGGCGGCGATGCGCTCGAGGTCGTCCACCGTGGCGATCACCTTGGCGGCGACGCCGTGCTGCTCCGAGGTCATGCGCAGCAGCACCTTCAAGAGCTCCACCGTCGCCGAGGCGCCGTTGGAGAGCGGGCGCTCGCGCTCGATCTCCGGCAGGCTCTTGGGGTCGCGCGCGAGGCCGGCGCGCACCGCCTCGAGAATCTGCTCGCCGGTGCGCGAGCGCTCGAAGCCCTTCGGAATGGAGCGCAGGCCGGCGAGCCGCTCGGGCGTGGTCGGGTGCTGGGCGGCGATCTCGCCGAGCACCTCGTCCTTGAGGATGCGCGAGCGGGGGATGTCGCGCGCCTGCGCCTCGCGCTCGCGCCAGGCGGCGACCTCCATCAGCACCGCGAGGTCCTTCGGCTTGCGCACCCGCGAACGCAGCCGCTCCCAGGCGCGTTCCGGCTCCTGGCGGTAGGTGTCCGGCGAGATCAGCACCGCCATCTCTTCGGTCACCCATTCGCTGCGGCCGCGCTTGACGAGATCGGCGTCGAGCTTGCGGTACACATCGCGCAGATGGGTGACGTCGGCCTCGGCATAGGTGATCTGGGCGACGGAGAGCGGGCGGCGCGACCAATCGGTGAAGCGCAGCGACTTGTCGAGCACGGCGCCGGTGAGCCGCTGCACCAGCTGGTCGTAGGAAATGCTGTCGCCATGGCCGAGCACCATCGCCGCCACCTGGGTGTCGAACACCGGATGCGGGATGATGCCGGCGAGGTGCCATACGATCTCGATGTCCTGCCGGCCGGCATGGAACACCTTCAGCACCTTCTCGTTCGCCATCAGCGCGAAGAGCGGGGCGAGGTCGATTCCCTCGGCGATGGCATCGACCACCACCGCTTCCTCTGTCGAGGCGAGCTGCACGACGCAGAGCTTCGGCCAGAAGGTGCTTTCGCGCAGAAATTCGGTGTCGACGGTGACGAAGGGATGCCGGGAAAGGCGTTCGCACGCGGCGGCGAGGGAATCAGTAGTGGTGATCATGTCCATAGTGGCAATTTCATAGCCGAAGAAACGATCGGAAACGACCGTGAATTCGTCATGACCTTGCGAAAGCGTTAACCATGGCGCGCTAGTGTCCGCCGGTACGAGCGTCCGGCTGAAGGCCGCTCCTCAACAGGAATCCCCGACCATGAAGAAGACGCTCTTCGCTCTCTCCCTCGCGGCGGTTGCCGCCAGCGCTCCGGCCTCGGCGGCCGAGCGCGTGGATGCCGGCGTGCTGGTGTGCAGCGTCGGTGCCAGCATCAGCATGATTGTCTCCTCGAAGCAGGAGCTGAGCTGCACCTTCAAGCCGGTGAACGGTCCCGACGCCAACTACAAGGGCGTGATCAGCCGGGTGGGGCTCGATCTCGGCGTCACCGGCGCGGGCATGATGACCTGGGGCGTGGCGGCGCTGACCAAGAGCGTGGCGCCCGGCGCGCTCGGCGGCAAATATGCCGGCGTCTCCGCCGATGTGGCGCTCGGCGTCGGCGTCGGTGCCAATGCGCTGGTCGGCACCGACAAGTCGATCGCGCTCAACCCGGTCTCGGTCGAGGGCAATATCGGCGCCTCGCTGGCGCTGGGCGTTGCCGAGATGACGCTGACCTATCTGCCGTGAGGCATTCCGCGCGGCGATAGGCGGGATATTTCCCGCCCTTCCTTGACAAAGCCGAGCTTGCGTTGCACCCCTCCGCGGCCTGAAGAGGCCACCCTGCGGAGGGGTGTTTTCGTTCGTCCGCCGTTCCGGTTTGAGGTTACGCCATGCATCGCTATCGCTCGCACACCTGCGGGGCCCTTCGCTCAGGCGATGTCGGCGCCACTGCGCGGCTCTCCGGCTGGTGCCACCGCATCCGCGACCATGGCGGCGTGCTGTTCATCGACCTGCGCGACCATTACGGCCTGACCCAGGTGGTGGTCGATCCCGACAGCCCGGCCTTCAAGCTGGCCGAGACCGTGCGCGCCGAATGGGTGATCCGCGTCGACGGCCGGGTGCGCAACCGGCCGGAGGGCACCACCAATGCCGAGCTGCCGACCGGCGAGGTCGAACTCTACGCCACCGAGATCGAGGTGCTCGGCCCCGCCGCCGAGCTGCCGCTGCCGGTGTTCGGCGACATCGACTATCCCGAGGAGACGCGGCTGCGCTACCGCTTCCTCGATTTGCGCCGCGAGAAGCTGCACAAGAACATCATGACGCGCGGCGCCATCATCGACGCCATGCGCACGCGGATGAAGGGGCAGGGCTTCTTCGAGTTCCAGACGCCGATCCTCACCGCCTCCTCGCCGGAGGGCGCGCGCGACTTCCTGGTGCCGAGCCGCATCCACCCCGGCACCTTCTACGCGCTGCCGCAGGCGCCGCAGCAGTACAAGCAGCTGATCATGATGAGCGGCTTCGACCGCTACTTCCAGATCGCCCCCTGCTTCCGCGACGAGGACCCGCGCGCCGACCGGCTGCCCGGCGAGTTCTACCAGCTCGACCTGGAGATGAGCTTCGTCGAGCAGGAGGACGTGTTCGCTGCCGTCGAGCCGGTGATCACCGGCGTGTTCGAGGACTTCGCCGGCGGCAAGCCGGTGACGAAGGACTGGCCGCGCATCCCCTATGCCGAGGCGCTGCGGAAGTACGGCACCGACAAGCCGGATTTGCGCAACCCGCTGGTGATGCAGGACGTGTCCGAGCATTTCCGCGGCTCTGGCTTCAAGGTGTTCGCGCGCATGCTCGAAGACCCCAAGAACGAAGTGTGGGCGATCCCCGGCCCCACCGGCGGCTCGCGCGCCTTCTGCGACCGCATGAACTCCTGGGCGCAGGGCGAGGGCCAGCCGGGGCTCGGCTACATCATGTGGCGCGAGGGGCAGGACTCTTCGGAAATTCCGGGCGCCGGTCCGCTCGCCAATAATATCGGTCCGGAGCGCACCGAGGCGATCCGCCAGCAGATCGGCCTCGGTGCCGGAGACGCCGCCTTCTTCGTCGCCGGCAACCCGGAGAAATTCGTCAAGTTCGCCGGCGCCGCGCGCACCAAGGTGGGCGAGGAGCTGAAATTGGTCGATTTCGACCGCTTCGAGCTGGCCTGGATCGTCGACTTCCCGTTCTACGAGTGGAGCGAGGAAGACAAGAAGGTCGACTTCTCGCACAACCCGTTCTCCATGCCGCAGGGCGGGCTGGAGGCGCTGAACAACCAGGACCCGCTGACCATCAAGGCGTTCCAGTACGACATCGCCTGCAACGGCTACGAGATCGCCTCCGGCGGCATCCGCAACCACCGCCCGGAGACGATGGTGAAGGCGTTCGAGCTCGCCGGTTATGACGAGGCGACGGTGAAGGAGCGCTTCGGCGGCATGTACCGCGCCTTCCAGTATGGCGCGCCGCCGCATGGCGGCATGGCGGCCGGCGTCGACCGCATCGTCATGCTGCTCTGCGGCGTCTCGAACCTGCGCGAGATCTCGATCTTCCCGATGAACCAGCAGGCGCAGGACATTCTGATGGGCGCGCCGGCCCCGGCGACGCCGAAGCAGCTGCGCGAGCTGCATATCCGCACCAACCTGCCGGAGAAGTGAGGCCGGCGCTTCACCGCCGACCCGGCGGTCACGCCATGCCGATCAAGCCGCGTCCCGCAAGGGGGCGCGGCTTTTTCATGCGCGGCGGACGTTCCGGAGCGGCCGGGCCGTTCAGGGGGTATCGACCACCTGAACGTTCACCGCGTCGATGAGGCTCGCCGGGTCGTTGCGCAGCGCCTCCACCGCGGTCAGCAGCGGCAGCGTCTGCGCGCGGGGGGTGATGCGCAGCGACAGCGTGCTCATCGGCTTCTGCAGGAAGCCGACAAAGGCCTGCACCGCCGGATCGAGGTCCGGCCGGTCGCCGGCCATCGGGCCGAGCAGCATCTCCGCGAAGCCGGCAAAGAGCTGGCGCAGCATCTCCGGCGGCACGCCCTGCTCGCGCGCCGCCTCGGCGAGCTTCTGGTCGTAGAGGCCGGAATCGGTGAGCGTCAGCTGCACCATGTCGACATTGGCCGCCATCGCGGCGCCGAGCGCCGCCGTCGGGTCCGGCGAGAAGGCCGCGGCCTCGACATTGCCCAGCCTCGCCGCGCCGTGCAGGGCGAAGGAATCCGACATCTCGGCATAGACCGGCTCGACGATGACCGCCTTGTCGCCGGGATTCCAGCGCGCGGCGACATCGACCGACAGGCTGGCGCGCGAAATGCCCTCCGGCACGATGAGCGCCATCGGACTGCCAGGCGGCAGGCCGGCGGTGGGGCCGGAGCCGCGCAGCTTGAAGGCGAGGCGGGTCGGCACCGCGCCCGCGGCGGCATCCCAGGACAGCGACAGCGTGTCGAGCCGCGCCGGCTCCGCCGCGCCGGGAACCGGCGCCTCGAGGCCGGACAGCTCCACGCTGGCGAACATGCCGATCAGCGCCATGAGCGTCGACGGATCGCGGGCAAGCGCCGGGCTGGTCGCCACCTGCGCGGCGAAGCGCAGCGTGTTGCCCGGATGCAGGCCGCCCAACGCCAGCCGGTCAAGCCGGAACACCGTGCCATCGGCTTCCTTGCCGGTCAGCCCCTCGACGGCGAGCAGATCGAGCCGGCCCTCGTCGAGCTTGCCGAGGGCGATGGACCTGACGGCGACGGTGGGGCCGTCCTTCTCCTTCGTCTCCAGGCCTTCGAAGCTGGCGCTGCCGATGCGCAGCGCGTCATAGGCGCCGGCGATGCCGGTGAGCAACTCGGCGACCTGCTGGGGGGCGGGCTCGCGGCCCTGCGCCGCCATGTCGCTGATGCGCTGGCCGATGGTGAACAGCTCCTCCGCCGGAACGCCGGAGGGCTGGAGGGCGACGTCGCGCACGCTCATCACCGCCCATCGCTCGGTGGTGCCGTTGTCGGCGTGGAAATGGTAGTCCTGCGCGCGCAGCGAGCCGTAGACGATGCGGAAATCGGTCTCGCGCCGCCGCCGCTCCGGATCGAGCAGCGCCAGCAGCGGGACGATGTCGATGTTCTCGGCGACGACCGCGCCCATCTCGCCCTGCGCCGCCACCGCCGAGGTGCCGCCGATCTGCAGCTTGGTGGAGTCCACCCCGATGTGGGCGATCTTGCCGCCCTCGAAGCGCTCGAGCGTCATCGGGCCATAGGTGGCGTCGGTCTCCACCCGTGTCGCGGCCTCGCCGGTGACCGTGGCCGTGGTGGAGGCGGGAATGTCGATACGCCCGATGCGGGTGGCCTCGACGATGGCGAGCACCAGCGGCCAGGGCTGCGGGCTGGCGACGGCGACTTGCGCCGGGCCGACGAAATCGGTGAGCGACACCAGCGGCGCAACGAATCGGCCGTGCACCTTCGGCGCCAGCGGCAGCGGGCCTTCCGCCTCCAGATTGCGGATCTCCACGTCGCGCGCGGCGACGAGACCGGCGGCCGGCTGGTCGAGCCCACGGGCGGCGAGCAGGGCGATGCGCACCGCGCCCTGGCCCGGGGCCTCCACCGAAATGTCCTTCACCTCGAGGCGGCGGTCGAACACGTCGAAATCGACATCGCCGTGGCGGGCGGTGACGCCGTCGGCCGCCAGCGAGGCGATGAGCGTGTCGATCTGCCGTCGGGCTTCGTAGTCGGCATAGAAGATCAGCCCGAAATAGCCGGCGCCGCCGGCCAGCAGAAGCGCCGCAAGGGCGACAAGAAACGTCTTACGCATGAGGCCGTGACCCGAGACCGGTTTTCGCAGCGCCGACGCTCATTCGCCGCCGGCTGCCGCCCCACCATAGCCAACCGTCGAAAGACCAGCATTACAAATTCGGAAAGTCGTTGTACCGAAGTTCGAAATGCCTATTCTCCGCCCAGAATTTCCGGCGAAGGAAACGTTTCATGGCTTCTTACATCTCCGACGACCTGCGCTCGGGTGCGCTGGTTTACCACCGTCTACCCCGTCCTGGTAAGCTTGAGATCCAGGCGACCAAGCCTCTGGCCAACCAGCGCGACCTTGCGCTGGCGTACACGCCT